>JBAZRX010000008.1:0-50613 GCA_041662725.1 Minisyncoccota bacterium
TAGTATACAAGAATCGCAAATCACAGAAAACCGTTATCCACAGTTACTGCTTGCAGGTTTTTATCGGTATCATGAATGTAGAAACGAGCTAGTTCACCAATCCCCCGTTCGGTGGACGGATACCATTTATGTTTGCTGGCTGTGAAGATTCAGACATACTCATATTTCCATTTGGTTGGCGTGTCCCAGCTTGATTTAGGGGTTTTCTGCCAGAGTTATTGGGAACTTTTTTCATAATTGAAGCACTGGTTTTATCTTCTAGTCTAACCATGAGTATTATCAAAACTATTCCTACGAATATAAGAGGTAGTTCTTGTATGGCTGGCATAACCTCTCCAATCGTAGATATTAATCCAGTGATAAGCCTGCGAGGATTTAAAAAACCACAACCAATTTGCCATAAATACAAAGCAATACACGCCCAAAATAATGGGCCGACTAATGTACCAACAAAAGGTATTATTGTAAGTAAATCAGCAATAAGGGCTATGACAATCAAAAATATTGCCGCCATATTACTAATACGAGATTTTTTGCCACTCAACAAACCAGAGGCCATTTTTTTAAGTTCTTGTTGTTGACGCGCTTTTTGATTTAAAGACTTTTCTTCTTCCATTACTTAATTATAGCAGGATTGAAGTTGAGTTTGGTGAGTGTGGCTGTTGCAACACTTGCAATGCGATTTGAGCCACACTCATTGGCCAATCTATGTTCTCTAGATAAGAAAGTGAAGAACACATAAGCTTAAAATATGAGTGTGGCGACCTTGCAAGTGTTGCAACAGCCACACTCACCAAACTCAACTTCAAGTAACTTATTGCCCAGCAGCCTCTAATTCTTTTTTCGCTTGGGCAATTTGCATGATTTGTGCAGGATTAGTAGTAACGATTTGATCTTCTGTATATGAACCAACAATTTTGATAGCCACGTGTTTCATTCCCACGAAGAACATACCTTCCCCCACATTAGATTCTAGTAGTAAGTATTTTTCTTCATCTGTTAAGTTAAATGTTTTTTGAATGTGATCAATTATTGTTGGCGATTGTTTCAGTAATATTTGAATAGAAGAGTTCGTAAGTATCGGTAGACCATAAGGAGATTTCAAAAAGTCATCTACATCCTGTGTAATTGTTGCCAATCCAAGGAAATACTTTCTTCCTCTTTTTGCCAAACTGAATAGGAATGAAGCCGTATCTTCTGATTTCATCATCCACCAAGCTTCATCAATAACAAGTAAGCGTTTCTTTAAATTTTTGCGGATAGCAGTCCATATATAGTGTGTAACTATGTACATAGCTACTGGTTTTAACTCATCTTCCATATCACGTAATGAAAACACTACGAATTTTTTATTGATATCAACGTTTGAAGGGCGATTGATAAAACCAGCCCAAGTTCCTTTTGTATATTTACTCAATCTTTGTACTAGAGAATCAGCGCCTTCCATTCCAGCAAGAACAAGTTCAAAATCTGATAATAATGGAGGTTCAATGCTTCGGAAATTTGATTCTGGAGTAATATCCTTTAATGCATATGTTTCTGTAATGGCGCGATCAATAATAGCGTCTTCCTCTTGTGTTAATCCTCCTAACATAATACGGAAAAGTCCTACAAGATTGATAATATTTGATCGTAAAACATCAGATGCTGATTCATCTTCTCTTGGTATTGGTAAGTCAAAAGGATTGATATGATGTTCTGAATTTAAGGAAATGTTGAAATACTTACCTCCAGTTGCTTCTGACATATATTCATATTCTTTTTCTGGATCAATAACGATAACGTCAGTATCAAACATGAGTGTACGTAGTATTTCTAGTTTAGTACAGTAAGATTTACCTGCGCCAGCTACAGCGAATGTAACAGAATTGTAGTTTTCCAAAAGGAAGCGGTCAAAAAGGACCAGAGATGAATTGTGACGGTTTATACCATAAAGAATACCTTTGTCAGATGTAAGATCAAAAGAAACGAATGGAAATAGTGATGATAATGGTGATGAATTAAGTTTTGAATGTACAGCTAATAAGTCATCTCCTACCGGTAGAACACTCTTGAATCCTTGTTCTTGTTGGAAAAGAGCTGGTTTAACATAAACAAGTTTGGATTCTAGTATTGATTTTATTTCTGATTCTAATTTATCCAATTCACTATCGGAATCTGCAAATAGAGTTATATATACACCAACATCAAAAAGGTGTTCCTGTGCTTGCATTAATTGATCACGTAGAGTTTCTAGATCTTGATAGGCGGTATCTAGGGCAGGATCACGTACTAATCCCTTTTCTTCCCTTCTATTTATCTGGCTTTGTACTTCAGCGACTTTCTTTTGGAAATGACGAAGAATCTTGGCTGTATCTACTGGATGTATGAAAATAGAGACATTAAATACCTTATCTAGATTTATAATAGGTGCGAACCAACTTTCATCAAGGAAACGTGGATATGAAATAACGAAAAATGTACGACCAACTTTTTCTCCAAGATTTAATTCTTTTGGACTAATCTTTAAAGCTGAAGGGGCGATGACATCTTTTAGTTCTAGTACACCAGCCTGATAAATTTCCTCAGGCATGATGGAAACAATTGGAGATTTTTCTTTTTTACCGAATAATTTGTTTAAAAATAACATGGTTTTTATGTAATTTGAATAGGCTTTTCAGTATCTCCTGGATTGAATAATTTATAGTACAACTCAACTACTTCTTCTGTGCCCAATTCAGCGGCACGAATACCACAACGTACCAATCCTTGTTCTACTACAGCAACACGTTGTTCAAGTTGACTACGGTTCTCTTGGAATTGATTATCAACTGTTTCTGTTGTTGTTGCACCTTTATTTTTACCTGGGAAGAAATTGGAAATAGGATTTTTACCACTACTTATAATAGCTGGGTCATAAGGGATAACTACGAAGAAACTTTTTGACATTATATTAGTGCTTTCTACGAAAGTTCTAATAAATTCTATGTATTCACGCACCTGTATTTTCATTAACTCTGATGCTTGTTCTTTGTAACGATCCTCTAATAGGGCTATGTATGGGCGTATATCTAGTTTTTTAGATTGAATGAATATCTGAATGGAAAAATCTAGAGAATTTAAGAAATTCTGGAATTGCATAAGGATAGAACTTTGTTCGTCCTGGGATTTCAGAGCGAAGTTTAATGATGATGCGAGTATTATAGTACGCAAACCTCCGCTTTTCAGGATTATTACTCCATCACGGATTTCTTGAATGGGTACAAAGTCTTGAGTTGTTTGTGATTTGGTGGCCATAATAATTTATTTTTGATTTTTGTTTGAGTACACACTTTCTTTAATGTCCAAACTCCATGTTAAATCCTTAAGCTTGCTATCAGAAATCTTTGGTACAAGGATGGAAGCATAGTTTTTATTAGGAGCTTGATTGGTTTGGGCTTGTATATTTTCTGTTTTTTTCCAAATATATAATTTATTTCCAAAATAATATTTAAAAGCATACTCAACCATGTTTACGAATGACTTGTTGTTTATTTTATAGAAAGCGAATGCTGTGGATATGGCCATGATAATGACAATTGGTATGGCAGACAGAAGGAAACTATCTAATAACATATAAACTAAGAATGAAAGCCCTCCCCCTCCAGCTAGGTAGATGAATTGTTTTAAGGTCAAAGGACCAAATATCTTATCTTCAACCTCTATGAATTGGGGAACTTGGAAGCGCATTGTTTACATTATAGCGTCTTTTTTATCTCACGTCCTCATTCTCTCTACGAACTATATTAAAACGACTCTCTATATACATCAGGACCTTTAGGTTTTAACGGGATTGCTTCTGATAATGGAATTGATGGGGTCTTTGCTGTAGTATCACCTATTGGTAAATTAGCCGGTGCTGATGGTTCTTTCTTTATCTCTTCCTTTCGTATAACTATCTGCTCCGATCGTGTAGATGGACTGCTTAATAATTGATCAACTAAAGGCTCGGTAAACGTTTCATGCCTTTGTATTTCCGATTCTTGGATAACGGAAGGCTTATCTTCAATACCAGATAAGATTTTGTTCCTATCAGCTTCGGTTACATCATCGTTTTCTAAATCCTCAGGCTTTTCAATTTTCTCTTTTTCTATAGTGAATCCTCCCGCTTGCTCAATAGCAGAGAGGTCTTGTTGTGCTTGAGTGAAGGTGGTTGTAGGAGATGAAGCTGTAGAATTATTACCTTGAATATTTTCTCTTAATATTTTAAATATCTGATCATTAACTTTCTGAGTTATTTGTTTAGCAACTTTTTCCTCTATTTCCAATTTTTCAATAATATGATCTGTGAAATCTGAAGATTTATTTATTCCAAGTAATACCCCTCTAATTTCAGAATCAAGTTCACTTATTTGATCAATAAGAAGACCAAAATCCGCACCAATCTTTTCGCAGATACCATAAATTTCAGCTGATTTAGCGAAGTCTTTTATTTGATTTGAAATTTCGTTATCCATTTTTTTATTTTTATATCCAAGCCGCTGCGTTATTTCTAACGAAACCATATGCCTTGTGGTTTGCTGCACCTAACGCGTCAATTTGCCCGCCAATATTTCTCTTGATAGTACTGTCTAAACCTTCTTCTTCCATTGTCTTTAGTTGCGATGATTTTAGCTGTTTAATAACCAAAGCATTAGTAAGTGTGGCTGAATCAATTTTCATTAGATCTTTTCCGCTCATGTTTTCAACCATATGTTTGACTATGTCAATTTGATTGCTATTAACAGCATCACGCAATGCGGCTTTACGTACATTAGAAATATCTTTCTTGTCTTCGTCACTGAGCTCTTCAGATTTTTTGATTGCTTCAAAATCATCATCCGTAAGGTATTTAACTATATTTACATCCTTCAAATTCTTTTTACCTAATTCAAGTCTTTGTTTTGTATTCATTTTTTCTATAGCGGTTTTGAATGCTGGGTCTGTAATAAGTATTGATCCATTTCTAACATTTTCCAATACATTATTAAATTCATTACGTCTATCAATTTCATTTCCTTTCTTAATAATATCTTTCTTAGTATCCCCGTACTCTTTCCAAGAACTACTACCTCCATATTTACCACTAGCAACAGCGCCTATGGTAGCTGAACGTAAACTTCTCATAGGAGCAGAGTTACCAATTTTTGTATTTGATAGATTCTTATCAATCGTTGAAGCAGCCCGTCCTAATGTATTTGTTCCAGCAAATCCACCAATCTTCCTCCAAGTTCCAAATGCATTTATACTTTTACCGAAACTATCCAAAACTCCACCTCCAGCTCCGAATTTGAGGGCGGCTATGAGAGGAACGTTAAGCAGGATTATCATAAAGGCCGCGTTGATGGCAAAGGTTATGTATTCTATTGGTACATCTGTCATTTTTGCGGCGGCGCTATAATCAAAAACTGTTGTACTGTTAATAACAGATAAGGCGGCGTACATAAGGAGTAAGTAGATAGGCATAAACAAAAGTTGGCCTTTTAATATATCCCACCATTTTTTTGCATATTCACTGAGTTGAGGTATTATTGCGGAGGCAAACCAAACTGGAGAAAAAGCTAGAAGGAAAATGAGTATAACTAATCTGATAATAAAGGCTAATGATGCAAACAAGAAACTTAACCCAGTTGTGAACATGATAATTATTCCTGTAATTCCGGTAAGTACGGTTTTTATAGGCGATTGAGATTTTTGTGTTTTTTCAGGATTAAGGTTAGTTATTGATGGATCAAAGTTTTTTTGTATTTTGAGAGCATTCATGAAGATGTTTGATATTCCCATAGAACTATCGATAGCAGACGCTTTAACAATACTTTGAGTGTCTCTTAGACCATTTTTATACTGTTCAGCGGCTTTTGGTATCATAGAATTGTATATTGCCAAAGAAACAATATTTGAAGCATCTATTGCCATACTTGTTAAAAAGAAACTGAAGTTTATTAAAATACCAGCGATCACAATGTTTTTTATAAGTGCTCCAAAACTTTGTTTGGTAATTCCTAGAATGAGTTGTATTGCGGCATAGAGTAATGCGAAGATAATGAATAAACCGGAAATATCACGTATTGTTTTCCAGATGGTATAAACTGCTTCCGTTTTATCAACGAAATCTTTGATATGTAATGTAGTAGTGATTGATACATTAAGAAGTAGTCCTGTAATGACAAGGAACCACGATGTTATTGAGAGGGCTAGCCATGTAACGAAAGAAGCTACGTAGTTGAGAGTGTCCCATATAGTATCAACTACTAGCCCCCCAAGAAATTTAGTAACTACGTTTGCTTGTGTCACATGCATCGGAAATCCCATCACAACTGTGATGATTAGCAGTGCAATTAAAATGTGTGGGATATATTTCTTCATGCGCTAATGTTTACTAGTACTGTTGGTATTGTGTAGTACAGGAATATTGGAATCTTGCAGCTTCTGTGTTTAACAATTGTGCTCTAGCTTGTGCATTAACCAAAGCGGCATTGGCGGCATCAATTTTTGCTTGATTATTCATACCACCTTTTTGCACGAAGTCTGAGTATTTTTGTATTTGAGTTTGTATTTTATCTGCAGAAGTATTTGAAGAAATTTCTTTTGATATATCTTCAAGTTGTTTTAGATCGGCGGCTGCTTCTGCTTGCTTAGATTTTAGTTCACTTAACATAGGGTCTACATTTGTTTTAATTGCGTTATCTATATCAAGTGTTGATACTTGAGTAGAATTACCATACTTACTTGTTATACAAGATTTAGCTGTGAGATAACGATTCTTTGTATCTGTTATAACATCAACAGCCTGATCATAGATACTCTTATAATTTTTAACACTGTCTATAGCTGGAACAATAGAAGCTTTTATATTAGACACTTCACTCTTGGCTGATTTACCGGAATTAATATCGTCAATAACTTGTTGAGTGTATGAAGTTTTTCCACCAGATCCACCACCGCTCATCGCTTTTAGACCAGAAGAAAGCATAGTAGTGACCATTTGATTCATTAGAGCATTAACGATGGCATTGATATCGTCGGCTAATTCAAGTTCAACTACAGGGACATTCAAGTTGGTTTGCAAAGTTCCAGCTATAACTGAACCAGGGGTTTGTGTCTCACAAGTTTGATATGTGACAGTACCGTTTTTATTATTTTTTATTTTAATACTAGGGTCGTTGCCTACAATGTTATCAGCCTCTGATACTTGGTACGAATCATTCGGATCTATAGTACCTCCAGGTATATCTTTACAGCTTTGCCATGACATAAATCCACTACCCATTTGCAAGTCAGCACGGATAGTATTTTGACGCGAATTCAATTGTGCTTGTAAGTCTGCTCGCGCTTGCAACATTGCTCCGTAAGGATTGTTCTGAGGTTCAGTAGTTAAAGCAATGAATGCTGGCCAACCACCTTGATTGAAATCTCCGCCAAGAAATCCACCCATTGAAGAACCTTGAGCAGATCTTACGACTTGTCCGTTAATAGTAACGTTAGGGCCATTTTTTTGTGCCTCAATAATCCTACCTAATGTACAATCGTATCTTTTACTGAGTAATTGTGACTGGCTTAAAGCCAATGATAATCTAATGTCTATATTAAAAGGTTCACACAATGCCGAAAGTGGTCCATTAGTAGCCAAGAATGCTCCAGTTACCTGATCAGCTGCGTCTAGAAAGAAAGCTTCAGGATTTGTTAGAAACGCTGGACTACCTTCAAAACCATTATTGATCCAATTTACAACATCTACAGTCATTTTATGGAGAATTTGTTTGGCCATAAGAGTTGCCAGGCGGTCTAGAACGAAACTCTTGAGATTATCCATCTGCAAGTTTATAAAATTGTTAATACCCGTAGGACTTACATCACCAACTACTACCACTGTGTCTCCTGCACCAAGGATTGCATAAGTTTTTTGTGGAAACAATGGTAAGAAAAATCCTATGATTAACAATACAGCTAGTGGTTTCCTTATGAATATAAATATTTTTTTATACATATTTTTAGGTTTATTTACTTTGCAAAATTGATCCAGAAACTGGTAACACAAATACTATTCCTGAAGTCGTGAAATAATTTTGCATACCGGCGATAGCTTCTGAAATAGCTTGGAGACTTTTAACTTCCATACTTACAGCCGCTAATGCAGTAACAGGGTCTGTTTCTGAATTGCGCAAAGATTTGGCATTGAACATCTGTAAACTTAAGGCATTTAAAAGGTCTAAATGATATTGTGCGATTGGTTGTGGAACTGGGGTAGAAATAAGTCTATTCAATGTAGATTGGTAACCGAGAATTATAGGATCAATATCTTTTAGTAAAGTCATATCCCCTTTTTCAAAAGCATTCATGGCTATTTCAGCTTCATTTTTTTCAGGCATACCTAATTTAAATATATTCATAAGAGTCTCGGCATATGATTTTACTACAACGATATTATTTTCGGCGGAGATAATCTGTATATCTTTTGAAGAATATACTTTTGGCTTAGCTATATTTGCCATACTGTCTGCAATGATCTGACTTGAGAAAGCATCTATAGCTTGTGGATCATTGTTTAAACCTAGTTGACGTAATTCTACGTATTTACTAAAGAAACTCATCCCTAAAATATCCGTAGGGGTTAGGTTTTTTTCTATAGTAGGTGTTTTCGTTGCTTTTGCTGGAGTTTTGAAAGATCCTGTACTTGTACCGATATCAAAAAATGTCTTTTTCCAATCAGTATTTACTACAATTGTTTCATCCTGTTTTTCATCAGTATTTACAATAGCGGGTTGAATATTTAAAGGCTCATTTTTGACACTAGTGTTATGGACATAAAAGGCTACAGCTGTAACAGCAATGATACAAATAAGTAAAATAAAAGCGGTTTGTTTTCGCGGGTAGGATGTAGACATAAAACCTGAATAATTATAGCAGATTTCAAGGTACAAGAGCTGTAAAGTTATTCACATATTTCTAGCCATTGTTCCAAGGAAACATCCTCAGCTCTAATTTTAGGATTCAATTGTAATTTCTGCCAAATTATTTCAAGTTTTTCTGGTGGAATAATGGTTTCTAGATTTCGTATGGCAAATTTACGTTTATGTGCGAAACCAGCTCTAACTATGTCAAAAAACCTAGGTATCTCAACGTTTTTATCAGTAAAGTGTTTTTTTGATATATCAGTTATTGAAAGTATAGCGGAATCAACCGTTGGTGGTGGCGAGAAGGCTCCTTTTGAAACTTTGGCTATAATTCTAGGTATTCCAAAAGCTTTTACTGATATTGAAAGAATACTTTCTTTACCATTTTTGTCTGATTCTGAGGTGTTTTTAGCCACAATCCTCTCTGCTACTTCCTTTTGTACAAGCAATACCATACGATTTGGTCTAGGTTCTTGTTCAAGAAACTTTTGAAGAATAGCTCCAGTTATGTAATACGGGATATTAGCTACGATGGCGTAATTGTAATTAGATAATTCCACTCCATTATGTGACGGAGAACTATTAGTTGATTTAACTCCGTCAGCTGACGGAGGACAATTTAATAATTTTTCATCTAAAATATCTCCATGAATAAGATTTAGTTGTCCGGTGCGGATTTCTTTATCAAACTTTATTTTTAAAAATATTTGTGCGCGATCATCTTTTTCTACAGCAATAATTTTCGCGCCAGTTTGAAGTAAAGCCTCAGTTAAAATACCAGTACCAGGACCTATTTCAAGTATGGTTTCATTTTTTTGAATATTTGCAGATGAAATAATCTGTTCCAGAACATGTTTAGATGTTAAAAAGTGTTGGCCTAGTGATTTTTTTGGTAATAACTTCATTTTTTGAATTATATAATTAAAAGTCAATAAATATTGCTTTTGCCCCACTAGGTTTTTGTGGAACCTGTTCTTCAATGAGGGTTTTTTCTATATCATCAATAAATTCTGATGGAATATTGACTCTTTGTGCTCCATAGACTGTACGAATTATTGAATTACTTAAATATACTCTTTTTTTGGCACGAGTTAAGGCAACATAAAAAAGACGTCGCTCTTCTTCCTCTTCCGCATCGTCTATACCTGCCTCATCTACATGTTTGAATGGAAACAAATCTTGTTCTAGTCCAGTAATAAAAACATAATCAAATTCAAGACCTTTTGATGCATGAACAGTCATAAGTTTTACAGCGTTTTGATCTTTTTGTAAATCGTCCTGATCTGTTGCTAATGCGGCGTTTTCTAGGAATTTTTCAATGCCAGATGTTCTTTGAAGTGAGGCCTCTTTAGACAAGTTTTCTTTGTTTAAGGTTTCTTGAGATTGATCATCATATTGTGCCGCTACAGTAACTAGTTCGCGGATATTTAACAATCGTTCCTCATCTTCACTATCCCCTTCACGAAGTAATTTTTCTATTCCAGTTTCTTGAAGAATAAACTTAATAACTTCAGATGGCTTTTTTTCTATAATTTCATTTTTTATATCATCAAGTAGTTTCCAAAAGTTAGCTATTTTTATTTTCATGGCTGGAGGAAGTTCTTTTTCTTGACCAGACATAATCTTTGCTATTGTTGCTTTACCAATACCACGTGTCGGAACATTGATGATACGACTGATGTCACTCCATGAATCATGATTTAAGGCGGCATGAATATAAGAAAGCACATCTTTAATTTCTTTTCTCTCAAAGAATCTTACACCAACCAACTGATATGGTATATTTTTTTTAATAAATAATTCTTCTAGTACTCTAGATTGAAAATTTGCGCGATATAATATGGCGATATTTCTAGCTGATGTGCCAGATTCTATGATTGTACGTACAGTGTCAGCGACATTTCTTGCCTCATCAACCTCGGTATAAGAAACATTAAGAGAAATTTTTTCTCCATGTTCATTGTCGGTGTACAGAGTTTTCTTTTTGCGCATACGATTTTTTTCTATCACATTATTCGCGGCGGCCAGAATAGTTTTTGTTGATCGATAGTTTTTTTCCAAAGTAATTACAACAGCTTCTGGATAATCTTTTTCAAAATTAAGAATATTTTCTATTGTAGCTCCGCGCCAACTATAAATATTTTGATCAGCATCACCAACCACACAAATATTATGATGTGCTTCTGCTAAATATCTAGATATTTTGTATTGTACTCGATTCGTATCCTGATATTCATCAACGTGTATATATTTCCATATGGCGCTGTAATGACTCCTGATAGCTTCATTTTTACCAAGCAAATTAGCGGTTTTTAGGAGTAAATCATCAAAATCCAAAGCTTTCTCTTTTGCTAATATAGCGTCGTATTTTTCCCAGACCTGTGCAGTCATTTCTTCAGTGTAACCCTTGGCACGATCACGATATTCGTTATAACTAATTCCCTCTCCCTTTGCTTTTGAAATCATATTTAATATAGTTCCCGGTTCAAACTTTTTTGGATCTATTGATGATGCCAACAGCGCTTCTTTGATTGCTCGTCGTGAATCACTTTTATCAAATATAGTGAAATGTCTAGTTAATCCTAGTATTTCCGCATTCTCACGAATTATATGTACTCCAAGTGCATGAAAAGTACTGACAAATGGTCTTTCTCTCATGGAAACCGGTAAATTTAAACCAGCATTTTCTGTTAGAAGCATATCAACACGTTCTCGCATCTCTTTTGCCGCCTTGTTTGTGAAAGTAATAGCAAGAATAGAACGAGGCGACACACCTTTTTCTATCAAATTCATTATTCTATGTGTGATAACTCTAGTTTTTCCAGCCCCAGCTCCAGCTACTATCAAAACCGGACCTTCAGTAGTCTCTACAGCGCGTTGCTGGGCGTCATTTAATGTTGGCATTGAAGTAGTCTACAGTGCAAAACGTAAAGTGCAAAGTGTTTAATGAATAAGTTTGAATTGCTGAGACTTGGTGACAAAACTCCTTTTGTAGTACTTGCAATGCGATTTGAGACACACTCATTGGCCAATCCATGTCCTCTAGATAAGAAAGTGAAGAACACATAAGCTTAAAATATGAGTGTGGCGACCTTGCAAGTACTACAAAAGGAGTTTTGTTACCAAGTCTCAACATGATTACGTGGTATTTAAAATAGTAAAATATATTCCAACAGTTTTTGACACAATAGCAATTTAATAAGCTGTGTATATCTTTCATTGACAATAAATATACGCCTGCTACTCTGGATAAGTCGCTTTAAGATATAATATATAAATATGGCTCAGTAAAGCCCTTTTATATTAAGGCGAATAACGTTGAATGATAGAAATACAGCAATGGTTGGACTTGCAGAATGAAAATATTCGTTATGAAATTACAAACAAAAAAAGAAACAAAATATAGTGGAAAGTGGGCCATTTTAATGGTCGCATTTTTATCTTTATCATTGCTTGTATTTGGAAAGACCGCTAATGCCGGTCTTGTTTCTTTTATGTCTTCTATTTTCAATAGTGAACAAGCTTCAGCAAAAATAAATCAGACTGCTTCTGTTGTAAATTCACAAAATATAAATGTCTTACAGGCACATGCCAACGTAATTTCAATGTCGGATATTTTATCTGATACGACTCCTATTGATGATGGTGAAATGTTAGTAGCTGATTTGGCGGCCATAGGTGTTAACGGTGAAGATACTTCCAATACACAGATAAGCACATACCTTGTTCAACAAGGAGATACAATTTCTGGTGTAGCTAAAATGTTTCGCGTTTCCGTAAATACTGTTTTATGGGCAAACAATCTTACCAGTAGGTCTGTTTTGCGAGTTGGGCAAACCCTTGTTATTCTTCCTGTTACGGGTATTTCTCATGTAGTGAAAAAAGGCGATACAGTGCAAGGTATTGCTAAGAAATATAGTGCTGATGTGACAGATATATATAGTTACAATGATCTTCCTCAATCGTCAGCATTGAGTGTAGGGCAAACACTTATAATTCCAAACGCTGAATTTGTTCCAATAGTCGATCAATCTACTGTTAAAGGTAGAATAAAAGTTGCTCCTTATGAACCACTTATTGGCGATATTGCTAGTTTGCCTTCATATCCTGGTTATTACAGTTGTCCAGTTATCGGTGCTAGATTGAGTCAAACTTTGCATGGTCGTAATGCTTTAGATTTTGCGGCACCAGTAGGGACACCATTACGTGCAGCTGCCGCTGGTATAGTTATAATTAGTAAATCAAATGGAGCATACAACGGTGGTTATGGTAATTTTGTGGTTATATCACACGCAAACGGGACCCAAACATTGTATGCGCACATGTCCAAGAGTGCTGTATCTGCAGGTTCACAAGTTTCTAAAGGTCAGATAATTGGATATATTGGTATGACCGGGCTTACCACAGGACCTCATACACACTTTGAAATTCGTGGAGCGAAAAATTTTGCTGTAGGCACGTGTAATTAATTTAATTTTTGCCTGTATTGAAGTGCTTCCAAGATATGTTCTTTGAGGATCATATCTTTTTTTGATAAATCAGCTATCGTTTGTGCCACTTTTATTACACGATGGAATGCTCTACCGGATAGTCCAAATTTTTCTGCAGATAAAGTAAGAAGAGATCTGGCTGTATCACACATTATTACCATTTTTTCTATGTCTTGAGCGCTCATTTCAGCATTAAAATATTTTTGTTCGTTTCTACCGGACTGCTTATTGACCGATGATATGTTGAATTTACAGTATCTCTTAAGTTGAATATTTCTTGCGGAAATAACACGTTCTCTTATAACAGCAGAAGTTTCTGATGTTGCAGTTTTTGCCGCTAGTTTAGCGTAATCTATCTTATTTATATTAAGCCAGATATCCAAACGATCTATAATCGGTCCAGATATTTTACGTCTGTATGATGAAATAATATGTTCAGAACAGGTGCAACCGTTTTCTTTACCTTTACCGCACGGGCAAGGATTCATGGAGGCGATCAAAATACATTGTGCTGGGAATGTTATTACTCCTCGAGCACGTGAAATAGTGATAAAACGGTCTTCTAAAGGTTGGCGCAATGCTTCTATGACACTTCTATCAAATTCAGGAAATTCATCCATAAATAATACACCACGATGAGCCAGAGTAATTTCCCCAGGTTTTGGAAAACTACCCCCGCCAATAATAGAAGGATATGAAGCTGTATGATGTGGTGCACGAAATGGTGGGATAGTCACAAGACCTTGTTTAAGAACTTGTGCAACTGAATGTATACTAGTTACTTCTACAGATTGTTCATAAGAGAGTGGAGGAAGTATAGAAGAAAAGCATTGGGCTAGCATGGTTTTACCTGTTCCTGGAGGTCCACACATAATAATGTTATGTGCTCCTGCGGCGGCAATCTCTAGACCACGTTTTGTCGTTTCATTACCTCGTATCGTACTCATATCTGTTTCTAAATATGAAGTAGAAGATGATGATTTTAAGATGTTTTCACCAGTTTCAAGAGGTATTATCTGCTCGCAGTGCATTAAATGAGAAATAACTTCTTGTAACGATGAAACAGGGTAAATAGTAATGTTTCTGGCCAAAGAAGCTTCTTCCCTGTTTTCATTAGGAATAAATACTTGAGTGTAACCATGAGATGAAGCTTGGCATAAGATTGGTAATAATCCAGAAACTCTACGTACGTTTCCTTCCAAAGAAAGTTCTCCTAAAAACAATTTTCTACACGGATCAAATTCAATTTCTTTGGCGGCAGTTAAATATGCTATTGCCATAGCGAGATCAAATGATGGTCCTTCTTTTCTTATGTCGGCTGGAGCTAGAGAAATTACTACTTTTTGATTCTTTTGTTTTGGTGAAACATAGCCACTATTCTTTATTGCCGCAGAAATGCGATCCTTCGCCTCTTCTACAGCGCGATCACCTAGTCCAACTACAGAAAAAGCATTGAGACCATTAGAAATGTCTACTTCAACAGTTATTATTTCGGAATTAAGCCCTATAAGTTGTGCACTATATGCTTTTGCAATGCTCATTCAGGCATTCTATCAAAGCAAGATAAAATCCTGATAAAGAAGTGATAAAGATTTGATAAAGATTGTCTCTAATCAAACTAGTGAGCGTGTTTTATTGATATTTTAGATGAAGGATTTGCTTCCAGGCGCTCTCTTTCAATAGGTTTACCACAAACTTCACAATTACCGTATGTTCCATTTGTTATACGTTCAAGAGCGGAATTTACTTCAGTAAGTTGATTTTCTAATTGTTTCAATATACCACTATTACCCTCGTATTCTTCAAATTTATCAGCTACTTCGTTCTCATCAGCAGTATCTACTTCTATGTTTGTTGAAGTTGCTTCCCAACCCTGAGCGTTAGATGGATTTTTTTGTCCAACTTCAGTAAGATCGGCTTCAAGCTCTTTTTTTTCTGATAAAAGTTTCTCTTTAAAGTATTGGATATCTTTTGTATTCATAACAACATTCTATCTCAAGAAAGACTGATTTTCAAGTCGTGTAATAACTTCATTTAGTACGTTTTCATTTTCAGCTATTATTAATGTATCACTATTGATAAATGAGTAAAGAAATAGGACTTCTTCATCTGCAGTTATGAATTCTCGTATATCTTTATTCTTTATAATTCGATCTATAAATTGTCCACGTAAAGAAAAGTAGACAGATTCGCCAGTATCTTGTTGTAGATTTGCCTCCTTTATTATTTCTTGAATAGAAGTCTCTGGAGTTGATGATGCGAATACTGTTGTTTTTGTCGTAGTCGCGATTATTGGGTTAACCTCTTTGCTGACATATCTTGGTGTTTTCAAGTATGAACGGAAATCTTCAGCCATTGAATTTTCCCATTGAAGCATACCTGCAAAAGCATTTTGGAAGAAGTTGTTTGTTACGATTACAAAAACATTTTTTTGCCCATTCGGATCTGTATATACTCCAAGCATCCATGTAGACGCAAGAGATCGTAAGAGAATATTTGGTGCCTTAATACCCATAAGAGCAACCATTTCTGATGAATTAAGTTGTACTTTTTTATCATTTTTAGTTTTTACGAAGACAATTTCTTTAATGCTGTCATTTTTTTGTGGTTTTATGATTTCGGCCTTAATTCTAGAAATAATTGCTTCAGGAAGTAAATTATCAACTACTATAGTAGCCTGCCAATCTTTTGGTACCAAAGAAGATGGTAATTGATTAATCTCTACTTGTGGTTCTGTAGAGGTTACGGGCGCTAGTGGACTTAATGAGTATAAATAATATGCCGCAACTGTTCCGCCACCTATAAGTATAAGGCTTAGAAGAGAAATGAGCAGATTTTTCATAGAATGCGATATTTTTTCAGGATTGGTATCTGAATTTTTTATACTTTCAACACCTTCATTTTTCTTACTTTCCGCTATAATTATTGAGGCCTTTGATATATTATTTTGAGACATAACTCTCGCAAAATCTCCCTCGTATGTACGTAAGGGTCTTACATTAGAACTTGCTGATGTAGTTGCTTGTGTTGCAGGACTTGCTGGTACGTTGATCGGTGTATTCGTTTGCTGTATTGGATTATTGGGTGTACTAGTTACCGTATCTACTTGCTCTACGGGTTTAGTGGGTATATTAATCGGTGTAACTATTTGTTGTGTAGGACTGGTAGGAATATTGACTGATGTAGCTGTATTTTGTTGTGCAGAATTAGTAGGTTTTGTTGGAACACTATTATTAGGTGGTGTTGGTGTAATTGAAGCAATAATCGATTGTAGGTCTTGTTGTAGAGGAGAATTTATGGGTGTTTTTGTAATAGGTTGGCTCGGTGTAATTTTTGGAGGAGTGTTTAATGGTGGAGTAGTGGGAGAAGGTGTAGAAGGAGTTTTTTTTATCGGCTGGTTTACAATTTTGATTATGTCGGCCTTTTCTTGTACCTCCTCTTTTTTTATAGGGGAGATATTTAGATCTGGTGTAATATCAAAAACACTTCCGCTAGCTGTGCCTGAATCTTGTGGAGATATGTCTGTAGTAGACTCTACATCTTTATTTGTAGTAGTGTTTCTAGGCTCCGAGAATTGAGAGATTTCATCTTCATCCATTTGGATAACATTATAGCGCAGAACACTATCTTTTATCTACTAAAAAGATAGTGTTTTTTCTTATTTGAGCAAGAATGATTAATATCTCTTTTTAAAATCTTGTCTTGGTTTTGGAGATTCTTCCCTTTTAGTGAAGAAATCAGGATTTGCAGATTTAATTGATAAATTAAGTCTGCCTTTATCATCAACTTCTTTAACAGCTACTGGTACTTTATCTCCTTCTTTCAGATAAGTCTCAACTCTTTCAACGCGGAATGGAGCAATTTCAGAGACATGTACTAAACCTTCAGCATTTGGACCAATTTTTACAAATGCACCAAAGTCCATAAGGCGAACAACTTCACCTTCAAATTTTTCACCTGGTAAATATTCACGAGTCATATTATAGATAATCTCTTTAGCCTTCTGTGCAGTTTCGTTTTTACCTGTGATAAATACAGACCCGTCATCTTCTATGGTGATATCATCAACAAGTGTAACGTCACGGATTTCATTGATAGTTTTACCGCCAGTACCAATAACTAAACCAATTTGTTCTGGCTTTATTTTCATAACAATAATTTCTGGAGCGTTTGGAGAAATATTTGCGCGAGGTGCAGGAATTTCTTTTTCTATAACATCAAGGATAGTAAATCTGGCATTTTTAGCTTTTACAAATGCTTCAGTAAGTATTTTCAATGGAATTCCACCTACTTTTACATCCATTTGTACTGCTGTAATACCATTTCTTGTACCAGCAACTTTGAAATCCATGTCACCATGATGATCTTCTGGACCTTGAATATCGGTAAGCACTTTGTATTCTTTTGGACTACGCATCATGAGTCCAGAAGCAATACCTGCAACGGGAGCTTTTATTGGAACACCTCCATCCATGAGTGCTATTGTAGATCCGCAAACAGATCCCATAGAGGTTGAACCGTTTGAAGCTAATGCTTCAGAAACAAGACGAATGGTATATGGGAATTTATCTTTTTCCGGGATAACTGGTAGCAAAGCTTTTTCTGCTAATGCGCCATGACCGATCATACGTCTATTTGTTCCACCCATTTTACCGGTCTCGCCAGTTGAAAATGGTGGGAAGTTATAATGGTGCATGAATCTTTTATTTTCTTGTACAGTTAGACCATCAATTATGAGTGCATCTCCAGGTGAACCTAATGTAAGTAGTGAAAGAACGTGCGTTCCTCCACGATAGAATGTACCGCTACCATGAAGTATTGGTGATATACCACCAGCTTTAGCAAATAATGGACGTATCTCATCCATAGTTCTTCCGTCAGGGCGTTTATCGTTATCGATGGCTTCGGAGTGTAGAAGATCATTTACAGCTTCTTCAAATGTTTCTAAAGCCATATTTATGTCACCTTCTGGCATTTTCTCTTTAAATAATTTCAGCCAGCTATCAGTAATTTCTTCCAATTTCTTTTTTCCAGGACCGCTGAAAACATATTCTTTAAGTTTTGGTGCAATTTCTGTATCAAATAATTCTTGTGTTCCAGGAGTGGCTTCTGGTAAAGCAACAACGGTTTTCTTTTTCCCTATATCAGCTATAACTTTTTTCTGCCAAACTTGTATTTGTTCTATAGCTTCAGAAGCTTTAGATAATGCTTCGTTAACTACATCCTCATCTACTTCTTTACTTGCTACTTCTATCATATTGATCATACCGTCTTTACCACAAGCTATCATATCTAATGTCACATTAGCTTCTTCGCGTGCTTTGAAATCTGGATTGATAAGCCAACTACTATTTTTACCAATACGTACTGCTGAAACTGGTCCATCCCAAGGTATATCGGAAACACCCAACGCTAATGAAGCAGCAATAACGGATACTACATCAGGATCATCTTGGTCAATTGAAAGAGTTGTTAATACAACTTGCACCTCATGACGCATTTTCTGATTGAAAATTGGTCTAATGGTGCGATCAACAATACGTCCAGAAAGGATTGCTTCTGTTGAAGGCCTTCCTTCCCTTCGCATAAATCTAGATCCAAGAATTTTTCCAGTAGCATAAAATCTTTCCTCATAATCTACTGTTAAAGGAAAAAAGTCACCATCTTTTGGTTCTTTTCCCATAACTGCTGTTGCTAACACTACAGTATTACCATAACGTAAAATTACTGCACCATTGGTCTGATCTGCTAAGTCATTGAATTCGGCTGTTAAAGTTTTACCGCCGATTTCAAGTGAATATTCTTTTGTTTTCATTTTTGTAATTCTACAAGGGAATAATTTAACAATTCTACAATATGACGATTAAAGATATTAGATCGTTCTAATTGATATCAATTTATCCGTTAATTGACGGAGTGGAATTGTTAAATTATTTCTTGCAGAAAATGATTTAATTTTCATCCTCGGATTTCATCCTTGAATGAAATCGCTTATTGATGCGAAACTTCAAACCTGCCTATCCGAAGGTGAAATTTGTGATTAATAAAGGTACTGCTAACAGGAGCACTGTAACATAAAATCAGTTTATTTGGCAAAGTTTTTTACTTCTTTCCCCCCTTCATCAAATATTTATTAGGTGCTTCATCAAGATCCATGAAGTTATCTGTAGCTTCTATAAGTTTTGCTGAAGTGGACTTACCGAACGAAACAACTTCTACTTGGCAACCGAGGTTCATTTGTAAGTATTCTACAAGTGGTACGAAATCCCCATCACCTGTTAGAAGTATTATTGAATCAAGTTTAGGAGCCAAACGCACAGCGTCTATAGCCATTCCTACGTCCCAGTCGGCTTTTTTAGCTCCAGAACTGAATATTTGTAAATCTTTGACCTTGGTTTCAATTCCAGCTTTAGTAAGGGCGTCAAAAAACGCATTTTCTTCACCTGATTCAGTGGATATTACATAAGCAAGCGCTCGGACGAGTTTACGTCCATCAACAGCGTCTTTTACTATTTGTCCAAAGTTAACCTTGGAATGATATAAATTTTTTCCACTATGATAAAGATTTTGCGCGTCTATAAAAACGCCAACGCGCTGTTCCATATGTTTTATTACTGACATGATATTTAAAGTTAAAAGTCAAAATGCAAAAAGCACAGTGATTCTTTTCTTTTTATTAAAATTTAATAAACAAAATGTATTAAAAATGATCAACAACTAACAAATAATGATCAAATACTTGATCATTGAATATTGATAATTGAAAATTATTATCTATTTCTTAAGATCAAGCTTCTTAATTATAACAGAATATCTTCGAGGATAGTTTTTCTTCAAATAGTTTAAATGTGTCTGACGATTGGCAACCATACCTAGAAGTCCACGACGAGAGTGATTATCTTTACGATGTTTGCGGAGATGGCCAGTCAATTCATCAATTCTTTTGGTCAAAAGTGCGACCTGAACTTCAGGAGATCCACTGTCTTTCTCGTGGATACCTGTTTCCTTGATAATTTTTGTCTTTTGTCTCGGTGTTAACATAAAAAGTATAGTAGCATGAATAAATTATTGGCGCAAGGAGCTTTTTAATACTACAATATCCTTATGTCGCACAATATTAAAGAAATGAAACAGCAGTTTCTGGAATATGTGGAAATAGAGAAGGGTCGTTCCCTGAAAACTGTGCGCAATTACGACCATTATTTAAAACGTTTTATAGATCATACTAAGCTTAAAAATGCAGAAGATATCAGCGATATTGTTGTTAGGGAGTTTCATTTATGGCTAAATCGTCAGCAAAGTGGTCATAATAGGGCTGAATCTGCTACTTTGAAGAAAAAAACACAGAATTACTATCTTATTGCCTTACGTTCATTTTTAAAATTTCTTGCCAAGCGTGGGGTGAAATCTCTATCGCCTGAACATATTGAATTGGCAAAAGTAGGAGAACGACCTTTGGATTTGATTTCTTCAGAGGAATTAACGCGTCTTTTGAATGCTTCAAATGGTCCAGATTTGAAATCGCTTCGTGATAAAGCTGTTATGGAGTTGTTATTTTCTACAGGTTTGCGTGTTGCAGAGCTATGTTCCCTGTCACGAGATATAGATTTAAGTTTAGACGAGCTTTCAATCCGTGGTAAAGGTGAAAAAATTCGTGTCGTCTTTCTTTCACCTGAAGCAAAAAGTGCTGTAAAAAAATATTTGGATAAGCGCGACGATGTTGATGATGCTTTATTTGTCCGTTTAAATCGCGAAAAAGCTAGAAATGGTGATTTGGCTTTAGACGCCAGGTCCATTCAACGTATTATTCATCAGTGTGCTATCAAGGCTGGTATTTCTAAGAAAGTTACGCCACATGTCATTAGGCATGTTTTTGCCACGGACCTTCTTTCCAATGGTGCCGACCTCCGTTCTGTACAAATGCTTCTTGGGCATGCAAATATCGGTACTACACAGATTTATACCCATGTGACGGATAGTGAACTTAAGAGAGTGCATAAGTTGTTTCATAATAAGAGGAAATAAAACCCCGCATTTATAAAAAATGCGGGGTCATGTATTTTTTAGTGAATAATTATTATTCATGATCCATTATATTTTGTGTCTTCTGTATTATTTTTGAATAATTTCATATAGACAAAAACAAGGATTATTCCGATTAGAGTAGAGACAATTCCCAAATATGTAATTGCCCACGCTAAGCTAATAGAGTGTATAACAAAGCCGAAACTTAACATACAAACAACTTCTACGGCTTGGTAGATAGCGGATTTGACCGAGAGAACAGTTGCTCTATTTGTAGAAGCAATTCTCTTGTGGAGCATATTACTCATGAATGGTCCAAGGTATCCTCTTACCAGATTCTGAAAGAGTACAAGTGATACGGACCATTTTGATACTAACAATCCCATAGCAATCATGGGTGCTGTAATAGCAGAAATAGAGAAGATAATACTCCATTTTTCCTTTATTTTATTAGCTAGATTGTTTGCGTAGTAACTAGATAATCCAGCTACAATGTTCAAGGCAAAGAAAACATAGCCATAATAATGTATTGGAAGATTTACCATTTCAAAGTAAGGGTTATAAGTGAAAAACCATAGCTTTGAAGTCACTCCAATAAGAACCGCGAAAGATACAATCCAGAGTAAATGTACTTTTTTAAATACATATTTAATACTCCCTATCATGTGATTTTTATAACTCAATTTATCTTTTTCAGATTCAGAATGTCTTTTTGTTTCAATGAAAAAGAAAGATACAACTAGAGTTATAAAAGCTATGATAGCGTCAATAATAATTGGCAGTCTCATATTTATCTCCGCTAAATATCCAGACATGAGACACATTATTGCTGTTAGAGTCAGACGGTAGGCACTAGACTTTCCTTCTATTTCCCTATATTTTCTTTCTAATTCATTTTTATCACTTATATTCTCCTTAAGACTATCGTAAATTAGGGCTGAATCTGCACCAGATACGAATGAAGTACCAATTGCCCATAGAGCATTACCTATCCAAAGTAAGACTCTATCGGTAGCTGAAGCGAAACATATTAACTCTATTAGCAGAATGAAACATCCTACTTTGACAGAGTTAGCTCTTCCCCATCTATCAGCTATTGTACCTGTAGGAATCTGTAATAAGACTAAAATAATTACACAGCATGCTTCACAGAAAAATATTTCTGATAAAGGCATTCCACAAAAATTAGTCATATAAGTAATCAAGATTGGCCCTCTCATCGAGGCGTCACTTAGAGACTTATATAAGTAATAAGTTATAATATTACTTTCCACACTTCCTGTATTCATTTTTTACTCCTCTTTGTTTTTGTTTTGAAAGAACTATTATGTATTGTTCGTGAAATTTCATTTTCTAAAATGCAACTTCAATACCCTAAATGGCTAAAATAAAATCTCGGCCATCTAGCCGAGATTGTTTTTAATTTCAATTAAGTAAAATTAATGGAGATAAACACAAGCTTGGCTAAATGATGATTTTTCATCATACTGAATAAGACCGACGTAATTGGCGGACATATTTTTAGTACAAGTTGTGTTGAAATGATTTCTCATTGCACTTATAAATTACCATATTTCACAACAGATATCAACGGCTCTGCTAAGCGCCTATTTAATTGCTCAAGTTAATTATGCTCACTGTTGTAAAGCAAGTGGACTAAAGGTTTTTATAGCATTATACTTTCAATATGAAGATTATTTCCTGGAATGTGAATGGCCTCCGAGCTAATGTGAAAAAAGGTGCTTTTGATTGGCTTTTGAATCAAGATGCTGACATATTTTGTTTACAAGAAACAAAGGTACACCCAGATCAATTGGAGGAATCTATTCGGAATCCTGTAGGATATCAATCATATTTTGACCATTCTAAGTTAAAGAAGGGTTACAGTGGCGTAGCTGTTTATGTTAATAAAAATTCTATTGGTAAAGTTGAAAAGGTAGAATATGGTATGAATAAGGCAGATTATGACCAAGAAGGCAGGTTTCTGGCTATATTCTTCAAAGAATTCGTCCTTATTAACTGTTACTTCCCTAACGGTGGCGGTGGTCCAGATCGCTTGAAATATAAGCTTGAATTTTATGAAGAATTTCTAAAATTTATTGAAAAACAAAGAAAGGACGGTAAGAATATTATTTTCTGTGGCGATATTAATACAGCTCATAATGAAATAGATATTGCACGACCAAAGGAAAATGAAAATAATACAGGTTTTTTACGTATAGAACGTGATTGGTTGGATAAAGTAATTGCAAAAGGTTACGTAGATGTTTTTCGTACTCTAAATCCTGAAAAAGTTCAATATACTTGGTGGGACATGAAAACTTTTGCTCGTGATCGTAATATTGGTTGGCGGTTGGATTATTTCTTTGTAAATAAAGAATTTTTTTCACAAATAAAAGATATGAAAATATTAGAAGAAGTAATGGGAAGTGATCATTGTCCAATTAAACTTATTATTTAACAATCTAATAATTACACCCTGTTAATTGATGGATAACGATGTGGTAATTATACTCCATCAGCCGGCGGATAATAGTTTCTAAGAACAAAATTGTTTAATTGTTCTCTGTCAGCTGACGGAGTTAAATTGTCACATTGTTCAATTGTCACATGTTTAATTGTTATATTGTTTAATTTTTACAAAGTAAAACCGCGTAGAGGCGGTTCAGAGAGAACTGCGTACGCGGTTTGTCGAAATCTTTCTCAAGATGAAAGAACTAATCGAGTCTAAAAAGTATTGACTCGTCATCATCCACACTATTCCTTAAAGGTGATCGTGAGCATTGTTTCTTGAAATAGCTCTCCTGAAAGGAGGCTTAAAATATTATTGAGACAAGATGCACGGTCATTCTTCCTTAGCAACAGAAGGATGAGAATGAAAAAATTCTTGAGAGAAACTTCACGAACTAGAGGAACCTAATTGGAAGCCTACCCTGCTTTTTGAAAGAACATTTGCTTGTCTTTGATCGCAGAAAAATATTTCTGAAAATTAATTCTATAAAATATTTTTTATTTTTTTATTCCGAAATATTTTTCTGCGATCATCTCGGATGACAAACTGAATCTGAGATTATTGTATGTCCTATAGAAGTATCTGTAAAGGACATACCTGTGGATAACTAAGAGACATGATGTTTCTTCCTTATTTCCTCAAGGTCTTTTTCTTCTAATTCTCTTTTCTTTTCTCTTCCCTTTTGAGCCAAACTTTCTAATTCAGTGTTAGAGAGCTTAAAAAGCTCTAGAGTTCTTTTTTCAAGGTATTCTACAGTGTTTAATTTTGGATTATCAAGGACTTCTTCTAATAAGGCGTTTAGAATCATCCCAATCTTTGGTCCAGGTAACATATTACAAACTTTCATTACCCCATCGCCGTCTATTTTGAGCATAGTTACAGATATAGGGTCGCGTAATGCTTCTTCTATCATAGAACGGTACTTACGAAGCCTATAAGGGTTTTCTTTCGGTCTGCCGGTACCAATACGGTCACAAGTACGCAAATCCATCAGATCCCAGATGTTTTCACGCCCAACGTTGACCACCATACGGCGTACAGCAGAAAGAGTTAGTTGTTCTGGATCAGCAAAAAACATGTGCCATCTAACCAATTTAGTCACTTTTTCAATTGTTGCACGTGAAAACTTCAGTCTTTCTAGTATTTTACGTGTTTCACGTGAACCAATTACTTCATGGCCGTAAAAGGTTGGTTGGTTAGTTTCTTTCGAAAAACCCTTAGTATTTGACTTAGATATGTCATGAAACAAGGCTGCAACCCTTATTTCAAGGTTATAATTCTTATCAGCGGCATGTTGTAGGGATCTTAACAAATGTTCCCAAACGTCATAAGCGTGTGCTTGTGGCTGTTTAACGCCAATATTTACTTCAAGTTCTGGTAATATGTATTTGAGTAATCCAGATTCGTAAAGTAGTTCTATACCCTTTTTAGGTTCTGGTGACATTAGTATTTTTATGAACTCATCATGAATACGTTCGGTTGAAACTTCTTTTATCAAAATGCTTTGGCTCTGTATAGCCGTAAAAGTATCTCGGTTACACGTGAAACCGAGTTCAACAGATAAACGTATAGCACGAATCATGCGCAAAGCATCCTCATTGAACCTATCAGACGGAGATCCAACAGTTTTGATAAGTTTGTCTTTTATGTCTGCAAAACCTCCGTAAAGGTCAATTATGTCTTTTATAGCCCCATTGGACAGGCTTACTGCGATGGCGTTTATAGTAAAATCACGTCTCATAAGGTCGTGTTCTATTTTGTCACTAAATTTGACCATATCTGGGTGTCTACGGTCAGAATAGCCTGATTCTAAGCGGTATGGTGTAACTTCTACGTTTTTTAGGGTTATATCCTCAGTTTGTTCATTTATTACAGCTACAGTACCGAATATGTTCTCGTATACAGTCTTTGGAAAAAGTTTTTGGATTTGCTCAGGTTTAGCATTAGTCGTAATGTCCCAATCTTTTGGTGTTCTACCAAGGAAAAGATCTCGCACACAACCACCAACCAAGTATGCTTGAAAACCACCTCTTTCAATGGTTTCTATAACATTGACAATTTCGTATGGTATTGGACTATTTTTGACAGATTTCATTTTTATATTTTACAACAATTTGGGTTTTTTTCCAATGTGCGTTAGTATTTACTTATTGCCCTCGTGGTGAAATGGATATCACTACAGTCTTCGGAACTGTCGTTGGGGGTTCGAGTCCCTCCGAGGGCACCATATAGTCCCACTACGTCTTTCTATAGCTCGCGTTTTATAAGTAAAGTAAGCGTTTCATCTGATTAATTTACCAACACGTTTCACGTGCAACTTTTTATACTTGAAATCCGAACCACTGACATGTTATTATATAAGTATATGAGAAAAGATAGAGAACAAGCCAATGTCTTAAGAAAGTCTGGAATGAGCTATTCCGAGATTAAGGTGAAAATGGGTGTACCAAAGAGTACTCTTTCTGATTGGTTTAGGGGTCAAAATTGGTCTAATAATATAGCAATAGAAAGTGCTAGGAAGGCAAGGGAAGGATCTGCTATTCGTATGATGGTTTTAAATACGATTAGGGGTGGTAGATTAAAAAAGGTTTATGAAGAAGCGAGACAAGATGCTTTGGTCGATTACGAAGAACTTAAATATCATCCATTATTTATTTCAGGAGTTATGGCTTATTGGGCTCATGGTGATAAAACGGCGAAAAGCCTTGTTTCTTTATCGAGTTCTGATCCAAAAATGGTAAACGTATTCAGGATTTTTCTTCAAAATATTTGTGGTGTTAAAAAAATAAAAACCTATTTAATATTAAAAAAGAATATTGATGAACAATTTTGTAAAATGTATTGGATTGAAGAATGTGGCTTGAAATATGAGGATTTTGGAAAAAGTACACATATTTGTAATAATATTAATAGTAAAATCAAAAAAATAAATAAAGACTATGGAATTTGCAAAATTGTTTTAAGTAGTGCATACTTGAAAAGTAAAATGTTAAAATGGATTGAGTTAATGTCGAAGGAAATAAGGGAAGAGAAGTATTTAAATAATTTTGTTGTGTAACTGTGTAACTTGAGAATATTACGAGCGGGTATCGTTTAGTGGTAGGACGCGTCCTTGCCAAGGACGAGGTGGGAGTTCGATTCTCCCTACCCGCACCGGAGAAAATAAAAAATGATTGCTCTGCCAAGCATCATTTGTAAGGTTGTTCCTAAGATCGTTTCTGGGTCTAATTTTAATAGACATTTGTTATTTTATGGACGTCTTTTTTGCTTGTTAATAGAATGTCTAAAAAGAACGGCTTAAACACGTAAAATAAAAGACAAACTGTGGATAAGTCTGTGGATTATGTGTATAAAAGACAAAATATATGGCTAATATTCGTCAAAATGTTAAATTAAGCAGTTATGTAAAAGGGAATAAAGGTGAAGATATTGCATGTAAATTCATTGAAAATAAAGGATTTCACGTAATTTGTCGTAACTATATGAAATCTTGGGGTGAATTAGATATTATTGCTGAAAAAGACAAAGACATTCATTTTTTTGAGGTTAAAAGTGTGACTAGCAATTATATAAATGATTTTTATGGCCATAAACCTGAGGAGAATGTTGATGGTTTCAAGGTCAGACAAATTAGGCGCATGGTTATGACTTTTTTGGAGGAGAGTGGTATAGGATTAAACATAGAATTTAATTTTCATGTTCTGTGTGTTTACATGAACATGAATACTCATCTTGCTAAAGTGAAATGGATGAAAAATATTATTTTGTGACAAAAAGTATTCTTTTATGTTAGTATAGTTCGGTACATCGGAGCGTGGTGTAACGGCTAACATGCCTCTTTTGGGAAGAGGTGACTCCGGGTTCGAATCCCGGCGCTCCGACAAAGTGATATTGACTACGAATTATGCGAGTTATTACATATATGCAAATTTAGCGTATTAAGGCACGGGTACGTTATTTGTAGTGTTAGTATGGATTCATTGTTATAATAAAGCCATGATCAGAAAAATTATTAATTTCTTTGATAAGTTTGAAGATAAAGTCAGAGGTAATTTAAGCCATCATCCGATCCTGTATACTTTTATAGGAGGGGTTGCAATGATACTTTTTTGGCGTGGTGTGTGGCATACAGCTGATATTTTACAAGCACGAGGGGGATGGCTCGGCTGGTTATTTTATGAACCTAGAAATATGTTGATATCAACGATTATTCTTTTGGCAACCGGACTATTCGTATCGTATTTCATTGGAGACACGATATTGATCAGTGGTATGAAAGGGGAGAAAAAGATGGCTGATAAAACTGAGAAAGAAGTTAGGGAAGAAGAAATAGAATTGGAACAAATAAGAGCAACTGTAAAAGAGATTAAGAAAGAAGTTGGTGAGATAAAGGATATTGTTACACAAAATAATATTGATAATGAAAAGAGTTTGTAGTTTGGTGTTTTCAAAACATTTGCTGTCTGCTAGTATAATATTCGTTATCGATTAATGATAAAAAGCGGGATTAGTTAAATGGTATAATAACAGTTTTCCAAACTGTGGTCGGGAGTCCGATTCTCCCATCCCGCACTACTTCGCTCCACGCTAAAAGGCGTGGAGCTACGTAGTGCAGGCACGTTAAATACCATAGTAAATATTGAACCCATCTTGCACCAGATTCATTTTTATTATTTATGAAATACTTCTATTTTGTTAGGCATGGAGAAAGTACCGGTAATGCAGGTAGTATATATCAAGGTCCAACATCAAGACTTAGTGAACTTGGCAGAAAACAAGCTAATATAATTGCTAAAAGATGTACCAAGTTGCCTATTGAGTCAATAATTTCGAGCTCATTACCAAGAGCTGAAGAGACAGTGCAGATAATTTCAGAGAAGATTAAATTACCGTTTGAAATGTCTGATCTACTAGTTGAAATTAAACGACCATCTCAACAGATTGGATTGGAAAGAGATAGCGTCGAATCTAAAGAAATTGATGAAGAAATCATACGAAATTTTTCTATTCATGATTATCATTATTCTGATGAGGAAAATTTTGAGGATTTAAATGAGAGAGCTAAAAAGGTATTGGAATATTTGGAAAATCAAAAATCGAATCATATCTTGGTTGTAACTCACGGACTTTTCTTGAGAATAATAATTGGAAAAGCAATTTTCGGTAAAAATTTCACAGCACATATTTGCCAGGATGTATTAAATAACATGCGGACAAATAACGCCGGTTTAAGTTTAATGGAATTTGATGAGACTAATCATCAGTGGCTATTGCGAGCATATAATGATTTTGCTCATTTGGGGTAATATAAGTTTTTTTAAGCTACCTTAAAAAAATAACTTAAACTCCACTTTGGATTACTCATAACTTTTTTGTAGAACCACGGAGCAAGGACGCTGGCAAAGAACACGTTACCAACGAGATGTCTTGCAGTGAAAGGAATTTGGCCTACAAGAGCTGAGATCCAAGGCTGACCAAAAAGAATTGGTCCCATGAATACTCCTGTTACTAGATCGAAAAACAATGTTCCCACGATGCTGGCTGTGACGAAGTTCCAAGCTGAAGCCTGACGATTTTTGAGGAAGTAAGCTCCCCAGACTCCGACTATTCCATAACAAATGGATGTGATGATAGTCCATGAACCAATTTTGCCCATGAGAATGTCTACAAGGATAATGCTCAATGCGCCATACAATCCTCCTGTCCAAGGACCATAGGCTTTTGAGCCGGCCAATTCTGTAGACATGAGAGGGGAAATATTCCACAAGCCCATGAATGGGGAAATCAGACGAAATATTAATACTGCTACGAAACCGGCAATATATTTTGGAAAGCCGGCGAGTGAAATAGTGATGTTGTTTTTCATAATGTGCGGATTTTTATTAATAATCCACACAGCGTACCCTATGAGATTCATGCAAATGATGCGTGGCCTCTTGCGGGCAAACCGTCCCAAATTTATTGAGGGGCGGGGTGTATGAGATCGGACTTTTCCCTAGACTTTTGTCTCTGGATATACCGTTGCGCGACAGTGGGGGAGTTTCACCCCGCTTCATCATACACGCTGTATGTGTAGGTCAGTATATTATATTTAAGAAAATACGCAATAAAACAAAAAACCACCTTTATGGTGGTCTTTTGCTCGATAGCAATAACGAGATTGTTATTGTGTTGTTAAATAGCTCTATAGGTCTATTTGCATCGCTCGTTCGTATTTGCTTACGCAAATGCTCACCTCGCGACGTAAATAACCTTGGAGGGTTATTTAACTGCGTCCTTAAGGGCCTTTGCGGCGCGGAACTTAGGAACCTTCATAGCTGGAACCTTTATAGCTTCACCTGTACGAGGATTGCGAGCTTCGCGGGCTGCACGCTGTTTGACTGAGAAGATGCCGAGTCCTGCAATAGAAACCTCGTCACCCTTCTTTAATGAGTCAATGATGCTGTTAATAGCTGTCTCGACCGCTTGCTCGGCTTGAACTTTCGTTCCCCCGAGTATTGCATGAACTGCATCTACTATGCCTGCTTTATTCATATGTGTTTTTGTTAACGCTTATAAATGGTCTCGCCCCGAACCGCTTTATGTTCCGGTCGCTTTCACCTTGACCAGGTTACAGCGAACCGGTGCGGGACGAGTCTTGAACCGTGGCTCTAATTATATAGTAAGCCATTTTTTAAGCAATACATGTAAATAATTGACAAATTGTTTTGTTTATTGCAATAGTTTACATAAAAATCACTCTGAAATTCTTCAAATGCGATTTTTATGAATATTTTTTATTATAATTTCTAATTATCTCGCAAATTCCATAACTCTTGTCTCACGGATAACTGTGACCTTGATTTCACCAGGGTATTTAAGATCTTTTTCAATCTTTAAGGCTATATCTCGGGCTAGATTTTTTGCTTCAACATCGCCTATTTCTTCAGGTTTAACGAAGATACGAATTTCACGGCCTGCTTGTAGGGCGTATGATTTCTCAATACCAGTAAATGAATTAGCAAGGGCTTCAAGATCGCCGAGGCGCTTTAAGTAGTTCTCAATGTTATCACGACGTGCACCAGGACGTGCGCCAGAGATGGCATCTGCTGTTTGAACTATACGGGATTCAACGGTTTCATAAGGATGTTCTTCGTGGTGAGACTGCATAGCTTTTATAACATCTTCTGGAGCACCAAATTTTTGTAAGATACGTCGGCCGATTTCTACGTGTGTACCAGCAACTTCATGATCTAAAGCTTTACCTAGGTCATGTAGAAGGGCACCAGTCTTGGCTACTTGGACATTTGCTCCAAGCTCTTCTGCAATCATGCCGGCAATATGAGCCATTTCAACAGAGTGTTGAAGAACATTTTGACCAAAACTTGTGCGGAAGTGTAAACGTCCTAGAATAAGCAGAATTCTTGGATCTAGTCCGAGAATACCGCAATCATAAGCGGCTTGTTCACCTTTTTCTTTAATAGTCTTGTTAATATCTTGTTTGGCCTTTTCAACAACTTGTTCAATTTTTGCAGGCTGAATACGACCATCCTTGATAAGTTCAAGAAGGGCGAGACGAGCAACATGACGGCGAACTGGATCAAATGAAGAAATAGTAATAGCGCCAGGAGTATCATCAACCATAACTTCAACTCCAGTAATTCTTTCAAAGGCTTTGATATTACGTCCTTCTTTGCCGATAATTTTTCCTTTGACATCATCGCTAGGGATTTCTACAGAAGTGGACATAACATCTTGAGCTACAGATGAAGATAAACGTTGAATGGAAATAGCTAGAATATCACGAGCTTTGTTAGCGAGTATTTCTTCGCCTTGAGTATCTAGTTTATTCATACGAACAAGAATATCCTCCTCAGATTGTTTCTCTACTAATTTAATAAGTTGTTCCTTGGCTTCTTCGGTAGATAATTTAGCTATCTTTTCCAAAGCGGCTTTGCGATCTTCTTCAAGTTTGTCAGCTTTTTCACGGATAGCTTTAATTTCAACTACACGTTGTTTTATAAGCTCAACTTCTTTATCTAAATCAGATTGACGCTTATCTATGATATCTTCGCGTTTTATAAGACGATCTTCTGTTTGACGATTTTTATCTTCCTTTTCTTTTATCTCTACCATTGCTTCGTTGTGGATTCTGGTTGCTTTATTTTCAGCTTCAGCAGTGATCTTTTTAGCTTCTTCTTTTGCAGCAAGAAGCATCTCTTTGATTTCGAGTTCCATTGAACCCTTTTTACCAAGAGAGATGATAAGGCGTAGGTAATAACCTACAGCTACACCAACAACTCCAGCTATGGAGAGAAATAATGCTACTAATTTGAGTGACATATGCGGATGTGATCCGCCGTTTTTCGACTATGGTGAAAGTAACGTATGATTTTGTGTCTGTAACAATATGGTAATAAGTGTCATAAGTTTGATTGTCACGCTAAGTCTGAAATAAGCGGTATCAAAATTAAAAATTTGGTAACAATTGTATCTTATAGTATAGAGGGAGAGTTGTCTAGTTTATGAATAACCTCAACCATTTTTGTAACACATTCTTTACTTTTTAGCTTTTTGTGTTATATTTATAAGACAATAATAATCAATTAACTTTCTGCCTATTGGCAGACAAAAATAACCATGTTAATCCCAACTGTTATAGAAAAATCTAGTTTTGGTGAGCGAGCATATGATATCTACTCACGCTTATTGAAAGACAATATCGTTTTTCTTGGTGGTGGTATTGATGATAATGTAGCAAATATAGTTATTGCTCAACTTCTGTTTTTACAATCAGAAGATCCAAAGAAAGAAATTCAACTTTATATAAATTCACCAGGCGGACAAGTCCATGCTGGTATGGCAATAATTGATACGATGTTGCATATAAAAAATCCTATTTCTACAGTTTGTGTCGGCATGGCTGCTTCTATGGCGGCAGTGATATTAAGTTGTGGAACAAAAGGCCAACGTTATGCATTACCAAATGCAGAAGTAATGATTCATCAACCTACTGGTGGAACTGAAGGCCAAGCTTCTGATATAGAAATCAGTGCAAAGCATATCCTAAAGATTCGTAGTAATTTAAATAAAATTCTAGCTAAAAATTCTGGTCAACCTCTTTCAAAAATAGAAAAAGATGTTGATCGCGATTTCTTCATGGATGCAGAAGAAGCTAAGAAATATGGAATTGTTGATCAGGTTATGTCGACAAAGAAATAATAACGAATCTACGAATTATGCGAATGGGCTACGAATCTACGAATAACAAATCTACGAATAAAATATTAATGTTCTAAGAGGTTTATTCGCAGTTAATACATTATGAGACTCCACAGATTTTATATAACAGAAAATATTGGTGATAAAAAAGAGGTAAGTATTGCTTCAACAGAATTAATAAATCAAATCCGAAATGTTTTCCGTTTGAAAGAAAACGATTCGGTAATTATTTTTGACGGTTCAGGCTTCGATTATGAATGTTCAATCATCTGTTTAACCAAGAATGAGGTTTTATTAAAGGTTAATAAAAAAGAAGCGAGTCGTTATATGCCGACACGTGATATTTTTCTTTGTGTTGGAATTGTAAAGAAGGATACTTTTGAATGGATTGTGGAAAAGGCAACAGAGCTTGGGGTAACCCACATTATTCCGATTATGGCAGAGCGCAGTGAGAAAAAATTTCTTAATGAAGCAAGGTTAAAAAAGATTGCTATTGAAGCAAGCGAACAAAGTGGTAGAGGGAATGTGCCTGTTATAGAAAAAATCATGACAATAGAAGAAGTTTTTCGAGGCGAGGCCTCGAGGCCTCGCCTCGAAATTATGGTATTTCACACTGATGGCGAAAGGGTTTTATCGAGGCCTCGCCTCGAGGATATCGAGGTTTTTATCGGACCAGAAGGGGGTTGGTCTCCAAACGAGATAGAAGTGTTTCACAAAAATAATGCCGACATATACTGTCTTGGGAAGCAAGTTTTACGTTCAGAAACAGCAGTAATTGCCGCCCTTTCTCAGGTAGTCTTTAATAATTAAAACTTCTCATTGAGGAAATGTTTCACAGAATAAAAGTTGATAATGCCAACCCTTTGCATACTTTGTGATTGAGAAGCTAACTGAACAGATAACAAACCATCGGCATTAAAGGCTTAAAACATGGCGATCATAGCTATTTGACTTTGTGCTCACTGCTTACAGCTAATTATTTTAGCATTTTTGCCTTATCTAAACTTTTTTTGTGCTAATAATATAGCGTCTCGAATATCAAGTGTCTCTGCTGTAAAATTGCGAGTTGATAATTCATTAAGCGTTATTTTATTTGATATATGAGATAAAGCAAAGATAATTGCCTTACGGTTATCTCCACTTGTTTTTAATGCGGCGGTAAAGAGCACATTACCTGCAGCTATGTTACCAATGTTTGCTAACGCCTCAGCGCAAAGTTCGGTCTCCGTTCTATTCTCTGCTGATAATAATCCTTTCTCTAATGGAGCAATCATTTGTGGATCAGTATAACCTTGAAATATTTTTGCAACATCTTTGATTATCCATAGATCTCCGTTTGTGGATCGAACTGCTTCGAGTAACTTTCTTACAGTCGTAGATGAAGTGTTTTGAGTTAGACTTTTTTGTGCTGCTTGTCGCAGATCGAATTTGTTTGAATCACCAAGTCTAGATATTAGCAAATCAATAGAATCTTCAGAATTAAATTTAGATATTGCTGTTAATATAGCAAGTCGTACATCTGGATCGTTGTCCTTTTCTAGTTCATTTAAGAGTTCTGTTACAGCATTTGTGCTTCCGTCGGTGCTTAGTATATTGGCGGCTTCTATTTTTTGTTCTATGGAACCGTTATGTAGCATATCAATTATTTGTAATAATTTATCGTTTTGAATGTTTATCTTGTCAAAACTTTTTGCTACAGGATCGCGGGTTATGAGTTTGTCATCTCCAGATTTTTCTCGATATTCAAAGTAGAACTTTGAAAAGAGGAGTAATATTAGTACCAATATAATAATATATACACTTTTTTTAAGTAAATACATTATAATATAATATCATACTTATTTTTTATCCCGCACCAAGGACAGAACCAGTCTTTTTTTAAAGCAGGAGCTTCGCTAACAGACCACCATTTTTTACATTTAAGACAGTTGAAATGATTTAGATTTTCAACACATCTGGCGGAGCTCTGCTCCGTGGTATGAATATTCTTTATTTTTTCTCTAACCATTGAAATACTTTTTCATTAGTAAGCACGGTTTCTGCATATACGGAGGCTTTTTCACGATCGGCCTCTTTATAGTGTTCAACGATATGATCTACTTCGTTTTCTATCTCTTTTTGATCAGGTTTTATTTTTTCAGCGTCAGAAATTGCATTTAGAAGTAATTGTAGTTTAGCTTTCTTTTCTGCATGAGGTCTCCAGTCTTTACGGATTTCCTCTAATGTTTTTTTAGCATGTTTTAAATAATCATCAAGTTTTACACCCATACGTTCTATATCAATTTCAAATTGACCTTGTGTACGATCCAGTTCACTTTCCACCATAACATCAGGAAGTTCTACAGTTGTTGCATCAGAAATAGCGTCAGCGATTTGAATACGCATTTTTTCTTTTGCTTCATCTTTTTTATTTTCACCAATAATCTCACGAACTTTCTTTTTAAAATCCTCAATGTCTTTAAAATCACCAAGACCACGCACAAATTCGTCATTGAATTCAGGTAACGAATCCATGATATGTTTCTCTTTTTCTTCAGGACTCATTTTATCGTGGTTATGTCCCTCATGTTTATCTTCTGCAGTTTTACCATGAGAAGATAAAGCGTGCGATTTTCTTATTTTTAAAATAGCTTCTTCAAGATCTTTGTCACTTACATCCAGTTTATTTTTCTCAGATTTTTTTACTTCCGCTTGTGCGAGCTTTTTATAATCAGGTAATTTTATTTCTGGAACTACGGCAGTTATTGCTTTGAATTCCAACGGATTACCTTTAGCAAGTTTGGTCAATTGAATTTGAGGTTGACCAATCGCATCTATTTTATTTTCAATTAAAATGTCCACGTAAGCTTTTCCTATAGCTAATTCTGCCATTTCTTCATTAATAGTTCCTTCACCAACTTTAGATACGAGAATATTTTCTGGAACCATCCCTTTACGAAAGCCGTCTATGGTTACAGATTCATTAATGTTTTCTATTGCCTTACTGCGAAACTTCTCCCAAGTCTCTGCTGAAATTGATACGATTATTTCTATACTAGATTTCGCGAGCTTCTTAATAGTAGCGGATTCATATGATTTAGATCCGCTTTTAGTATCTTGAATTGTATTTGTCATGAAAAACAGTGTAACGAAAGAGTGGCTGGTTGGCAAGTAAAAAGCTGTCCCTCGTAAACTTAGGACAGCTTTTTATTTACTATACCAAAGAATACTAAAAGGTCTGAGAGTCTACGCCTTTGATGGAAGCATCCAAATCATTTTGTAGAGATTGTAGATCATCAGCAGTGTTTGTTACAGGGGTGACAACTTCAGGAGTTACTACTGCAGCTTGATTTTCATTTGCAGGAACATTTATTGCGGACGTATCGTAAACTGGCACAGTTTCTTTATTGATACTTGAGGCAAATGTATATAAAGCTACTATAACTAATATTAGAACTACTATGAGAGCAACAATGATTGGTCCAACTTTCTTTGGTTTACTAATATTTGTTGCAGGAGAAGTTACAGGAGATGGTTGGTTGTTATACGCAGGTGCACTATTTACTGGAGACGGTTGACTATTATATACAGGTGCACTATTTACTGTTATTGGCGGTACACTACCAGTTTGAGGTTGTGTTCCTACAGTTTGTGGCTGTTGAGGTACAGGTTGGTTGATTGGGTCCATGTTTTTAATGATTAATATATTATTAAATTAATTTATTATTCTGTTGTTGAAGTAGCTGTTGATTGACCCAATTTTTGACCCATAGCATGTGCAATAGCAACGACTACATCGGTTAAACTTCTGTGAGCATCTTTAATGGCTGATTGAACTAATGACATCATCTGGCGAGCAGAATCGAGATTTACAGATTGTCCAGGTGTACCGGCCGTTTGTGTTGTTGAAGATGCAGTAGTCAAAGTCTTAGGATTAAAGTCTTTGAAGTTCTGTATGGCTGTTTTAACAGCTGAAATCTTAGCGTCAGCAGTAACTAGAGCAGTTATGGCTTTACTCATATCTTTACCGTTTTGTTTCTCTTTTTTAATTCTAGAATCAACACGATCTCTGACTTGTTTTAGATTTTGCATTGATAATTCTAGCTGTTGTACCATTTTCTGCCTAGTTATATCGAATATATCCCTGCGCATTTCTTTGCGAATTTCTTGGCGAGCTTGTGTTGAAGAGGCCATTTTGATATCACCGCGTGCCTCAACACGAACATCTTTTATCATATTACGACTAGTTGAGGCTATACCGAGACGTTCATCAATCAAATTTTTTCTAGCCTCATCATTTGCCTTTGAATTTTGGACACGGTTTTCTATATCAGTTCTAATGGTATTACGGACAGAAGGCGATATTCCTTTTGGAACAGGTGGCTTAGGAATAGGTTTATTTATTGATGATGTAACACCTGTTGAATTTGTGGCAGGATTAGCAACAGGACTGCTTGAAGGAGATGCAATAGCACTTGCTGTTGTGTTGTCTGTGGTCTGTGCTTTGGAAATTAGTGGAATACAAAGGCCTACAATAGCAATTAAACTCAATAAGTAAAAATTTCTTTTCATATTTATTTATATATTAGCCACAAGTGATTGTGGTAAGTACATTCTAACATATTACCAAAGAAGTTACCTGTTGATTTTGTGTGTATAAAAACATAAAGTTATTACAAATTAACGGATAATATAGTATATAGAAACGAAAAATCACCTCAAATCTAAGATAGGAGGTGATTTTTCGTTTCTGAATTACTTTTTAAATTGAATGTCTGTTAAATAAGTTCTAAATTAAGAATGCAACAATAAGAAGTGCCACAATATTCAATATCTTGATCATAGGGTTGATAGCTGGACCAGCTGTATCTTTGTAAGGATCCCCAACTGTATCACCGGTAACAGCAGCTTTGTGTGCATCTGAACCTTTACCACCATGATTACCTTGTTCTATATGTTTCTTGGCATTATCCCAAGCACCTCCGCCAGAAGTCATTGAAATAGCTACGAACAAACCAGTAATGATTGAACCTACCAGTAATCCTCCAAGAGCGACTGGTCCTAGAATAAATCCAACTAGAACTGGAGCCAAAATAGGGATTAAAGATGGAATAATCATCTCTTTAATAGCCGCAGATGTAACAATATCAACACACTTAGCGTAATCTGGCTTAGATGTGCCCTGCATTATGCCTTTAATTTCACGGAATTGACGACGAACTTCTTCAACAACCTTGCCAGCGGCTTTACCCACAGCTTCCATACATAGAGCGGCGAAATAATAAGGAAGTAATCCTCCAATGAATAGACCTACAATAACCATTGGATCACTTAAACTAAACGTAAATAAACCTTTTGTAGCTTCTGTATATGAAGCAAAGAGAACAAGAGCGGCTAGACCAGCAGAACCGATGGCGTAGCCCTTTGTAACGGCTTTGGTAGTGTTTCCTACAGCATCTAGAGGATCAGTAACATCACGAACTTCTTTTGGAAGATTTGCCATTTCAGCAATACCCCCAGCGTTATCGGTAATAGGGCCATAAGCATCAATAGCAACTATTATTCCTGCCATGGAGAGCATACTCATAGCGGCAATAGCGATACCGTAAAGTCCAGCGAAGTAATATGCGGCTAAGATTCCAGACACAATAATCACAAGAGGCCATGCAGTTGATTTCATGGAGATAGCCAAACCTTGAATAACGTTGGTACCATGACCTGATAACGAGGCACGAGCAATAGATTGTACAGGCTTGTATTTAGTAGAGGTGTAATACTCAGTAATAATAACCAAGAATCCTGTAACAATGAGACCTACTAGAGTACATCCAAATAGATTTAGAACACTGTAAGTACCATTAAGTTTCATAAGCACATTGGTTGTTGGGTAAAAGGCAAATGCAGCCAAAGCTCCAGCTACGATAAGGCCTTTATACATGGCACCCATGATATTTTTAGAGCCTCCGAGTTTTACAAACCAAGTACCGATAATTGAAGCAAAGATTGCTATAGCACCCAAAGCGAGAGGGTACATAATAGCACCTTCAAATCCTGCAAATATGGTTGCACCGAGCATCATTGCCGCAATTGTGGTTACAGCGTATGTCTCAAAGAGGTCTGCGGCCATTCCAGCACAGTCACCAACGTTATCACCAACGTTATCAGCGATAACGCCAGGATTTCTAGGATCATCTTCAGGAATTCCAGCTTCAACTTTACCAACTAGATCTGTACCAACGTCAGCGGCTTTGGTGAAAATACCTCCACCGAGGCGAGCAAATATTGAAATTAAACTTGCACCAAAAGCTAGGCCAATCAAAGATTCAACACTGCCAGTTATAACGTAGAATCCAGTGACACCTAAAAGAGCGAGACCAACAACGAGAAGTCCTGTAATAGCACCACCTTTAAAAGCGAGTGATAGGGCAGGAGCTAAACCATGTCTAGCTGATTCTGCTGTGCGAACATTAGCGCGTACTGATACGTTCATACCAATATAGCCTGCTAATGCTGAAAGAACTGCTCCAACGACGAATCCTGCGGCTATTTCAATGTCGAGGATTATCCAAAGAGCAATGAAAAGGACAACAGCAATCATGGTAATCGTACGATATTGTCTATTTAAATAAGCTTTTGCACCAGCTTGAATAGCTGAAGCTATCTCTTTCATTTTATCGTTACCAGCGGGCTTTTTCATGATCGAGGTGATCAAGAATATGCCGTAAAGTATGGCGACTAACGAAGCTACTAAAGCGAAGATAACTGTAGAGTTCATAATGATGACTGGTTATACTTTTTATTAATAATAAGTAAATTGAGAACGATAAACGAGATTCTAGCAGAAAAAGATTAGATTTATAGTCTTGACAGTGTATGTATTTGAATATGTAGTAGCATTTATTTTCTCGTAATATATTATTATTTATAGTACACTTTTATTGTTATGATAAATTTAAATAAACAATTTCTTATTTTTCTAGGTAAAAAGATTCGACAAGAACGTGAGAGACTTGGTATCTCACAGGAAAAGCTTGGGAAGTTAGCAAAGTTTCACAGAACATACATCGGTGCGATTGAGCGCGGTGAGAAAAATATTACAATATCAAATCTCAAGAGGATTGCTAATACTCTAGGGTTAAAGGTTAAAGATTTAATAGATTTTTAGATAATATCTTTTTTACCCTTTATTCCTTTGCTTTAACTTCAGCTTTTTCTTCAGTTATTTTAGCTACAACTTCAGCTTCATCTTCTTCATCTCCTTCTGCTTCAGCTAACTCATTTCCGTTAGTTGATTTAATATCAATTTTCCAACCGGTAAGTTTCGCTGCAAGGCGGACGTTTTGACCACCTTTACCAATAGCAAGAGATTGTTCATCTTCTGTTACAGTGACGATGGCACGATGTTCATTTTCATCTAATTCAAGAGAGACAACTTCAGCAGGTGACAGAGACTCTTCAATAAATAAGGCAGGGTCCTCATTCCATTCTACGATATCTATTTTTTCACCGGATAATTCACTGGTTACTGTTGAAACACGAACACCACGTTGACCAACCATTGAACCAATAGGATCAATATGTGAATCGTGAGAAATAACAGCTATTTTAGAACGAGAGCCAGCTTCGCGAGCAACAGCCTTTATTTCTACGGTACCTGCGGCGATCTCTGGAGTTTCGGTTTCAAAAAGTTTTGCTAAGAATTTTGGATGTGAACGAGAAAGCTTTAGGACAATACCCTTAGGAGTTTCTTCTACAGCATAAAGATAAGCACGAATACGATCTCCGGTCTTCCAACGTTCGCTCGGGATCTGTTCTGTATAAGGGATAACACCGATAGCACGACCCATGTCTATGTAAACGGTACCACGTTCAACACGTTCAACCATTCCGGCTACGATTTCACCTTCCTTGGCTCCGTATTCTCCCATAACAGAGACTTTTTCTGCTTCACGGATTTTTTGTATGATTATTTGTTTTGCAGTTTGTGCGGCAATGCGACCAAAATCGGCTTTGGCTTCTAGTGGAAATATTAATTCGTCGCCAACAATAGTGTCACGTTTAATTTTTCTAGCATCTTCAATGAGCATGTGTTGTTCGGGATTGAAACGAATTTTAATGTCTTCAACATCAGCGTCTTTGAGATTTTCTTCTGATTCTTCATCGCCTTCCATGATGACTTTATCACGATCAACGACAATCTTTACTTGCCAAAATTCAACAGAACCAGAATTTTCGTCAAATGAAGCACGAACGATCTGTCCTTTTTTTCCATATTCTTTTTTATAAGCGGTTGCTAATGACATAGCAATGGCTTCCAGGGTTTTTTCACGAGGGATACCACGTTCTTCTTCAAGTTGTTGAACGACTGAATTTATTACTTTTAGATCAAACATATATTTAGTTGTTATTTAATTTTATAACCTTTATTTAAGCCATTTAAGGCTTTTTTAACAAACGAGTTCGCTGGTAGGCGAACTTGCTAATGGACTTAATATACCATAAATAGGGAATAATACAATGTTGATGAAGGTCTCTCAGGTCTCTGGAAAATTGACAAATATGTACTGATGTTATACGGTTCTTTATAGAGATGTGGACTTTGATATTACAATTCGCTATAGCAGAAAATGTTTCTTTGGTCTGTGAACTTAGGAATATTATCTGCTGTAGCGAAATCTATTAGATGATAGATATAGCTTACGGCTAGTAAACATTTAGTAAAAAGAAAGGAAATCTGACCATGGATACCATGCTCAGCAGAGCGCTCCGCGAATTCACAACCGGACCGCTTAATCAACTATTGGTCAACCTTGGCGGCCAAGACGGCAGTCAATGGGAAGAAGAATTTAAAAAGTTTCTCCGTAAAGAACCCTGTTGGAGTGATAATCAAGCAGTTGCACAGGCAGTTATTCCGGAACCCTCTTTACCAATCCTTAAATTTATTTGTAAAGTTACAATACCAGCAACTACCAGCCGTTTTGTGGCTAAAGAAAAGTTTGTGATAAATAAAAGGGAAGATGCTTTGGTGAGGATCAGTGGTTTGGGAAAAGTTTTTGTTAGTTGTTTTTTAGATGGTGAAGGTAAAATTGAAGATCTGCTTGATGAGCAAACACTTTGTTGTTATGGATTACAACGGTCATCAAAGGATCTTCCGATTGTTCATGAATTAGGAGGTGTGGAAAGATCAGAAACAACTTTGTCTGAATTGTTCTCATTGTTAGAAAAACAAGGAAAAGGTACTGAGGGAGTTCTTCTAAATAGGACTGACTCTAATAATATCTTTTTTGTTAGGGTTAAAGAAGATTTATTCCGTGGTGTTGGTGTGCGTTGGAAAACTGACGGTTGGTATATTGGTGCCGGTGAAATAGAAAGTAGTGGCTCGCATGATGCACGTAGCAGAGTATTTTCTCATCACCAATCTTTTGAACCTAAAAGAGCTGTGGAACCAACAACGTTCCCAGCATCTGTAGCCTAAGCTTTAAAAACATTTAACTCCCCTAGTTCTTGTAGACTAGGGGTTTTACTTTCTTGACAGAAAAATATGTTCGGATAGTATCTTTCCCAGGTCGAGAAATCACAAACAGAAAGGTAATAGATGTTTGCATACATTCTCGTGTTAGGTCTTTTCTTTATTTTGCGAACTGTTGAATCTCCAAAAGAAGATGCATACAGTTTTCTGCAGTTGAATGACTGCCCGCAAACGCTGTCGGTGCAGGTTATAAAGACGCATGTTCCCCCGAACAGTCCGCTTAAATTTCCTCACTGATGCCCATCTTAGAACAAGCTTCAATTCTAAGGTGGGAATGGTCTATTCGATAGTGCCAAAAAAACTATTAACTAAAATAGACAGGAAGCCGTGAAACAATATATTATTGTAGGTGATGTTAATAGCCTCAATATTTAAAGTTTCAAATTTACCGACTTACCCCGCCACTGAATTAAATAGTGAGCGGGGTATTTTTATCTTTACTGTGTATAACTTAAAGAACATGGAAATGTTACAATACATACAATATGTTCGTAGAAGATACCCAGCTCTATAAATTTATTCTTGACTCTGGATTGGTATCCAAAGCAGATATTGAAGATGCCAAGAAAGAAAGTGAAAAATCAAATAAACACTTAGGTGATGTTTTGGTATCTGCAGGCAAAATTAATGCTGATAATTTACGTCGCATGCAGGCTTATGTATTAGGCATTCCTTTTGTTGATTTAAAAAATAGTAAAATACCTTTTGAAACATTATCATTAATACCAGAGCCGATTGCGCGTACACATAATATCGTAGCTTTTAAGAAAACAGATGTTTCGTTAGAGGTTGCAATGCTTGATGTAAACGATTTATCTGCTATTGATTTCATAAAAAAGAAAGTTAATTTAAAGATTTTACCGCGCTTAACTGATACTGATTCTATAAAAGAAGCACTTGTTCAGTACCAAAAGAGTCTTAAGGCTGAATTTGGCGATATTATTCAGAAGGAGACAGCTTCGCTTAAGATGATATCTGAGGAAAAAGGAGAGGCAGTTTCAGAGTCAGATTTGAAAAAGACTGCGGAAGATTTACCAGTGGTACGTATTGTAGATACTTTGATTAAACACGCTATATTACAGAACGCTTCCGATATACATGTTGAACCAATGGAAGAACAAGTGTTGGTCAGATATCGTATTGACGGACTTTTACATGATGCCATGGTACTACCGAAGCAGGCTGGTACTTCCATCTCTGCGCGTATAAAGGTTCTTTCTAATCTAAGGTTGGATGAAAAGCGCTTACCTCAAGATGGACGTTTCAAAGTTGATATAAATAATGAAAAAGTTTCGTTTCGTGTTTCAATATTGCCGACATATTATGGTGAAAAGATAGTTATGCGTCTATTGCGTGATAGTATTTCCGGATTTACTTTGGAGTATTTAAATTTTCATGGGGAAGGTTTGGAACGTATACATAAGGCTGTAAATCAAACTACAGGCATGATCCTTATGACAGGACCAACAGGTTCTGGTAAGACGACGACACTTTATACAATGTTGGATATATTGAATACGCCTGATGTAAACATTTCAACTATTGAAGATCCTATTGAATATCAAATGGCTCGTATCAATCAAACAAATGTAAGACCAGAAATAGGTTTCTCATTTGCTCAAGGTATAAGAACATTAGTTCGTCAGGATCCTGACATTATAATGGTTGGAGAAATTCGTGATAATGAAACAGCGGCTTTGGCTGTGAACGCCGCCCTTACTGGCCACCTTGTGCTTTCTACTTTACACACCAATTCCGCTGCTGGAGCTATACCGCGTCTTTTAGATATGAAAGTAGAATCTTTCCTACTTGTTTCAACTCTAGATATTGTTATTGGACAACGTCTAGTTCGCCGTTTAACTGATTCTAAGAAAGAATACAAACTTTCAAAAGCTGAATTTGCACAATTAGGAAAAATAGTAGATCTTGACCATGTCTTAAATGTTCTTAAAGAAGAAAAAGTTGTGAAGTCTAATGATACTTGGGACAAGGTTACTTTCTGGAAGCCAGTTCCAGGTAATGATGATGACGGTTTCAAGAGTCGCGTTGGTATTCATGAAGTATTAAAGATGTCTCAATCAATAAAAGATTTGATTATGAAGAATGCTACCACTAATGAACTTGAAGCACAGGCTAAAAAGGAAGGCATGCTTACTATGCTTGAAGATGGCATATTCAAGTGTGTTCAGGGTTTGACGACGATTGAGGAGGTGTTGAGAGTAGTATCAGAATAATACAATTCTACAATATGACAATTTCACAATTAATACAATCCGCAACTATTCAATTGTTCAATTGTCATATTGTGCAATTGTAGAATTGTTAAATTAACTACCATGTCCCACTTCACATTTAAAGCTAAAAAACCAACAGGTGAGATTTATTCCAGCGAAAAGGATGCGGCTGATCGCTATGAACTTTATAAACTTTTACGAGAGCATGGTGATGAAGTGGTGGAATTTAAAGAGAAAACTATAACAGGGGGATTTAATTTTAATATGAAATTATCAATATTTAGTCATGTAAAGACTATTGATAAAATAAACTTTGCACGTAATCTGGGGGCTATGCTAGAAGCTGGTTTGGCCCTTTCTAGAGCTTTGTCAGTTTTGGAAAGACAAACTAAAAATAAAGTTTGGAAGGAAATTGTTACAGATTTAATTGCTGAAATTGATCGAGGAATAACGTTTGCAGATGCACTTTCTAAACATTCAAAAGTTTTTCCTCCGATTTTCATTGCAATGGTTCATGCTGGTGAACAATCTGGTACTTTAGCTGAGTCATTAAAAGTAATTGCTACTCAAATGGACAGTGCTTATTCTTTGGATAAGCGTATCAAAGGAGCTCTTATGTATCCAGCGGTTATTGTTACCGCTATGGTGATTATCGCGGTGCTTATGTTTATCTTTGTTATACCAACTCTGTTAAAAACATTTACTGATTTGAATGTGAAATTACCTTTTACTACTAGAATGGTTGTTGATGTAAGTAATATTATTCAGAATCAAGGACTAATTGTTCTTGCAGTATTACTTGTTTTTGTCGGTTTCTTATACTGGTTTTCACTTCAAACAAAAGGCAAAATAATCTTGCATGCTCTTTTCCTTAAAATACCAGTAATTGGAGGCCTGGTTCAAGGAGTAAATACAGCTAGGACGGCTCGTACACTTTCTTCATTACTTGGTTCAGGAGTGGATGTCGTTGAGTCTGTTAATATAACTGCCTCAGTGGTACAGAATGTACATTTTCGTAAAGTCCTAGAAGATGCCGCTATTTCTATAAAGAAAGGTGATTTGGTTTCAAAAACTTTCAATGAACACACAGATTTGTATCCTGTATTTTTTGCAGAAATGATGAGTGTTGGTGAAGAAACAGGAAAAACAGGGGAAATGCTTCTTGGAGTAGCTCGTTATTTTGAAAATGATGTTGAACAAAAAACCAAAGATATGTCTACAATCATTGAACCTTTTCTTATTCTTCTTATTGGTGCGGCAGTTGGATTCTTTGCAATTTCAATGATTCAGCCGATGTATTCGTTGGTAAATGTTATATAAGAGTGTCAGAAAAACTTAAAAAACAAGATAAAATGAATGAAAATAAAAGAAAATCAGGTTTTTCTTTAATAGAAGTACTTGTGGGCACAGCTCTATTTATTGTGGTGGCTGTACCAGCTTATGGTGCCTTTGCGAATTTATTTAAGTTGGCTAATGCGAGTAAGGCTCGTACTTTGGCAGTTCATCTAGCTGACGAACAGTTTGAAATAATTCGTAACATGCCTTATGTCAGTGTTGGACTTACTAATGGTATACCACAGGGTATACTTTTTCAGACACAATCTTTAACTCGTGGAGGTGTTGAATTTGCAGTTAATTTAACAGTTCGTAATATAAATTTATCTACTTCTACAGTACAGGCTAGTAGTAAATTAGTTGAAGTAGAAGTAACTTGTCCAAATTGTCAAAGTTTTCAACCAGTCGTACTTACTGGTCAGGTCTCTCCAGCAAATTTGCAATCGGCTGGTAATGGTGGAGCATTAGTTGTTCAAGTTTTTGATGCTAATGGTCAACCAATTCCTAATGCTAATGTTGTTGTACAGAGTATAGCTACTTCAACAATAACAAATACTGATGTTACGAATAATGATGGTTTATTGAATATAATCGGGGTGCCACCAGGAGCGAATACATATAGAGTTACAGTTAATAAGTCGGGGTATTCTGAAGATCGCACTTATCCTTTGGGTGGATCTGGTAATCCTGATCCTGTAAAGCCTGATATTACAGTTTTAAATCAAGAGATTAGTCAGGCTAGCTTTGCTATAGATAAATTAAGCACGTTACATTTTTCCAGCGTGACACCATTATGTACTCCGGCAGGTAATATGACTTTCACTCTAACTGGTGCAAAGCAAATTGGCGCGAATGTATCTAAATACTCACAGAATGTATCTACTGATGGTTCTGGTATCAGTAATATTTATAATATGGAATGGGATACTTATACGATAATACCAACAGGTACAACTTATGATGTGGCGGGGATAAATCCTTATAGTCCATTTACTCTTAATCCTGACAATTCTCAAAATGTTCAACTGGTAGTAGTTCCTAAAAATTTGAATAGTTTATTGGTGTCAGTGGAAGACAGTATAAGTAAACTGCCGGTTTCAGGTGTTACTGTGGAACTCTCAGGACCAAATTCTTTTTTTGAAACAAAGACTACAGGACAAGGTTATATATCACAGACAGATTGGTCAGGTGGTAGTGGTCAAAGTACTTTTACGAGTCCAAATAAATACTGGTTAGATAATGATCAAGTAGATACAGCTACCTCTTCAGGAGATATTCTTATGAAAGAAGTTTTTGGTTCTTATAATACTAATATTGCCGCTACTCTTGAGTCTTCAACTTTTGATACAGGGACTTCTAGTAATTTTTATACTTTTTCATGGACACCAACTAGTCAGCCGGCTTTATCTGGAGAAAAAAGTGTGAAGTTTCAGTTTGCTACAAATCCAAATTCAACATCTACGGTATGGTTGTATACTGGCCCAGATGGTACCGTCGGTACTTTTTATGAAGTACCAGGAACGAATATAAGTTCTAATAATAACGGTAATGAGTTTGCTAGATATATGGCTTATCTTTCTACAAATACAGCAACGGTTACTCCAATAGTTTCTGATGTATCATTTGCATATACATCATCATGTATCCCTCCTGGGCAAGTCCTTTTTCAGGGTCTTTCTGCTGGTAGCTATACTCTATCTGTATCAAAAGCAGGATATACGACTTATTCTGGTTCTGTGGAAGTGATAAGTGGTTGGCAAGAACATAAGGTGACTATAGGACTTTAATATATAATGAATTATATGAAAAAAAGAGGAATGACATTAGTAGAAGTTCTCATCGCTGTAGCAATATTTGGGGTTGTTATGGTTGCCATCGGTACATTTCAGGTAAATATTTTTTCGTATAACAGCTCTATTTCTGGTTCATTAAATACAACACAAAATGCCCAAGCCATTTTAAAAACTATATTAAGAGAATTGCGTGAGATAGCACCTGGAGCAAACGGTTCTTATCCTATAGCAACTGTCGGTAGTACAACTTTATCTTTTTTCTCTGATTACGATAACGATGGAGCAACTGAACAAATAACTTATTCTTTACTAGGTACGACCTTGTATCGCGCCGTAACTCATCCTTCAGGATCACCTGTAATCTATAATTATGCCAATCAAGCAACAACTACATTAGTTGTTGATGTGCGCAATGGTACTTCTATCCCAGTATTCCAGTATTTTGATAGTAGTTATAATGGTACGAGTTCACCATTAACTTTGCCAGCATCAATTACAAGTATTCGTTTGATTAAAATTAGTTTATCTTTAGATACTGATCCGAACAGATCACCATTACCAGTTATTTATACAGTCCAAGTTAATTTGAGAAATGTAAAAAATAATCTTTAAAAGAGAAACTCAAAATGCAAAATGCAAAATGCAAAACTAAATCAGTCTCGTTTTTCTTAAGATCTTTTTTTGTCTATCAACTTCAAAGAGAGTGGTCAAAACTACGAAGATTAAGAAACAAAGGAGATATAATTGTTTCAGTACTTGTTTTTGCGGCTATTGCGGTAGTTGTTATTATAGGTTTGGTTAATTGGGGTGCGACGATGCTTAGAAGTATAAGAACAGTTGTTGCTAGAGAGCAGGCATTCCAAATTGCAGAAGCAGGAGCGGATTATTATCAGTGGCATTTAGCTCAAGCTCCTAACGATTATACAGATAGTACAGGTGGACCAGGCCCTTATGTTCACGAATTCTATGATAAGGATGGTAATCTACTTGGTAACTATTCTTTAACTATTACACCGCCAATAGTTGGTTCTACTCTAGTAAAAGTTGTTTCCGTGGGTACACTTGCATCTTCTACTGTTACTAGAACAATTGAAAAAACGATGGCTATTCCATCTTTAGCTAAATATGCTGTTGTTGTTAACGATAATATAAGATTTGGAGAAGGAACTGAAGTTTTTGGGCCTATTCAAGCTAATGGAGGAATAAGATTTGATGGTGTAGCCCATAATCTTATTTCTAGTGCTAAAGCTACTTATATAGATCCTGATAATAATTCAAGCCAATTTGGTGTATATACAACATCGGGAACTGATGATCCACATCCTCCATCAGCTGTACCAAATCGTCCGGATGTTTTTATGGCAGGTCGCCAATTTCCTGTGCCAGCCGCTGATTTCGTTGGGCTTACAGCTGGTCTTACAAAACTTCAAGAGCTAGCACAACCAGCAGTTGGTGGGAAAGAGTGGCTGGCTTCAGGCGCAGAAGGGTATCATATTGTTTTTAAAGTAACGAATGGAGTGACTAGTTATGATATGTACAAAGTGATTACCCTGCAGACTCCTCCTGGTAATGGTAAAAATAAATGTGGTAGTGATAATACGGCTGAAAGTCAAACACAATGGGGTACTTGGAGTATAAAAAGTCCTATTTCTTCCAATCAAACATCTCTCGGTAATTTTTCTATACCTTCTAATGGAGTTATCTTCGTTAATGATGACGTCTGGGTTGATGGAACGATAAAAAACGCTCGTGTAACTGTTGTCGCAGGTATTATCGGCAATACTGATCCAGCAAAAAATTCTAATATTACGATTAATGACAATCTGATTTACTCTGATTATGATGGTACGAGTTCTATTGGGCTTATTGCTCAAGGAAACATAAATGCCGGAATGATGAGTGCAAATAATCTTCGTATAGATGGTGCATTAGTAGCAGAAAAAGGCCGTGTAGGAAGATTTTATTATTCAGACGAATGTACAATTGGTAGTACGAACTACTCTTTAAGAAATTCTATTACTTTAAATGGGATGATCGCTACTTATATACGTTACGGCTTCGCTTATACTGATAATACAGGCTACGATATAAGAAATATTTATTATGATGCTAACTTTCTATATGGTCCACCACCATCTTTTCCACAGGCTACGAATCAGTATCAAGTTATCTCCTGGCGCGAACTTTAATGGTACAATAGGTGTATGTCAAAAAAACTTGTTGTAGGTAACTGGAAGATGAATCCGACGACTCTTGAAGAAGCAAAACGTATTGCTGTGAAAACTAGAAGCGTCGCTGTTAAATTGGATCATACCAATGTGGTTATATGTCCGCCTCTAGTTTTTATTTCCGTTTGTACGCCAAAGAAAAAGGTTGCTAATTTCCAAATGGGTGCGCAAAGCGTTTTTTTTGAAGAAGAAGGAGCTTATACGGGGGAGGTTAGTGTTAATATGTTAAAGGATATTGGTGTATCTTACGTTATTGCGGGGCATTCTGAAGAAAGGGAACGTGGTGATACTGATGAAAGTGTTTCAAAAAGAATTAAAGCTATACTTGAAGCAGGTCTAACTCCAATTGTTTGTGTAGGTGAAAAATTGCGAGATAATGAAAATGGTTCACATTTT
>JBAZRX010000009.1:0-46884 GCA_041662725.1 Minisyncoccota bacterium
AGCTCGGAGCTACGGCGTACTAAACCGGAAGATTCTACTTGTCTTTCGACTTTCTTTCTTCACCTCGCCGGTGTTGGCCGGGTCATCAGTTATGGTTAACTATAGTATATCTATTGGAAAGCGCAAGGAATTCTCATTCTAAATGGGGGCTGGACTCGGAGGGTACATATATGTTTCTTCAACATAGTAAAAGTGTCGAGATTTTCGACATTTTTACTATGTTGAGAAAGAGAGTGTACCTACCACATCAAAGATTAAATTTTATTTGTCTTTAGTTGGTGTCCAACCTGATTCAATACGTTCTATTAAGAGAGTGTCATTCCAAATACCACGCAAAGGTAGTTTATATTGTTCATCTGTAAGCTTATCAATTTTCCATTCATTAATACCGTCCCAAAGCCACCAAACTTTCACTTTTCTAGTAATAGAGTCTTCGATACCTGTTCTGAACAATGGAAACGATTTTGCAAAGTCTGGTATTTTACAGTTAGAAACTACATGAACAATACTTCTATTAACTGCCGCTTGGAGTGGAAAAAATGTAACGAATGATTCTTTAATACTTGCTAATTCAGTAAAGTTAATTGGCGTCTCCTGGAAAAAACCAGGCAACACACGAATTAACGCTCCGTATTGAGCGTGACGATGGCTAAATTGAGCGTAAGCCAGACCTTTTTTTGTTTTGATTTCAATTATGTCTCCAATTTTGACTCTATTTTTCATAGTATTAGGTAACTAGATATTATTATTTATTTTAATATTTTCGCTTTTTGACTGTATCAACTCCACGATCTTTTGCACAATAGTGTCTACCTCCGTCTGAGATGTAAATGTTTCAGCATTCGTTGGATTATCTTCCCAACCTTTTGATTCTGATTTTTTCATTTGCTGAATTTTATATAAACCATCTTTTTCAAATACTTCAAAACATATGGCACCATCTTCAAATTGTGCCCAAGACTTTACTTTTACATAATTAAGCAGTACTGGTTTAGGAAATGTATTTCGAGTTGGTGTGGGAATTTGAGGGTTTCCTTTATCTAGCATGTTCTTAATTGAAGAATGTAAAACTTCTGTATCGGTGACATGAATAACATTAACTGGATCGATATTTATATAAAAACCAGCATCAGTCCGGCCTGTTGTTGGTATATAGACAATATCTTTTCGTAGATAAATATTACACAGCATATGTTTTGGAATATTATTACTGCTTAATATAGCATTAGCTTATTGATATTACTATTTAATTCAATGGGACGAATTTGGAACTATTATATTAAAAAATTGTCACAGTGCTTTCGTACTATGACAATTTGTGAAAATGACTTCGACTCACCAATATGACCGCGTATCTCTACTTTTCTATCTCGTCGGCGGGAATTTCAGCGATATGTCTTTGAATAAATGCGTGCTTGATTCTATTCGACGCTGAAATAATAGAAGATTCATCCATTTTTTCGCCACCGAATAGACTTCCGGCCATCACACAGAAAGCTTCCATTTCAAGCCTTTTGCCCTTGCCGCTTAGTCGTGATCGATCACGCTCGTCTTGGGCAATGTCAACTGTGGTACAGCCTGCCTGCCAAAAATTCTCGAAAGCGACAATGAATGCTGATGCTGACAGGTCATGAAGCTTGTTGACAAATCGCACAAAATTTGTGGCCGCTTCCTGACTGATATCCTTCCTCAAACCTGAATAGAACATCTCTAGGGTTCTGGAATTGAGATCGTTTTCACTGGGTTCCCGTCCGGCATAGAAGCCGCTTCGCATAACGAATCGGTTATTAACCCAACTTCTAACCGCCGAGGCGACATCAATTTCCTCTTGTATTTTCTTCATAAGGTCCCTCTCTTCTTTATTTTTGTTATTTTTGTTTGTAAGGACTGTTAGACCTTTTTGAACAATAGCACTTTATAAAAGCGATGTCAAGGGTACTTTACAGGAAGAGTGTACCTACTATACTAAAAAATTCCCGCCACATTGTTATGGTCAGGAATTTTGTGAAATGGGAGCAGAATTTTACCAATATCCCGTAGTATAAATTAGCTCCAAAGGTTTTTGTTCCTTCTGGGTTTTTCCAGGGGTTGGCTCTTCTTTTTTATCACATAAAACAGAACGAGGCTCAAGTTTGTCGGACATTCTGACAAAAAGGTAGCCTGCTCTTAAAATGTGACTTGGACCAGCTGAACCTTTGTAAGTACCAAAATGGGTAACAATGTACCCACAGTCTCGTAATCTAGCGCATAACTTTATGAGAAGTGGGGTTGGTTTATGGTCATGCGTGACGTATAGATCAAGCATTCCATCTACATCCACATACCAACCATTTCGCCTTCTTTTTAGTTTGAGGCATAAAAAAGGCTGTTTGAATGGCGTTGGATTACCATTGTCTAACTCTAACATTCGGTATCCTTTCTCGTTTTGCTCTACTTTCTTTTTTGTCTAGTAGAGATACAAATTCAGTAAGACTTTACATTGTCTACATATTTATGTCAAATTTTAGGAGCTGAGCTCGGAGGGTACACACATGTTTTTGCAACATAGTAAAAGTGTCGAAAATCTCGACACTTTTACTATGTTGAGAAAGAGAGTGTACCTACCACATCAAAGATTAAATTTCATTTGTCTTTTATTGAATTCTGAGTAATATCAGATATAGAAATAGACCTCTAACAATAAAAAATAGAAAAGGAAATCAAATTATGAGTCAAGATAAAAAGAAAGTATTACTCATTGGAGGTGGCGGTCGTGAGCATGCAATTGCTTGGAGACTCGAACGATCACCTAGACTTGGTAAACTTTATGTAGCCCCAGGTAATGCCGGTACAAGTCAGATAGCTGAAAATGTTCCATTGATAGCTACAGATATTAATGGATTACTTGATTTTGCCCTCAAGAAAAAAGTCGATCTAACTATCGTTGGTCCAGATGATCCGCTAGCCCTCGGTATCGTAGATGCATTTCAAGCAAAGGGTCAGAAGATTTTTGGTCCGACCAAAGCGGCGGCTCAGATTGAATCATCCAAAGTGTTTTCAAAGAAACTTATGGGAGATTGTGGGGTACCGACAGCACCATTTGAAGTCTATATTAAATATACCGAAGCGATCGAATGTGTAAGTAAACATTTTGGACACAACAATCTTCCAATTGTTATCAAGGCATCTGGCCTTGCTCTTGGTAAAGGTGCTTACGTTTGTTCTAATCTTTCCGAAGCTAGGCAAGCTCTCGGTGAAATTATGATAATAAAAGCTCACGGAAGAGCTGGTGATCAAGTAATCATTGAAGGTTTTGTAGACGGGCCAGAAATATCAGCCCATGCTTTTTGTGATGGTAAATCATTCAAGTTATTTCCATCAGCACAAGATCACAAGCCAATCTTTGACGGCGATCAAGGTCCTAATACTGGCGGAATGGGAGCGATCGCTCCGGTGCCATGGTTTGATCAATGTGATGTTGTGGGTAGAAGTATTGTCAGACCCATTCTTGCAGGACTTCAGAAAAATAATTCACCTTTTGTTGGTTTATTATATCCAGGACTCAAAGTACTGGGGCATGAACTAACAACTCTTGAGTTTAACGCTCGTTTTGGTGACCCGGAGACACAAGTTTACATGCGGCTTCTGAAGACAGATCTCCTTGATATAATTGAGGCCTGTGTTGAAGGAAGACTTCATGAAATAGAAATTGAATGGCATCCTGGTTTTGCTGTCTGCGTTGTGATAGCTTCATCTGGTTATCCATCGGCTATTGATACAAGAAAGTTACCGATTACTGGCATTGATAAGGCCGAATCTATTCCTGGGATTGTTGTTTTCCACGCAGGAACAAAAATTGTTGGCAATCAACTTGTTGCATCCGGAGGTCGTGTACTCGGTGTAACTGGAGTTGGTATGAATCTTCGAGATACAATCTATTATACCTATAAAGGTGTTGAGGAAATCCATTTTGAAGGCATGCAATATCGAAGAGATATCGGTGCAAAAAGTCGTGCAATGGCGCGGTGAGACATAGTAGTTCAAAATCAAAAGACCTGTAAATCGGAAGAAATACAGGTCTTTTTTAATTTATTCTGACAAGCAATCTAGTAGGTCAATATGCTTATTAAAACTACCACTTATAAATCCTTGGATCATCTATATAACCACCAAATGAATAATATGTAGGTGCAGTAAAATTGTTTCCATAAGGATACAACGTGCCTATTGCAACTGGAAGATTAGCTTTTGCGATAGTAGGCACCCAGTTTGTAATAGAATGAGTACCGGAAGCCTTTTCAACTCCATCTATATAGATTTTTATTTTATTAGTACCACTTTCCACTGTTGCAACGACAAAAGACCATTTATTAGCAGGCAAAGAAACTGTTGTTGAAATAGAATAAGAAGTAGCTCCAAGAAGAGAAAAAGTTAGAGTTTTACTAGTATTCATAACCAGTCGGTAGTTATACTGTCCTGAACCATTCCATGGCTTTGAGAATAAATCACCGCTATCAGTTTCGGTAGTACTAGGTTTTACCCAAATTGATAAATTAAGATCCCCACCAGCATATTCAAGATCTTGGGAATAAGGAATTTCAACATAATCATTTGCACCATCTAACTGCAATGAAAAACCACTACTAGTAGGAGTATCTGAAGACCATAAAGCACCACTTCTAATAACGCCATTCCTATTAGATCCCGAAGTATCTTTCGCTACAGTAAGCGAGCCTTCTTCTAAAGACCATACGCCGATCGCTTTATCTCCAACGGCATGATAAAGAGCACCAGAAAATTGTTGAGCACCAGCCATGCGTGCTTTTTCTCTAGCGGAAGTCACGGATACGAGAACAATACTTGAAAGTATTCCAATAACCGAAATCACCACAAGTAATTCAATAAGCGTAAAACCACTGCGGTTATTTACATAATATCTAATAAACCGGTCCATATTAAGATTATAGCACTAAAGAACAGTGATTCTTATTAATAAATTATTTCTTATCATTCTCCTTTTGATATTTTTCCTTAAGAGAAGATAAGTAGTTTTTTAGCTTTTCCATAAACACAGCCTGCTCTTCTTTTGATACCTCTTTTTGTCTCCTCAACTTGAGTGCTAAATGTATAATATGATTTTCATCCTTAATTGAGTCTGATAATTTCTGCCAAGAATAATCTGGAACTATACCAAGGGCTCTCTGCTCACGCTCTGTAAGCCACATAACTGACTTCACTATTTCACTGAACTTGAAAATCCCCTTCTCGAAATCTGGTAAAAAGCTTTTCTCAAAAGCTGATATAAGAGCTGTTAAATCTTTAATGTCTGTACGAGTAAATAACTTTCCCTCTGGCTTTGAGCCATAAAGAAGAGGAAATTGGTCCAAATGTTTAACAAAAGCGCTTATAGTAGTTGGGGTTTTGGTTCTGTTTGAAGACCACTTACCTGTTTGTAATTCTTCTAGAGTATAAGCAACAATCTGAAAAGGTGGTTTTGTAGTCTTTCCAAATTTTTCAGTCAATTCGTATACAGCAAGAAGATATTCCTCGCTTTTCAAAATAACCACAACATCAACATCGCTATCAGGCTGTAATTCATCTTGAACATAGCTTCCTTTTACATAAATAGACACAATCTCATCATTAGGGATAGAATTTAAAATAATTTCTTTTGCTTTCGAAAGAGAGACATCTGCTTGCTCTTTCAGTTCTAGTTGATTTGGTTTTTCTATATTTTCCATTTTAAAAATTTAATTACATCTTTCGTGCAATGAAGTTATAAATATGCCAATGTTTTGTTTCTCCTTCTTTTGTCTCTACCTCTCTAAACAATATAGTTTCCATATCCTTTAAATATTCTTTCGCCTTATCAACTGTGAGATATGTCATATGAACAGTCTTTGACCATTGGTCGTGGTCGCCAAACATCTGCCCGCAAAATATTCCACCCTTTTTCAATGATGCTTTGATATTTGTAATCACTTGACTAAAATGCTCTGGTTCACAATGAGGCAAAGAATACATTGCAGAAGCCAAAATATATTCATCAACTGGAAATTGGAAATCTTCAAATGTAGTGACAATAGTGTGTAATTTATCACTCTTTATTTCTTTCGCTTCTTTTTCTAATAGTGGACTTCTATCAATGACGGTGACATCGTATCCCTTTTGAAGAAGTAATTTAGTGTCCCTCAATGCACCGCCACCAATATCAATCACTTTCCCTGTATCTTTAACATATGAAAGGGCTTCCACGAGCAACTCTCGTGGTGGTTGTGCTCTTGTAAAATCATAGTATTCAGACCAATCTTTTTTATCAACCATAAGTTGTTTATATTAAACCACATATTCCTTATGAACCGTGATAGGTAACCCAGCTTTCTTGGCTTTATCGATTGTATCCTGCGTACCAACACCTTTATTGACTTGAAACGCGTAAACTTCATCAGAAATTTTAACCTCCTCTGTGTCTCTCATAAAATAATGTTCCTGGGTAATTTCTTTGAAAGGCATCTCAATCAAATGATCCTTATTGAGTGCTTTTATTCTCTTCAAAATATCCACCATCAAATCTATATCTTTGTTCGTGATCGGAGCGTGACACCAGTTTGTATAGTAATCATAAATATAATCATCAAGCCAAGCTGGAATTATCACTTTGAGTTTTGAACAATCTGGCTGTAATTTTAGCGTTTCATCCATAGCAAAATAATCAACGCCGGTTGCTCCACCAGTAACTACACCATCTCCACGAGCAATAACTTCTCTAACGGCATTTCTAACATCTTCCTCGACTTGTTTATTTGCTCGTCTCCAAGTACCTGTAAATAGTATCCATTTCATGTTTGAGAGTATATCAGAGGATATATTATATTGGTAATTTAAAATATGAAGCTCTTATAAAAAAGTGTATGCAGTAATAGATTTATATGGAACAATTACATATTCATGTCAATATTGCTATATGACTATTCATATGTTATTATTAGATCAGATAAAAGAACCAAAAAAAACCAAATATTTTCAAGAAAGGCATAGTATGTTCAAACGATTAAAATCTCCGCTAAACACGCAAATTGAAGTCACGCCATCGTGCACAAACGAATGTCAGCATTGTTACAACTTCTGGAGGAATTCATGTCACGATAAACCGCCCAATACAGGAATCCTTCGAGAATCTGACGCTGAAATCATCGTCCAGAAACTCAGTGATTCGGAAGTCTTTAACATTGTAGTCACTGGTGGTGAACCATTGTTGAATTTTCAGACATGTATCACCTGCATCAGATCGGCGAAGGCTAAAAGGATAGGTGTCAGCATGAATTCAAATGTTGTCTTGCTTACACTGAAGAAAGCCGAGTTGTTAGCAGAAGCCGGACTTAAACATATTCTAACCTCAGTTCTTGGACCAACAGCTGATATTCATGACAAATTGACTCAGCGACAAGGTTCATTCAAAAAACTTATGGTTGGGATAAAGAATGCGCAATCAGCCGGTATTAACGTATCTGCTAATATGGTGATCACACAACTAAACTTTGCCCACATTCGTAGCACGGCGGAGTTAGTAAAAAGTCTCGGGATAACGAATTTTACGGCAACAAGAGCTGGTTGCCCGGGAAATTGTCCAGACTTCTCAAAGTTCGCTTTGAGCAGGGATCAGCTGATTCAATATCTGAATACGCTTGTCCAAGTTAACAAAGAGCTTGGTCTTGATATCGATGCTCTTGAGCCAACACCTTATTGTGGATTACACGGGGTCACCGATCCAATACAATTCACTTCAAGGAAATGTTGTGCTGGTCTGACTACAATGACTGTGTCATACGATGGCACCGTGAGACCATGTTCTCATTTTGACGAATCGTGCGGAAACCTCTTAATCGAGGATCTAGCTACTGTCTGGTCACGAATGGATCCATGGCGTCAGGGAGAAAATATTCCTGATGAATGTAAGGTTTGCGTACTTTTACCTCTCTGTTGTGGAGGATGTAGGATGGAAGCTAAAACAAGGGGAGGTGGAGTAAACAAGCTCGATCCATACGCAACCCCGGAGCATGCTCTTAAAATGGAACAGGTTATAAGGAGTTCATTCGAATCGTCATCAAGGGTGGAACTGCCACGTTTCAAAACAGTCACCTTTAAATACGACAAGGAGCATTTGGAGGTGTAGTAGCCGTCGGTAGTAGCGAACGAGTTTTGCTTGATCAACGAGGATACAGCATTCTCAATCAGCTATTACCCAACACGTCATATGAAACTGCTACAGCATCGATAGACTGGAAGGGGCTGGATCCTCAGCAATTTGTCTCTGGTCTTTTCATCAGACATGTGGTAAAGTAAAAAATGAAAGGAGGAAATCAGTACTATGAATGGAAATGGGTTTACATCCCTATTCGAGTCCGATTCGCCAATCGCAACGATAGCACAAGCCAAGGCATGCGAATGTGATTGCGTCTGTGACTGTAATTGCGATTGTCATTCTGGACCAAGTGATGGCGACAACTGAATAATTTCTGTCGGCCAGCACCGCACGGGAGAGAAGCTACCAAGCATCTCTCCCTTTTTTCTTGATAAAAGGTATAATGCTTTTATATGAATAAAACACAAATTGAATCCTCGGACAAAATCAAGGCATTGGTAGCTGATATCGTTGTACCTATTACTTCAGATACTCTTAAGACGATACGTGATCTTATGTATTCAAAATTGGAAATTAGGCCATATGATAAAACAACAGAAGAACATGAGAAATCCATTCGCTGGAAAAGAACTGCGTCTGAGATTTTAGATAACGCCTTTGTATATCAAGGAAAAGCATGCACCGATTTAGCTGTGCTTTTTATTGCATTATGTAACGCACTCGGACTAGAGACAAGATTTGTAAAAATTAAGAAAGAAAAAATGGTTCATTCTGTTGTGGAAATCAAGCTTGCTGATGGATGGTACATATTTGATACTTCAGACCCACGAAATAATCCCATAAAAGGTGAGATAACAGAGACAACCCCCTATAAAGATTGGATCCTTTGGAAAAAAGGAAGAGATGCATGGGATCTCGAACTTATAGATTTTGATTCAATGAAGAAAATTCATGGATAATTTCTAGTTGTCACATTGCAAATATCGACTACAAAGATTATGAAAGTAAATTTCTCATACAATGAAGATAAGGATATTGACTGCCTCCTTTCAAAGGGTGGTGGATCGCAAAATCAACCTGGGAGCAAAACAAAAACATACGAAGCTTTGCTTGCCTATACTTCAGATCTTGGCAACAGAGAAATAGTTAGTGAATTTGTACGCAAATTTATCCGTGATAATAAGTTAGACCCGCAAAGGGATGTTTTAACTATTCAAAAGAACTGGGATTCAATAGGTGAGAGATTCGAAAAATGTGCTGAACGGGTTTTCGGTGTAAGTATCATGGATACAATAAGCGCTTACCTCACGATTACAGGACGCTTTCCTTACAGACTTGATGAAAGATATTTTTATGTATCGGCAAGGAAAACTAATGTGAATGCTGTAGCTATGCACGAACTGTGGCATTTCTATACATGGCATAAATTTGGCCGAGAAGTGGAGCGTAAAATTGGCATGGAAAAATATAATGATATCAAGGAAGCGTTGACCGTACTATTAAACATTGAATGCTCTGAGTTAATGTGTGGTGAAATTGATAAAGGTTATCCGCAACACCAAGAGCTTAGAAACAAAATCACTGACATTTGGAATAAAAACAAAGATGTTGACGAGGTTTGGAACGATGTATTGTCATAAAAAAGTTATCCACCTCTTTTACCACTTGGCTTTTAATTATGGCGAATTCGCCATAATTAAAATCAGGGTTGTTTATGCTCTCCCATATTCCAAGAAATTCAACAGTATTCCTATTCCTGAGCCAATCAGCAATGAAAAAATCTCCATCTTTGGCTTTGAGCATTTCAGTCAAGGACAAATAATCTTGACCGTCTTCTGAGACAACTGAAATTTTAGTGCCAGAAACTATGATTTTTTTGTTTATGTCGTGCATATTGTTATATATAGGATTATATCACCCACCTAAGATTTTATAGTATAGAAAATAAAATTGGTGCGAGCTATATTATATTGGTAATTTAAAATATGAAACTCTTATTAAAAAGGGATCGAAACGTTTAATGTTCCAATCCCTAGTAATGATCATTTATTTTGAAGTGCTTCATTGTAAAGACGTAAAGCAATATCGTAAACACCCTTCAAAGATGGTCTGCCTGTAGGGTATCTTAATACAATTTCCTTACCAGAATTCACTCTCTCAAGTGCCTCTGAAATAAAGTCACGTGGCAACGGAAGATCTCCACGTATTTTAGCAGCACCCTCGACCGCTTCGATTATTTGAGAATTATCGAGCATAAAAATCAAATCCTTTCTTTTGCAAATACTATAGATTTTCTGTGTCACGTCAAGGCTCCTACCACTGTGAGTTTGACAAAAATAACTTATAATTGTACTCTATCAGTAGTTACTGAAATCTAAATTTCAGATTTGACAACACAATAAACCTAAGGAAAGTATGAAAAAGATAACTACTATCGCCTGTTTAGCGATAATACCGTTTTGTTTAAACAGTGCGGTAATTGAGTCATGGACGACGCTTGATATGCCTAACTCAATTATAACGTTAGCATACGGTGTCTCTGCCAATAATATAATTGGTCAATACATGGAAAGTGGTGCCGCCCCAAGTTTCCTTTATAACGGAGTAAGTTGGAACAGAATTAACGCACCCGAAGCAGCTGGTGGTAATGGTACACACGCAAATGGAATTGACGGTAAAAATATCGTTGGCCAATATAGTGATCTCCTCGGAAATACCCACGGTTTTCTTTACAACGGAACAAGTTGGGCTACTATTGATGTGCCAGGAGCAAATTCAACTACAATACAAAGTATCTCCGGTAATAATATTGTTGGTCAATATAGTAATGAAAGTGGGCTTCATAGTTTTATCTACGACGGTACAAGCTGGATAACTCTTAATCTGCCAACTGGAATCGTTCGGTGCAACCCATCTAGTATCTCTGGCAACAACGTTGTTGGCGATTACGGCGGTGCCTCTGGAGCTGGTCATAGTTTTATTTACAACAATGAAAATCAAAGTTGGATTACTATTGATATGCCTGGGGCGATTTGGACTGGAGCACAAGGTATTGATGGAAATAATATTGTTGGTTATTACCAAGATGCAACAGGTCGTGATCATGGTTTTCTCTACAATGGGACAAGTTGGACCACTATTGATGTACCCGGATCAAGAATGACGGCAATAAGAGATATTGATGGAAATAATATTGTTGGTTATTACGAGGATGCCACCGGAGATACTCATGGTTTTCTTTTTACATCCTCTGCAATTCCTGAAACATCAACTATGATTCAATCCATTGTTACATTATTTGCTGGAGGAATATTTATATTTCTTCGGAGGAGAAAATAACGTGAGTAACCATTTCTACAAGACCCAAAGATTATATCAATGGGTCTTTTTTGTACATACAACTAAATATTTACTTATAAAAACTATAAGTACAGTCATATCACATATATTCAAAGCCCATTATATTATTTTCCAATATCAGATTAGAAAGATTTATCTTTTGTCGTATTTCGCTTACTGCACAAAACTTTTTCCACTGTTTTAAAATGTGTTGTTCATTAAAAAACAAACTCGATACAATAATTATTTCATTATTTCTAGCCTCACCAATTCGTGGCATATACTCCCTAAAAGCACTCTCCATACGAGGAGGTGAAAGACTTTCTACAAAAAAATAATATACGTGCAGATAGTTTTGATAATCACTACTACAAAACTGAGATCTCTTCTTATGAAGATTACTTAGTATCTTTTTAACAAGATCGGTTGTTGGGTTACTATATATTATTATTCCACCACTCTGAAATAGAATAGCGGCATCAAAATCTACATATTCCGACATGTTAATTTTAATACTTACAGGATTAAAACTGTTGTTTGGAGATAAAATAATGTTATTTGGAGAATAATAATGTAATACAATACCTTTCTGAGACACATAAAAATCTTTGCAATTTTTACTTAATTCGTTGAGAAATAATCTTTTCAACTCTATATAATCTTCTTCGCACAATAACTCAGATCGATCTTTAATAATAACCATTATTTGACAATCATTTGATGATGGTTTAAGGCATAAAGATGAAAAATACTTTTTTAATTGATTAATTATTCCTTCACGATTTTCATTTGAAGACATAGGATCTCTTATATAAGCGGCCTCAATGAATCCAGGCGATGATCCAAAAGAAATAAGACCTTCTGGTTTATTATCTTCTTGAGATGAAATTTTAATTAACGGATGTTCAATTTTGTTAATCTCGTAAAGTGCAATTATTTCAGCTTCGTAATCGAAATTATCTTGTCGTGTATTTAAAAACTTTAAATAATCCTGATAACCAGGAACAGACTTGAGAGTTTCAAGCATCGATTTAAAAAATAATTTCATTGGTAACATAATTTACTTCAAAGAAATTGATACGCAAGCAAACGAAGAAATAAAAAGTATCCATTTCATGTTTGAGAGTATATCAGAAATACTTACAACCCCACATTAACACCAATCAAACAAACCTCTTCTTCCAATATGCGTAGCCGGACGAAGATTTCAAATATGTCTCATAAATGTAGGCCTTATTTTTATCAACAAAACAGCAATACCATTTCAAGACATACGGTGTTTTTTTAGATGTATATTTTGACTTACCAGAATTATGTTCTTTAAGTCTCTTCTTCAAATCAGATGTAACACCAATGTAATAACTACCATCATTTTTGCTTTGCAAAATGTAAGTGTAATACATGCCGTATATTTTATTTGTTAATAACCTTTGTAATTCACATTCATTTTTATGTGGTGTTTGCACCGCGTAGCCCCACGGAGCACCAAACGAAGTGAGGTGCTCCGTGGGGCGAAGTGGTGCAAGCACCGCGTAGTGACTTGCTTTGCAAGTCACGAAGTGGTGGTGACCCTACAGGGAATCGAACCCTGATTTGAGGCTTGAGAAGCCTCCGTCCTAACCGTTAGACGATAGGGCCCTGCTACGCTCCTCCCTTCGGTCGGAGCTTCGCAGGGCAGGCCCATTGAAACTCCCAAGAATGACCGATATCATCCCTTCGGTCGGAGCTTCGCAGGGCAGGCCCATTGAAACTCCCAAGAATGACCGATATCATTCCTTCGGTCGGAGCTTCGCAGGGCAGGCCCATTGAAACTCCCAAAAGTGACTAGTATCATTTCTTCTCTAACCACTCCTTTTCTTGCCGTACGAGCAGTTTATCTGCTTTTTCCGGTTCTTTCAAGAGCACTTTCACCACTTTCTCCGCACGCACAGATTGTGAACCTTTAACAAGAACGATATCACCAGCTTTTACGATTGACCGCGCAAAATCAGATGCTTCATTGGAAGTATCAAATGAATGAATAGATAAAGCCTCTAAACCATTATTTACAGCTTCCTCCGCTGTAGCGCGAGAACGTTGACCAATAGTGATCAATTGATTGGCAATCTTCCCCACTTCTTTACCAATTTTGCGATGCTCTTCAGCAGAATATTTGCCTAATTCCATCATATCTCCAAGAATAGCGATTTTTGAGCCACTACATTGTAAACCTTTTAAGGTCTCTAAGGCAGACATAACTGCATCAGGTGAAGAATTATAAGTGTCATCAATAATAGTTGAACCATTTATCCCTGAAATAACATTCATACGACCATGAGGTGCTTCAAAGTCAGATAATGCTTTAACCATTAGCTCAAGCGTCACACCTCGCGCTTTACCAACAGCAACAGCCGCCAGTAATGGGTACATATAAACATTTCCAATTACATTACGTATAAATACAGGTGCAGTCATAGAATCAGTAGCAACATTAAATGAAAGACCTTTTATAGATCCATTTTCATAAATTATTTGATCATTAAGTCCTTTAACCGTTGCTGTAAAATTCAAACCATAAGAAACAACTGTAACAACTTTATTTTTAACTCCACCAATCAAACAATTCGCAAGTGACATTACTTTTTCATCATCTGCAAATAATACCAGTGTCCCATTGTTCTTCACACCTGTAGCTAAAGCCGCCTTTTCTTCAAAGACCTGCTCTGGCGATTTAAAGAATTCCACATGGACAGGTGTACTACTTACTTTAGTTATAACCGCAATATCTGGATGTAACCACTTCACCACTTTTTTTATATCTCCAGGATGATCTGCACCAATTTCTAGAATCAAACAATCAGGATAATCCTTTTTCCAAATAATTAAATTCAAACCAGCAATAATATTTTTCATCCAACCAGCCATATTATGCCAAGCATTTGCTACACCGATAATCGTCAAAGGTAAACCAATCTCACTATTCATACTTTTTTCGCTTTTTCTTACAAATTTACTTTGATCCTTTAGTACACAATAAATCGCATCCTTCGTAGAAGTTTTACCAACACTACCAGTTACAGCCACCACAAATGGCTTATATTTACGAATTATCATTCGCGATTCTACCGTTAGTATAAATATGAGTATTTTTTTGATTATAGACATGGGAAATTTAACAATCAAACATCATCGATCTGGCGCCACATTGTAGTAGTTTATCAGATATTTAGTTATTTCGCCGAATGGTTCAATCAATGTCTCCGAAGCATATTCCGCTCCTTTCGGATGTACTTGATATAAAAATACTAAGAATTTTGGATTATAAGCAGGAAAATAACCAAAGAAAGAGTGCAAATATCTATCAGAATAATATCCCCCATTCGTATGATCTGGGATTTGTGCTGTGCCAGTTTTTGCCGCAATACTATAACGCTCCATACGTAAATTTGGATGTTTTACTGACATACTTTCATCTACTACTTTAACTAGCATACGTGTAACTTCGTCCGTAGTTTCTTTACGCAAAACAGATTTACCCTTTTTTACCTCTATTATTTTCGTCGTACCATTCATAAAGTCCATCTCTTTTGCCAAATGTGGCGTGATCAAATATCCACCGCTTGCAAGAACAGAAAGTGCTCTTGTCATAGCAATTGGAGAAATAGCTAAACCTTGTCCATAAGCGGCAGTAGCAATTTCAACGTCGCGACCACTTTTCAAGTTACCAACGATACCTACTGTTTCATTAGGTTGATCTATACCTGTCTTTGAACCAATACCAAAATCTGAAAAATATTTAGCGAAATCATCTTTACCAATTTTAAGAGCAACCCAAGCCGCGCCCATATTTAAAGACTGACTCAAAACTTCTTGCATATTCGTAATACCACGAGCTTTCTTATCGTAATTTCCGATAGTTTTTCCATTCAAAATAATAGTGCCGGTATCATCATAAGTTGTTTTAGGTGTAATTGCTTTTACATCAAAACCAGCCGCCATGGTTAGAGGTTTCATAATAGATCCCATTTCGTATGAATTTTCAACAAGAGGATTTGAAAGAACACTGATTTTTGTTATAAGTGCAGTGTTATTCGGATCAAAGGTTGGTAAAGAAGACATCGCCAATATTTCTCCATTTGAAGGATCGATAATGACGCCACCAATCTCATCTGGACGCCATATGGCCGATGTTTGACTTAAAATTTTCTCTAAATATTTCTGTGTTGCTGGTTCTATTGTTGTGATAATATCGCCTTTAGCATCATCTCCACCTCCGAAAACAGAATCACGTACACCAGAAAAGATCTGGGCAAAAGCATTCATATTAGAGCTCGCACCGGTCCTTGATAAAACTGATTCATAAAATCTTTCTAGACCATATCTTCCAACAGCTACAGTAGAACTTGCATCTTCACCGATAATTCCAATTTCATGTGCCGCCATAGAACCACCAGGATATGAACGCCAATTTTCTCTCTTCACACCAACACCAGCCAAACCAAGATTTTTTATAGAAAGTGCATTTTTTTCAGAAATTTGTTTAGATAATTCTTCATATAAGTCATTCGGCTTTGATGCTCTACGGATAAATTCTGTTTTATCAAGTTTTATATATTGAGAAAGTGCATCAAACGTAGCACTCGGACTTGCGATCAATGTTGGATTTACAAATAAGACATAACCACTACCAAGGGCCGCCGCCGAAACACGAGTTCCTTCTTTTGATAAAAAATAAATAGAACCACGATCAAAAGTAGTAGCCGATTGCTTAATATACTGCTCATCAGCTTTAATAGCATATTTGTCACCTCTCACAATTTGTATCCAATATAAAGAGACGGCTATAAAAACCGCCCCGATCACTATCAGGAAAAAAATAATTTTTGTTCGCAACTTTTGCTTAGAATTCATGAGCACTCATGGCTACACTGCTAACATTCACAGCTCTACCAAAAGCAGTGTAAGATGTCTTTGAAATATATTCACTAACCTTACCTTGACTCATACCATATATATTCAAACTATCAGGAGTAATCTTACTTGAAAGTCCCAAATATTGGGCATCTAAATTTTCTACGACTTTCTCTATGGCCGTAATCTCTGCGTTTATTTTTTGAATAGTCACAGTATGTGAAATAACCGAGTAAACATTCGTTATATAGAAAAGCATCATTATGACAGAAACTGCCATGAATATTAAAGATATTCTCATCTTGTATTCATTTACTACGTTATATGTTTGTGCAATTGCTTTTGTCATTTTTACTTTGTTTTACTGAAGATTGAATACTATTTATTGAATCTTCTGAATTACTCTCAATTTTGCGCTTCTAGATCTTGGATTTTCTGCTATTTCCTGATCTGTTGGTTTTATAGCTTTTTTAGTTATGATATGCGCACCATTTTTCAACTGTTCTTTATAAAAATTTTTCACTATACGATCTTCTAAACTATGAAATGAAATCACTGCCATCTTGCCACCATGATTAAGCCTTGCATACCCTTTTGCTAAACCTTCTTGTAATGCTTTAAGTTCATCATTCACGGCGATTCGCAAAGCTTGAAATGTTTTCGTCGCTGGATGAGTCTTACCTCTTCTGTAAAATATTGGAACTGACATCTTCACTAATTCCGCCAGTTCGCCAGATGTCTCAATTTTCTTCTTAGTTCGATAATTGACTATATTTCTAGCAATCCTCCTTGCAAAGCGTTCTTCGCCATAACCAAAGATAACATCTGCAATAACTTCTTCATCCCAATCATTTACGATATCCCTTGCTGTAAACGGATAACCTTTAGGATCTCCCATGGTCATCAGTAATGATTCATCTTTTTGAAACGTGAATCCTCTACCAGAATTATCAAGTTCATCAGAGGAAATTCCCAGATCAAGAAGAATCAAATCTGCCCCTTTAACGTGGTGACTATCCAAAACCTTGTCTAGGTTTCTGAAACTTTCACATTCTAAAATAACTTTTCCAGACATAGTTAGCTTTGGATGGTCAATCAAAGTATCTTTAGCTCGTTCTATAGCTTTCTCATCTCTATCAAGTCCAATGATGTTTAGTTTACCTTCCAAAGCTTTAACAATAGCTAAAGTATGTCCGACACCACCTAAGGTACAATCAAGAAACCATCGTTTACTGTTAACTTTTAAATGATTGCTAGTTAACAGTTCAACTACTTCATGTAAAAGAACTGGCTCGTGTACACTTTGCTTGACTTCCGACATAAATTTAAATCATGCCGGCCTTGCCAAGTTTTTCTGCCAAGGCATCTGCCTTGTGCTCCACATTATGGCGATATGTATTCCAAGTCGCCTCATCCCAGAGCTCTGCACGATCTTTAACACCAATGAAGACAACTTTTGACTTCAACTTGGCTTGTTCACGTAAATGCTCTGGTAAAAGCATGCGACCTACTCCATCAATCTCGACCTCAACCGCGCCCCCGAGGAGATAACGGTTGAAGCCGCGATTGTCCGCCTGGAGTATCGAGCTTTCGTTCACTGACAAACGCTCCGCAATCTTTTCCCATTCTTTTACCGAAAAGATAAAAAGACAGGAATCGAGTCCGGGCGTGATAACCACCTTCTCGCCCATTTCCTGACGAAACTTCGCAGGTAGGGAAAGGCGATTTTTGTCATCGATAGTGTGATTGAATTGCCCGATGATCATATGCCCGCGAGAATGGTGTGATCTTCTAAATTATTTTTAGCTCTCTTCAAAATTTAAATTATGAGAAAGTCTATTTATAATTTATTTACCACTTCTTCCCACTTGATGGATATTCTATACCACTTATTGGTTTTTTCCTACCACAAAAAAATACCCAATTCTGTGGATAACGTGTGGATAACCTCGAGGCCTCGCCTCGAGGCGAGGCCTCGAAAAATTTACCCTATCTTCGGTTTCATCAACGGAAACATTTGTGTTTCTCTAAGAGGTTTATTCGCAAGCACTGCAAAAAGTCTTTCACCAAAACCATAACCGCAAGTTGGAGGCATGCCATGTTCAAGCATTTCTACGAATTCATAATCTGGCATCATGGCTTCTGTATCACCACCTTCCAATAATTTATTTTGTTCTTCAAATCTTTGTCTTTGATCAATCGGATCGTTCAATTCAGAATATCCACGACCAATTTCGGAACCACCGATAATAGGTTGGAACATTTGGACAGTTGCGGCCGTGCTTAGAGACGCTGTGTCTGAAGAATTTACATTTTCAGAAACAGATTTTGCTAAGGGCGCCACTAATTTCGGATGATTTACTAGAAAAGCTGGACCGGCAATATTTTTACGACAATATTTCCAAAGAGTATCAATGAGACGTTCTCTGTTTGTACCTTCATAAGAAACTTTAAGACTTTCAAGTTTCTTTTTTATCTCAATATCTTTCGCCTCTTTTATATCAATCCCAGTTTGTTTCTTTATTTCTTCTGTATAATCAATTTTCACCCAATCATTAGCTAGATCAAATTCATGATCATGATATTTAAATTTTGTTGTACCGAAAACTTCTACAGCTAGTCTACGATATAATTTTACAACCAATTTCATACCATCTTCATAATCAGCATATGACCAATAGAATTCCATATTGGTAAATTCTTGCATATGCTCCGGACTTGAGCCTTCGTTTCTATATACCCTACCAATCTCAAATGTCTTTGGAAATCCAGAAGCTATCAATCTCTTTTGCCAAAGTTCTCCAACTGAAATACGCATAAAAACGTCCAAATCAAAGTCATTATGATGAGTTTTGAAAGGAACAGCTTCTGCACCTCCGGTCGTAGTCTCCAAAGTAGGAGTTTCTACTTCAAGAAATCCTTCTTCTTCAAAAAAATTACGTGTTACTTTCCAAAATTGTGCCTTTTTATAAAATAGGTCACGTACTTCCTTGTCCATTATAAATTCCAAATAACGCTTACGAAATTTTTCATCAGGATCAGTAATACCGTGCCATTTTTCTGGTAATGGTAAAAGAGATTTTGCCGCCATTGTCCAGGAAGTAACCAGGACACTTTGTTCCCCTCTTTGTGTAGCAAAGAATGTACCGGTAACACTGACGATATCTCCAATATCAACAGCTTGCGTAAGCAAATCAAATAACTTTTGATCTAGAACATCTTTTTTCACTACTGCTTGGAAATTAGCTGTGCCATCATCTAAAATTAAAAATAATATAGCTCCTTGGCCTCTGATAGCCATGATACGTCCTGACAAAGAAACAATCTTTTTTGATTGTTCAATTGAAGCAAAATCCTTTTTAGCATCAACAAGAGAAAAATCCCGTGGAACTTTGGCTGGATAAGCTTCCATGCCAGCTTTCTTCAGAAGCTCAACCTTATGCAAACGGGTTGTGCGGATTTCTTCAAGTGAAGACATGAATTAATTATAAATTAGTTCTTTTTTATCGGTCGCTAATCAGCAAAGATGCTTGGTAAATAATTACTTCTTAATGATAACAATAGTATACACGACTTTACCATTAGGAGTATTCACGGTAACTTTATCATCTTTTTTATGACCTAGTAAAGCTGAACCCAACGGAGATAGATTGGAGATCTTCCCCTGTGTAGTATCAGCTTCTTCAGAACCAACTATAGTATAAATATAAGTTTTATTATCTCCGTCCTTTTGCAAACGAAATGTAGAACCAATAGTAATAACATCTGAGTTACCAGCTTCAATCATTACTGCATTTTTCAGAATATTCTCAAGTCTACCAATACGATCCTCTAGTTCTGCCTGTTCTTCACGAGCTTGATGATATTCAGCGTTCTCTGAAAGATCTCCCAATTTCTTGGAGTATTCCAGATGTTCTGCCACTTCTTTACGACGTTCAATTCGTAGATGTTCTAGCTCTTCTTTTAACTGTGTATGCTTTTCGTTGGTAAGATATTGAACTTCAGTTGACATTTTATTGGAAAAAAATTAATTCGTTGTAAGCTATCATAATACCAAATTACCAATTTGAATTCAAGCTCGGTTATAGACCATTGAAAAAATTATCGTAATTGATACAGATAGGCCATAAATATGTTACCTTGGTCGTATATGGCTATGAAAACTGAAAGCGTGTTAATATTGATGTATAATTTATTTATATATTTTTAACAAGATGAAAAATAAGCTATATTCCAGTAAAAATAATGGTTTTACTTTAATAGAACTCCTTGTAGTCATCTCCATCATCGGAACCTTATCTTCAGTTGTACTCGCCTCACTTAGTGGTAGTAAAGACAAGGCTAACGACGCCAAAAAGATGGTGGAAGTAAAATCCATAAGTACAGCTATTGAATTATACAAATCAAGTAACAATGGTGAAGGACCTGGTAGTTTCCAAACAGCAGAAGGACATTATGCTACTGATATAGGCGATGGATCTACGATAGGACCTGCTGTAGAAGGAAGTGTCGCTTATGAGACCGCCATGGGACAACTTGTAACTGCCAAAGTTCTTCCTGCTATTCCTAGATCACCTGACGGTGAATCATATAGTTATTTAAACACTGGCACCGCTGACGGAAATGGAACAGCATTTACAACATCACTTAATAATGGAAATACTTTCGGGGTTTCTAGTCTATCAGTAAAAATTGAAACTGGGGATATAGCTTATTATTTTAGATTACCTTCAACTGGAATGAATCTTGAAAATTTGAATCTGAGACAAACACCTGGTTGGGTTTCTGGAACTAATTCAAGCTTGGCAGATCTCTTATACTACACTGTTCTTTTTGGACAAAATGATTATGCTACTTACACCTTTTACTATTACAACAATCCACTCTACCCTCAATATACAGGATGGAGACAAGGTATTACTTCTGTAACTACAGTACCATCAGAATTTATAATATTAGGTAATAAAAAAACTCAGTCTATGACATGGCAACTTCCTGCTGGAACGATTTATTATGGCTCTCAGTCAGTAAGTGCTGGTTGGACACCAATCTCAACCGCATGGTTCAACGATTTCAAAGCAAAATATTATACTCAGTAAACACTTTTTTCTAATCTCTAAAATATTCAGGAGTATTAACACTCATCCAATCCAATGTCTGTCTCATCGCCGCCGCCGCGCCAATAAGATTATGAACTGAGCCGTGTTCTAATAGTAAAACAAAAGCATACTTAGGATTTTCATAAGGCCAAAAACCGGTTATCCAAGAGTTAACATTGGCTTTAGAAACTCCAAGCTCCGCTGTACCAGATTTACTGGCAATTTTAACGTATGGCACATTTAAAGCCACGCTCGTACCAATTTGTGTAGAAAGACGCATCCCTTCATGAATCACTTTAAAATCTTTTTCAGGTATCGTTATTACAGATTCAACATGAGGAACAGAATCTTTGATAATCGTTGGGGAAAGCAGTTTGCCATTATTAGCGATAGCCGCCAACGCTCGTGCAATCTGTAATGGTGTAACTTGAAAACCATATTGACCAATAGCTGTATGATAAGTATCACCTATATACCAGTCTTCATTAAATGTTTTCTTCTTCCATTCTGGTGTTGGTATAGTTCCTGCCTTTTTTAATAATAATGAATCGCTACCATCCATAGTCGTAGTACCGAAACCAAACATTTTTAAATATTTATCTATATTGATAATACCAAGACCTTTCTGATCTTTATATCCACCACCAATAACATAAAAATAGGCATCAGAAGAAACAGCAAGAGCATGCTTCATATCTACAGATCCATGGTTTTTCCAATCACGAAATAATGTTGACTTTGTATCATCATAAGGGTTCGGTATAGAGATTGAACCTGTTGTAACTATTACTGTTGAAGGATCTATAATATCCTCATTCAAAGCACCAATGGCAACATAAGGCTTTACAATAGAACCTGGAGTATATAAACCATCAATTGCACGATTTAGAAAAAGTAAACCAGGATTATTGAGCATAGAACGTACTGCTTTTTGATCAATCTTATCAGACATTACTTGAGAATTGTATTCTGGATAACTAGTCATAGCGATAATCTCTCCATTACGTACATCTATAATTACCCCAGCACCTCCAGAAAACCCAACTCTTTCGGCAATATCTTTCAAATTACGATAAACAGCCGACTGTACACGACTATCTATAGATAAAGTAATATTTTTCCCCTGTACCGGTGGTCTAACCACACTCTCTGAAATAACTTTGCCTTTAGCATCTACTTCGACCAAACGTGACCCGGCCGTGCCTGATAAAATTTCGTTAAAATATTTTTCTACACCTGTTACACCTATGAAATCTTCTTGATAATAAAAACCATTATCATCTTTAGATGGATATTGTACATAACCAAGTATATGAGCCAATCCAGTTGAAGTTGCGTATTTTCTATCAGTATTAGGATCTTCAACATTTTGTCCAGGTGTGTTCCAAGTTAGCATTAGATTGTTTCTATCATAGATAATGCCTCGTCCAGCAAATAATGGAACAGGACGTAATATATTATTTTCACTACGTGCTTTGTACTCTGAACCATTAACTATTTGCATTTTAATCGCTTGTAAAATAAAAGTACCTGCCATAAGTACAAAAATAATCATTATAGAAAAAAGCATGGAGCGTGAAATAGGTTTTTCTAACCTTCCTTCCATCTGCGCTGTATCATATTCCGGTATATTACTAGAATCCAAAAGCACTTCATCAGGATCAATTTCTCGGCTTGATTTTCTTCTTTTGAAATAACCGCGTTTAAAATAATCACGCTTAGCTGTGTTTCGCAAAAAACGATTAAAAAAAGATAGGTTCATAAATTAAAGGTTGTATCTTCGCTATGTTATTGTAATAGAAATCCTATCTCCTCACCACTTTTTTCGCCATTACAACAACTAAAAATATTAAGACTGAGACTACTGTACCGATATAACCCAAAAATCCTACCTCTGGTATAAATCCAAATAAAATATCATAAATAATTCCAGCTAAAATGATTTCAATGTAATAAGAATACGACCAAAGAGCAAAAAGACTAATTGGTAAAGCGATAAACCACCAACCGTGAATGACGCAAAACAAAACAACAAGATCAATAACTATACGACAAATTGTGCTTTTTTTTATAATATTCATCGTTTATTCGTAGTATCCACGAGAACCCATCTTAATTCATAAATATTAACAGGCGATGAAAAAATTATGGTTTCAAATGGCTTTACTGGATCAACTTTAACTGACACAACTACACCAAGAGGTTTATTATTCAAAGAAGGAACTGTAACAAAGTCACCTTCAATAATATTAGAACCGTGTGGTAATTGGATTTCATATTGCCCTCCCCCACGACCCGTTGCTATAGCAGGTAAATTACTAGACCCTATAAGAACTTCATATTTCTGCCCTGATGAAGAAAATAAAATTACCTTGGAAGAATCTTTAGAAATATCAGCCACACGACCAATTAAGACACCTCCATCTGCATAAACTTTACTACTAGTTGAAAGATTGTATTCAGATCCTATATCAATCACGAGAACATCGTAAGCTGAATAAGGCGGACGAGCTAATACTGCCGCTAAAGTTTTTGGTGTAGTTGATGCACGATTCAGAAGTGATCTTAATTCTTCATTTTCTTTTTCAACATTCTTTATTGTTTCCAAACGAACATTAGCATCAAGAATTTGTCTTCTTAAATTCTCATTATTCAAAAGTAATTGTTCAAAAGATGACAAAGCGCCAGCATTCACAGTAAATTCAGCTCGCCAAAAAGGTTGCGCCATACTATTAAATAAAGTCGGTAACACTTGTGGAGCTATAAACTGAACACCAATTATAACTATCACAACACATGCAATCACTATGCTAATAATAGAAATACTACTGCCAAGTCGATGTCTATCAGTTTTTAAATATGTCATCTTCGTTTTGAATAAGTACTGGTGCGTAATAACTGATATTTTCGAGAATAATACCCGTCCCACGTGCAACAGCGGCCATAGGATCATCAGCTACAGATACAGGTAATTCCAAAGTATCAGATAAAAGCCTATCCAAACCTTTGATAAGGGCACCGCCACCAACAAGATGCACACCACGTTTCATAATATCTGAAAGTATTTCTGGCGGTGTAGTTTCTAAAACTTCTTTAGTTGTAGAAACAATAACATTAATGGATTGGCTCATTGCTTCACGAATATCTGAATCAGTAATAATCACTTCACGTGGAAGGCCTGTCACCAGATCACGACCACGAATAGTCGTCTCCAAAGGATCACCCGGTACAACAGCTCCTACAGCGATTTTGACTTGTTCAGCAGTAGCCTCGCCAATCAATATCTTAAATTCATTTCTAATATAAGAAATAATATCATCGTTAAGTTTGTCACCAGCTATCTTTAAACTTTTGGAAAGTACAACTCCTCCAAGTGAAATTACCGCAATATCTGAAGTACCACCACCAATATCAATGATCATACTTCCAACTGGTTCAAAAACCGGAAGACGTATACCGATAGCGCCAGCCATAGGCTGTTCTACTATGTAAACATTACGTGCACCAGCATTAGAAGTAGCATCTCGAACAGCACGAACTTCTACATTAGTCACACCGGAAGGTACTCCTACAACCACTCTTGGACCAAGTAATTTTTTTGGTAAAAATTCATTAGCTCGTTTCATAAGATACGCCAGCATTTCTTCAGTCACTTCAAAATCAGAAATAACCCCATCAACAAGAGGTCTAACAGCGGTAATATGTGCTGGTGTACGTCCAAGCATTTCTTTTGCGGCACGACCAACAGCAACGACTTGACCGGTCTTTTCATTTACAGCCACAACAGATGGTTCTGTAACCACAATACCCTTACCACGTACATAAACCATGGTATTCGCTGTCCCCAAATCAATACCTATATCATTGGAAAAACGCGCTAAAAATTTGTCTTTCTTTTCTTTCATAGCAGTGATTGTACATTATCATATCGTAAGAAAAAGAGGTATTGACAAAAATGGCGGAGCTCTGCTCCATGGTTATGAATAACCTTTATTTCGCCACTGCAACAGCTTCTTCAAAAGCAATAGAAAGTAATTTTGAAGCTCCATCAGCGCCCATAGTAACTCCATAAATAACTCCTGCACGAGACATGGTCTCACGGTTATGAGTAATGAGAATGAGTTGAGATTGCTTAGAAAGATTTTCTATCATATCACTATATTTTCTTGAATTAGCTTCATCCAAAGCAGCATCTGTTTCATCTAAAATAATAAACGGTGGTGGATTGACTTGAGATATTGCAAACAATAATGCAATAGATGTCAAAGCACGTTCACCACCCGAAAGCATCATTAAACCTTTAACTTTTTTCTTTGGTAAACTAATATTAACTTCCAAACCTTCTGGGCCATCAGATTCATTATCTTGATTATCGGTATTCAAACCAGATAACGATTCTGTATCTGATAATAAATCTCCGAGATTTTCTGTTTCACTTTTCTTTTTACGACGAATTTCTTTTATTACACTTAATTCAGCTCTACCACCACCAAACATTAGAGAAAAGAACTTATGAAATTCTGTATTAATTTTCATAATTCCGCTCTTGAACTCAATATCTATACGCATATCAAGTTCAGTGATAAGTCTGAGCAATTCTTCTTTAGATTTTTCTAGATCAAGCAATTCACGCGCCAAGAAAACATCGCGTTCTTCAGTTTCTTTGTATTCCTTCATAACCTCTGAGCCTCCACTTCCACCAGAATCTTCAAGTCTAATCTTGCTCTTTTCTATTTTTCTTCTTCTCTCCTCTTGTATCCCCCTAATTTCCCTTCTCCACTGTTCCACCTCTTCATAATTCATACTTCGTACTTCATACTTCCCATACTCAATCGCCTCTCTCCCTGCTATTGTTCCAGCTTGAATAAGCTCTGTTTTAAAGGTAGCTTCTCCATAATCCAAACTTTCTAATTTCGTCGTAAGGTTAAAGACGGTATTTCTAACATCATTTTGTCTAGCAATTATCTTGAACACATCTTTTTCAGCATCACGGTTCGTATCTTTTTCTTTCTCAATAACATTTTTCAAAGTCTCATATTCCCTAACTATTTTAACCTCTGAATCAGTACATACTTGCAGTTTTATCTCTAAACCGTTCTTTTGTCTCAAAAGATCTTGTATATCCTTTTCTGCTTCACCAATCAATGAAGAATCGTTGATTGAACGATGTCTAGTAATAAAACCTTTCAATACCAGCATAACCTCACTCCATAACTTCTTTACATCATCTATAACTCGTAAAGATTCCATCCCTGTAACAACATCTTCAAGATCTTTTAAGTAAATAGTTTTAAATTCATCACGTTTTTGTTTTTCTTTTTCTTTTTCTATAGCTCTTTTATTGGCATTTATCTCCCCTTCCAATCTTCCCAATTCACGCATAATCGAATCTTTCTCTACACGAATACTTTTTAATTTCTCTTCAAGGATGACGACTTCGCCACTCTTTTTATCAGCAGTTTTAGAATCTGTAAGAATCTTCTTGGCTATAGAAAGAGCATTATCTAACTCTTGTAATTCATTTTTTGGCGGAGCGATTGCGTCCAAAAGACGTTGTCTTTCTGTTCTTAAATAATATTCTTCCACTGAAAAATATTCTTTACAGAGAATGACCAATTCCTTACGAAGTTCTTCTGCTTTTTCTACTTTTTCAACCTGTTTTTTTAAAAATTTTAAATGTGGAGCAATCTCGCGACGTAAAGATTCCACCTGCTTCATATTCTCATCGGTATGCTCTAGTTTGCGGATACTCTCTAATTTTTTCCACTGATAAATCTTTAAACCTAAGGCATCTTCTACCATCTCACGACGTTCATGTATAGACGCAGAAAGAATACGATCTGCTTCACCTTGAGAAATAATATGATGACCTGTAGAGCCTATATGCGCGCTTGCAAGCAGTTCTACAATATCCTTTAACCTAACCTGACTACCATTCAAAAGATATTCATTAGCGTTATCACGGTGTACAACACGTTCCAAACTAATTTCATCAAAATCTATCGTTGGAAAAAATCGTCGCGAATTATCAAAAATAAGTTTTACACTAGCTCTATTAGCACGACCTGCACTAGAAGACATATCACCTCCTCCATTCCAGATCATATCTTCACCTCTTTTTCCACGAAGAGATTTTATAGATTGTTCACCTAAGACAAACCTGAAAGCTTCAGCTACATTAGATTTTCCTGAACCATTAGGCCCCACAATTGCTGTTATAGGAGAATTGAATTGCAAAGAAGCCTTTTTTGCAAAGGATTTAAAACCAGATAGCTCAAGGGACTTCAGATACATATGTCTGAATATTGTATCATAATCGGTTTTGGTTAGGTTTAGCAAATCGTGAAGTGTAATAAAAAACACCTCCCCATGAAAACGTTAAAGAGGAGAGGTGTGATAAATAACTAATCAAAATGTTTTCAAACAGTATCACCACATTTGTGGTTGTAAGCTCCTGTTAACTTAAAAGCTCTAATAGAAGCTCTGAATGTTTACTGCAAACAGATTTATGTTCGCATTGTCCACAATTCGGACTTAGTTTTAGACATGTATGACCGTCTCTACAAGTACACGAATTATGATGCAACTGAGGCTGTCTTACCTTGCCATCTGGGGTGAAAAAATCAGATGCGTACGTATCTGCGAGATAAACAACACCGCGAGATTGGTTTTCCATAAAGACTAGCTCCAATATGATATTACCACTTACCACCCCTTTGCTTCAAGCGCTTTCTCCGCCGCCTTTTGTTCAGCTTCTTGTTTAGAAGGTCCACTACCAGTAGCAACTTGTATGTCTTTCAAAAATACTCCTAAAGTAAATACCTTATCATGATCAGGTCCTACTTCCTTTAAAGTTTTATAACTTGGTGTAATACCTACTTTTTCCTGTGCCCTCTCTTGAAAACGACTTTTTGCATCAATCCATGATTTACTAGCGACAATATCTTCAATATCTATAACATTCAAAATGTTATCCGCAATAAAATTAGCGGCAGTATTATATCCTTGATCCATATATATAGCACCGATAATAGCTTCTACGGCATTAGCGAGAATGATAGAACGCGCACGACCAGTATCTTTAGCCTCACCTTTGGAAAGTAAAATATAATCATTAAGACCGGCATGTTCTGCAACTTTGGTTAAACTAACGGTATTCACAATAGCAGAACGAAAAGATGTCAGATCTCCTTCCTGTTTTGTTGGATATTTACGAAAAAGAAAACTTGTTACCACCAATTCCAAAACAGCGTCTCCTAAAAATTCAAGACGTTCATTATGTTCTGATCCTAAACTACGATTTTCATTCAAAAAAGAACGATGTGTACAAGCTGTTTTTAGTAGATTTATATCAGTAAACGTTACACCAATATGTTTTGCTAGAGATTCTATTGAGGTTTTCATAGAAGTTGATTTACGAATCTACAAATTATGCGAATTACTACAAATATGCGAATGAAACACAGTGTTTGCGATTATTTGTAGATTTGTAGTAATTCGCATAATTTGTAGATTCGTAGTTTATTTCTCACTTAACATCGTTACTGCTTTAGTAACAATAGGCATAATATCATTATAAAAATTCAATTCCAAAATATCATTAAGTTTGAACCACTTTGCATCATCAAGACCAGGTTTTTTGGCTAAAGTTAAATCACCAAAAGGAGCTTCTGCTAAATAATAATGTACCTGCTTTCTAATCTTGCCAATTTCTGGATCATTAGCGATGTATTCATTAGTACCAAGATCAGCAATAATCTTAACATCCAAACCAATTTCTTCTTTTACCTTAGCAATAGTACCATCTGCTGGTGAAATATTATCGGCGATTTTTCCTTTCGAAAGAGTCCAGTGCCCGAAAATATCATGGACGAAAGCTAAATATATTTCATCACCCATCTTAGCAGAAACAACTGCCCCACCAAGATGTTGGATCGGCATTTCTTCATAAGGAATTTCAGCTATCTTTTTACTCTTACTAACAGGAGCAGTATCTTTACCTGGCTCACCAAGTTCTTTATAAACTGCACCAAGAACACCATTCACAAAACGACCACTCGTTTCTCCACCGAAAGTTTTTGCAAGTTCAATAGCCTCATTGATAGCAACTTTGGCTGGAACTTCTTCCCTATCAGAAAACAATAGTTCATAAAGTCCAAGTCTAAGAACATTTCTATCTACTGGAGAAATTTTATCTATCGGCCAATCAGGTGCGGCCTTAACGATGATATCATTTAAATCTTCTTTTTTAGCCAGAATACCTTTAACAAGCTCATCTACAAAGGAAACATCTGACATACCAGGAGCAAATTCTTTTGAGTTTCTTCCTACAATAGCTGAGATTTCTTCATCATGCTGACCACGGCAATCCCATTCAAATAGAGACTGAAGTACGACTGAACGTGATAAGTGTCGATTTGCCATGTTTTAGTTAATGAACTTCATTTTATCAAAACACTTTCTCAAACTTACAACATCATGGGTGTAAAACACCAACCATATTATTATTTTAAACTATTTAGCTTTAGATGTCACTACTTTCTTTGCTACTTTAGCCGCGAGGTCTAATACTTTACGGCCATTATAAGTGCCACAATTCATACATACACGGTGGCTCTGATGTAAAGCACTACATTTGCCACATTTAGAAAGTCTTACCACTGTAAGACCGTGATGTGAACGTCTATTATCGCGATGAGATCGCGTTGCACGCATTCGATTTACCATGGAAGCAGTATTACATATAATTGAAATCTGTGCAATAACCTGTTATATTGCTAGCTGTTCCAGTCATTGTTCTTTATTTATCTTTCCGCCCATAGCTCAGTTGGTAGACCCGTCACCCGACGGGCTCTTAAGCGAATGGTCGTTGTAAGAAAAGTTTATTTATTATTTATGGCTACCGTATATGTAATAAAAAGTTTGAGTACGAATAAATTATACACGGGTTGTACATCCGATCTACAACAAAGATTAGACAGGCATAATGGTTTACTTCCTTCCAAGAAAAGCTCGTACACTCGTAAACAAAAAGGGCCATGGATTGTCGTGTACTCAGAAATATGCCAAGATATGTCACAGGCAAGAAAAAGAGAACTTCAATTGAAATCTTCACGAGGAAGAGAATTCATTAAAAATCAAATCCGCCCATAGCTCAGTTGGTAGAGCACTCGCCTCTTAAGCGAATGGTCGTTGGTTCGAATCCAACTGGGCGGACAATTGTAAGAATTTATAACTTGACTATATCTTGTACTTATTATATAGTACAAAACGGTATTGAGCTAATGTTATTAGTTCTATCAAAATCAATAGGAGTCGACGGACTTAAAGCGGAAAGGATAATATATGAGTATTGTAGAAATGTTAGAGAAGCGCAACATTAATCATTTGTTGTTGTATCAACTCACAGGTCAAAACCCTTTTGAAGCTTTCATATATGTGTTGACGACTTTCAACGCATATTCAACTCAAAAGATGATGGTTCTAACCGACATCATAGTGACTAATCCAAGTATACGTGATCAATTGAGTGATGAGGTATTAAACAAGTGTTTCAATGAACTTACCGAGTATTTAACACGCCACAATCAAGTATTATCTCTTGAGGAGATGGCTTGGGTAAATGCGTACATAGATAATACAGATATTCGTATCAGGATAGAAAAGAAAATATACGAAACCCTTCTAAGATCATCAGATCACGACGGAATGCGTAAAAGTTACAAATGGTCTATAACTCAAGAAGATCGGAAACAACTTGCAGAAATAGCTTTGAAAGATCCTAGCATCGGATCAAAAAGAAAAATGCAAATTGCACAAGAGTGCAGGTTTTCCAGTGATAATTGGAAGAAGCAATATTTTGGACGATTACTCTGGGATAGACACTATGAAAATGCCAAAACATTAGTGGAAAATATTGGTGATGTTAGAGATATTGTGATCCAGGCTATTTTGGAAAATGTTGAAGCATTCTATATTGATGACGCAATCGATATTGCAAGAAATTTCATTCCGGATAATAGAGATATTGCTAATGAGCTTCAGGAAATTCAAAAGAAGCTTAATTAGCAATCATATTTACCTCACGAAAACCTATACGGTATTTCGTGGGGTTTTCTTTTTAATTGTAAGATTGATTTTCTTTGTAATAGTGCTATCTTATTTTTAGACAAAGAGAAAGGTGTTTTATGAAAAAATCAAACGATGAAATATGTAAGCATTGTGGTTGGTCAAGATCCAACCATGATACTACCGGTAGAATAGGTTATATATTCACTCCATCAAAAAGACAGAGAAAGCCAGGTAGAAAATGTTCACAATTAAACTGCGGAAAATTCGAACCTGAAAGTATTCAAAGTTCTCAAAAAATCAGTTCGAAATAATTGCAAAACAAAGGAGTAAATTTTGAGTAAAGAAATTGTCGGACAAATCGCTGGTCTAATAGTCATTCTCAGCGTCATACCCTATTCACTGAGAGTTTATCAAAGAAAAATTACTCCGAATATTATCAGTTGGAGTTTATGGACATTACTTGGTCTTGCTCTCCTTCTAACTTATCGAGATTCTGGCGCCAAAAGTAATATTTGGCCAGTATTTTTTTCTTTTCTTAATACATTGTTGATTTCAACAATCGCAATAGTTAGACAGAATCAACAAGTCCTTTTCAAGATTAGTAAATTTGATAGCACCTGTTTCATTCTTGGGCTAATATCACTCATAATGTGGATATTTGTTCGAAACAGTCGTAACTTGGTGCAATATGCACTTTACATCGTCGTCCTGACTGAATCATTGGCCTGCATTCCAACAATCAGATTTCTTTGGAAATCACCGTGGAATGACCGACCATTTGCCTGGAGTTTATTTGTCATCGCTTCGGCTATGAACTTCTATGCGATTCCAGAATACACGCTGGCAAATGTTATAGTTCCGATTTACATGGTTGTAAGTAGCGCGATTATAACATTACCACTTTGCTTGTATCGGATTTCGAATCAGATACCGCTCAAAGAATGGATTTGATATTGCCTATTGCTTGGGGGCCTTCAAAAGAGGTCCTCTTTGCTTATCCCAAAAAAGTCATTTCTCTTTAATTCTCTAATTTGACAATATCTAATCCTAGTTGTACCATCAGCTTCAGATTCTTGATTACTCATAACCAAGAAAAACTTTGAAAAATCAAACGAAAAGAAAGGAAGACTTGTGAACACAAAAAGTGTAAACACAGTTGAAACCACTGTTCAAGAACACATCCGTATCGTATTGAACGGAGGTGGAAAAATCATGGAATCGGCTACTATACCAATTCAATGGTTTATATCCGAAGAATTAGCCGAGAGAGAACCTACGCATGTACTCATCATTGAGTATTTAGATTCTGAATATAAGGGAATGATGGAATGCACAGGTCGTCGTTATCTCTGCGAAATTACCGATATGGTAAAGTTTATTCAATTATTCTCCGCCGGTATACACAATATTGTTGTCTGTGTTCTCAGATTAGAAAATGGAGAAATTAAATATAACTCTAGTAGATTAAATCTACGAAATGGCCCTTTCTACAATACAGATGTAAACTACAAACAGATTCTCGATGAATCCCAACTTACAGATGGTCATACTTGGCCATATATCATTGCGGCCACTTCTGTTGAAATAGAAGTTCCTTCGGAATTATTTGCTCACAAACCCCAAAGCAAAGTAGGCAAATGGTTTTGGCAATGGGTCAACCTTATGCACACCGAAGCACCACGAGATGAATGTAAATTTCGAGCTCGGATAATGTGGGCTTTTACTGGTCAGATTGTAGTTGCACTTGCTTATCTAACTATTCATCTCGTTGTGGCTACCATAGCTTCACTTTCAGCTATAATCGGACGCTGTTTGGTTTTGTTCTGTGGTTATAGACCTTCATCTTTAATTGAACCATTACGCACGTTCTGGACAAGTAATATAGATGAATGGCGGAGTGTGGAGAGACGCTTTTGGACTAAGTATAGGCACTATGACTACACTTTAAAACTCGAAGAAACATACCGGGTTTGGAAATGGGATGGTAGTGGTAATCATACGTACATGCTCTTTACAGGCATAGACCTTATCAAGTGGTGTGTACCATCTATACTGGTATCTTGGTCTATTGTGGGAATTGCTCTTCTTTTTAAACACCTACCATTTAACTGGTTACTAGTCGGTAAGTATAGCCTGATCATCAGCTCGATTATTGGAACCTCTGTTATCACCTATAGATTGTGTAAAGGTAAACACTGGTTTCAAGCGATTCTGTGTAAGATTATTAATACACTAGATAAAGTATTAACACGCACAAGTACATTACTTGGCCCGCTAAACAATTATTTGCAAGAGAGGCAAAAAATTAAACTTGCAAAAGAACAAAAGGGACAGGAATCTTCAAAACAAAACATGAAAGATGTTCGTAGGCAAGAACGTCTAAAGTGGTTAAGCTCTGAGATCAACCTCAGAAATGCCCCCGAAAAAGTTGATCTTCACTTGCTTCCAAGACCATTAGAACAGAGTTTGGAGAATAGTCTTCGTCTCAGATTCTGGGCGACTAAAGCAAAAGTTTGTCGTCCGTTTGCGAAAGAATAAGAAACGAATTTATACACACTACCGTCACGCTTTGAAAAGCAGACGGTAGTTTTTTAAATAGTGTTGCAATTAACATGCAAATTCACTTTTTATTTCAAGATAAATTAAATACTTCTAGATTAATATCCCTTCCCCTTTTGCACCATAACGTATCCTGCAAAAGATGCACTTACAATAACCAAGAGTACCGCTAGAACTACTACCCATTTTACAGCATTATTTTTGATAGACTCACTTACAGAAGCTGTAAGAGAAGTCGTTGCTTGTGTAGAAGAAGCTTTGAGAGTTGGTTCTATATTTGTTGTCGTCGCAATCAAAGTAACTTTAGGAGTAGCTTTAACTGTAGTCTTCGTTGTTACAGGAACAACAGTAGCATAAGCTACATTAACAGAAGTTCCAGAACCAACAATTGCAGTCTGACTATTTGCTTGAAAAGCGATAGAACTATTCCCTATGATAATACTTCCGTTTCCAGCTTTCTTTGTTATGAATGAAACTGTCCCAAAAGTTGTTGCTGAAGAAAATCCACTTGGATAACCAGCCGACTTTGTAAGTATCCCATTTACAGTGTCATTTACATCATATTCTGGCTGAGTTAAAGCCATCCACTTATCACCAAATGAAAAAGATTTCACTTCTAAAATATCTGTTGGATAATTCAAACTAATTTTTTCAACAAAATCTGAAGCACCTTTTGGATCAATATTTACTACAACATTAAAGGTTTGTCCCACAGAAACGTTTATAATAGCTGGCGAAAGAGACACTGTCGTCGCCGCTGATACAGGTAAAGCAAAAACTAATAATGTTGCAAAAATAAATATTGCACAAACGACTGGTAAAATTGTTTTAATTTTTTTATTCATAATATTTTTTGTTTATATATAAATTTTATTTACTCCAGTTAGCCATCAATACAACAAAATCTAGAATATCAATTTTACCATCACCATTGAAATCTCCAGCAATACCACTTCCGCTTTTACCCCAATTTGCCATAAGTGATACGAAATCTAATATATTTACTTTTCCATCACGATTGGCATCGGCTTTGTTATAAGAAAAACCTATACCTCCGCCTCCGCCGCCACCCCCGCCTCCTCCGCCACCTCCTCCACCTCCACCTCCGCCGCCAGTACCACCTGTCGTACCACCAGTATCCGTACTTATAGCTGTTTCAGTATAAATAACAAAACTAGAAAAATGCTTGGTATAAACAACCAAATCTGCACCAACATCTATTTTACAATCACCACCTTCTGCTAGAGCATCACCAACCTCCTTGGTATCAGCACTACAAACTGTTGTTATAGCTGTGAAAGTGCCGCTCTTCACTGTTCCAACCAATGAACCAGCTTTACCGTAGAAGATAATTCGTGCAGCCTTACTTAACAAAAGCAGATTATCACCACTGCCAAATTCTATAACTTTATCTACTGTTGCAGTTTTACCAGAACTTGGAGTAACAGTTACACTAGAATTATCTCTAGATTGGAGAAGATTCAATTTACCATTCCAAGTATTATTATTTGAAGTGATAACAGTTCCAAAAGGAATATAAATCTTTGAATTAGTTTTATTATTTGTTATATACAAACTAGCAGGAGTTTCCAAGAAAGCTTTCTCGGTAGTAGTTGAAAGTAAAACAGAAAGATTGGCTACTGGATTATTATTGTCACTAGGAATATTAATATTCGAATTAAGTTTAGCAGAATCATCAATGAAAACTTCTGGTGATGTTGAACTAATACTATATGATTCCCCGCTCAAAGTAGGACCGCTTGGCTTTTTGTGAACAATAACTTTACGATTTCCAGTAGCATATTGATTTCCAAGATCTTTAGCAGAATAAAACACGGTATAAACTCCCTCAAAAGCAGTATTCACAATACCATTTACGATTGTAGTTAAAGGATTACCGTTTCCATCTTTGGAATCAGCTCCTGGATCTACGAAGACACTTCCAACATATAGGTTTATAGGATTTTTTCCTTTAACAACCAAGAAAGGTTTACCGTCTGTCATGGTAATATCAATAGACTGTTCATACACACTACCATCAGATTTAACAGCACGAATCTTTGCCACATAGCTACCTTTAGCAATCAGACCAAGTGATTCTTGTTTGATGTACCAAGCATTATAACCAGTACCATCATTAGATACTTCTATTGAAACTGGATATTCTTTACCATTCAGAGTGAAAGTTAGAGTAACTGTTGGATCAGTAATTGTATCCTTGATCATACCAACAAATGTAAAGGTTTTATTTGCAGAATCAACAAGATAAGTAGTAAAAAATAAAGGAGGAAACGAATATATACCAACATCAGAATATGCAAGCGAAATATTTCCAGCCATATCAGTGGCTGTCCAAGTTACAGTTGTAGTTCCTAATGGAAAAGTTGTATGAGAAGCAGTTGTAGTATACACCCCAGAACCTCCATCATCAGTTGCAGTAGCTTTTTCAATATTTGGAGTTGTCATAGTAGCACCAGGTTCCATATAAAAAGTCTGCATAGGCGGAGCAGTTATGACTGGAGGAGTTCTGTCTAATATTATTCTTCTGTTACTGTAATCGGAAACACTTCTACCAAGTCTATCTGTTATAATAGCGCGTACTCTATAGACGCCATCAGGAACATTGTATACATCACCACCAGTCTTTATGTTAAACCCTGTAGCATTCCATGAAGCCCACCAAAGATTCATATATGAATCACTCTTATAACTTGCAACAGCAGAGTTTTCATCACAAAGAACTACACCTTCGGAACATATGTAATAAAGAGACTTGGTATTACGATCAGAACTTGCGGAAATATCAATCCAGCTAGTATTGAAAACAACCGGATCAGTGACAATGATAGAGCCACCAACTCTAAAAGAATAATTCAAATCAAAAGGTCTTTGTCCTTGAAAATCAACTAAGATCTTATCAGAAAAACCAAAAGCACTAGAAATCGGATCATATACTACTGCCGAGATGTAATAAGACCCACTCAGATAAGCTTCATTTAATGAGTAAATAAATGTGTCTGGTTCTTGAGGATCAGATGAATAGACACCAGTTCCTAGAGTACTATATTCACTTGTAGTACTTGAAACCGAATGAAAAAAGTTTACTTGTAGGGTGGAGGTTGAAACAGGAATACCAGAATTGTTAATTACCTGAACCTTGAATTCTGTCGGCACCCCAACAGTCGCACCATTTGATGGATTTAGAAAAATAGCGCTCAAAGTGGTAGCATTAGAGCTTTCTGGGAATGAAAAACTAGCGATAATGCCTAAAATAATGATAAATAATCGTTTAGTTGTGGTATTCATATAATTAAAATTTTTGTGATATACTGGCCTCAATCTACTTATTTGTTGGTATGGTGTCAAGCTCTATTCAGAAAACACGATAAGTGATTAAATTATGTAACACGCCGGGGTGGCGAAATTGGTAGACGCGCATGCCTTAGGAGCATGTCAGGTAACTGGTGGAGGTTCGAGTCCTCTCCCCGGCACTACTTCGCTCGCTAATCGCGAGCTACGTAGTGTAAACACAAGAAACCTACTTCGCTCGCTAATCGCGAGCTACGTAGTGTAAACACAAGAAACCTACTTCGCTCGCTAATCGCGAGCTACGTAGTGTAAACACAAAAAACTAGTAAAACGAGCTTTTTATGCTGGGAGCAAACTGCCTACATTCATATCCTTGACTTACATTGATTTATAGTATATAATACTGCCCAGAAGTGATTTTCTTTGAAAACCACAAAATGTCAAAAAAACCAGTTTTGGTGTGAAAAACACTGAGACGCAGAAAGAGAAAGAGGAATTAGTATGACAATAAAAAGATTGATGTTATGGATTGGTGTATTCATAGTAGTATTTCTACTATTCTACATGGTGTGGCTACTTAAACCAACACCCAAACCTACTACAATAACTGCAACCAATACTTTGCAAGTTGTGCGCGAGTCACAAGCTCGAGAGGCAGCGTTAATAGAATCGGTTGCTAAAGAAAAACTCCGGGCGGATAATGCTGAAAGAAAGGTTATTCCACCACTCCCCTCTGGATTCTTTGAGTATATTGAATCTGAAGCTGGTGCTAAGCTTCAAATCAAATCGGCTTCTCCGGTATTATTAACACCTTCAGTGTTGATCAACGGGAGCATTATTGGTAATGGAAACATAATAAATGTTGGTGGTAATATAACAACCATCAACATGGATGATGGGGTCAAAAAGAAAAAAATTACCCTTACCAATTCGGTTCCTGCTTCCCACACAACGTCTCATTATCAAATGAGACCGTCACCACTTTGGCCGAGCACACCACAGCGTATGTTTCCACAACAATCCAATTATCAACCGATGATTGCACCTGTTGAGTACATACGAACGCAAGGTGACTATGCTCTGACTCAATCAGAGTACATAGTTACAAAGGGCAACTACGTGGTTTGCCCTGACCCATACAGAGTTGTAGTTGGAGGATATAGCCTTCCTCCACGTCCTCATCGTTATAATTGAAATAATTGAAGGCTTATTCAAACCCCTGATAGAGACACAATCTATCAGGGGTTGTTTCTTATCCAGATATATAAAATATGGCTAGAATTATGGATATTATGTCAGAAATACTGATGTTGACAATATAGCCTAAACGTGCTAGTATTATATAAGAATTAAACAGATTTTAAAGACAATCTTATTCGTGTGAATAAGGACGATCTTTGATAATTTAATAAAAACTTCCCTAGCAGGAGGTTTATAGAAACAAAGGAACAAAATGAATAACAGTTCAAGTCCAGAACTAAAACCTTTCAATAATCCTGTAACAAAAGGGGTATTGATTTTGGTTATAGCACTCGTAGGTATCGGAATCGCACTTGCAGTAACAGGAGAATTCCTAGGGGTAATTATTGCAAGTATTGGAATTACAATCTGGTGGGCTGGCGATACTACAATCCCTACAGACCCGCGCACGGCAGGTCTGTTAACAATATGGGGTTCGTTCATTGAAATTGGTGGAAAATCAGTTGTAATCGGCGGAAGAACGATTCTTGCTGATTATTTCCCTTTCAATTTAGGCGTAGTCACATTTGAAATAACCAATAAAGACAAAAACTTCCCTATGAAGATTCTTTCACTTGACAATGTCCTCATGGAAGGAGAGGTTTCAGTTACAATGCGTCCAGATATAGAAGATGGTGTTGATTATGTTCAAGCTGGAAAAATGGGTAATATCATATTGCAACTTGATGATATTGTTTATGAAATGTCAAAACGGCATGGTTGCTTATATGAAGCTGAAAAGATTGCCAAAAACAGCGAGCTTATCTCTGGACCTCTTCGTCGATTCCTTACAGAAAAAGATGGAATCTTTCAACAAAAGAGTTTTGGAATAGAGATTGTAAAAGTCCAAGCAAGATTTGATATGCCAAAAGACATTACTGATGACATGCAACAGCGCGTTCGGGAAAAATACCAACGAGAAGGCGAACTGGCAGAATATGCAACAGATTTCAAAGCCGCTGAAATGCTCTATGCAATATACCAGGCAGATCCCAATATGGTTGAAAAGCCAACCATACAAGAATGTCTTGAAAAAGTAATAACTTTACGATTAATTCGTGACCAACGAGTTGCTCGTATTGAAAGTACTGGTCAAACTGGAAACCTTATTATGTCTGATCTCAAATTAGACATGGGAAAAGGAGGAAAAAAGTAAATGAAAAAGAAAAAAATCTCAACACTACTGTACATGATCGGTGCAGTACTCTTTATATGGTTATTTATGAATTCATATAGAGAATACAAAAAGACTGGTAGTGTGGCAGGGATAAGAAATCATCCCACCTCTTCTACTTCTAGTTCTGCAGTCACTCAACAAGAATTTGAGGCCAACACAGAGGAGTGGAAAGGCACCAGTTGTTTCGATCCGACAAAACGGATTGATATGGGGATACTGGCCGATGACATATACTGGTATGTAAGGCTAGATAGGGATAACAAAAGGATATATCCCTTCGCTCCCAGAAATCACAAATCTGGTAGCCATATAGAATTCGGCGATTTTAACACCATGGAGTGTAAAATTGCCAAAAATCAAACGAATGCCGATGGACAAATTATCAAGACAGCACCAGCTGTATGGATGATTAGTCCTGCCAGAAAAGTGGCATCGTCGTCAAATTAGTGTAGTAACGCAAAGGCCGTTGAGTTTTACAACTCAACGGCCTTAACTTTTGCCCACCCTTCATAATTACGAACTTGCGAGAATTATAGAAGAGTTTACTTTCCGTAATTTTTACTTAACAACCCCTATAACCGTATTTGAAACAAGATATATTATTCCCCAAGCTGACACCATGATGAACATACCTATTGAACCATAAAGTATCATATCTTGCCCTTTTTTACGTGAAGTTGGATCTGTACCATGAATAATCATTTGGATAATCCCGTAAACAAACAGTACTAAAGCAACAGCAAACATAAGTTCAATCACAGGATACACAAGATTTTTGATGATAGGATCAACTATTTTGCCAAAAGCGGTCGCATCGACCGCCGCATTGGCATAAGGTATAAGGAAATATGAATCCATACAGAAACTATACTATTATTGAACCTGAGGAGGTTGCATTCCGCCAGCAGGAATACCACCAGTAGCTGTGCCAGAACCGAGACTTGGAATAACAGGAGTATTAGGAGCAGTCTTAAACGTATTAGTAAGAATACCTACCAAACCCCAGATTGATACGATGATAAATAGACCTACTATACCCCATAGAACATTAAGTCCTGCCTTGCTCTTTTCTTCTGGGTTATCACCTTTAACAATGTACATAACAACGTTATAGACGATATAAATGACCGCAAGAGCTACTAGGAAATATATTACAAGATTACCAATTTGCATTAGCTTTACACTAAGACTATTTACATCAGTAATTGTATTTGTTTGTGCAAAAGAAACTGAAGGTAAAAGAGTTACGATAGACGCTATAAGTTTTTTCATATGAATGATTAAAATTAATAAATATTATTAAACTGCTTCCAAGTATACCCTATATTACTATACCGCACAAAATATAACCTGTGGATTACTGTTGATTGATAAAATCAGCATTTGGAAAACGTCCTGGTACATTATTATTGGTCCTAAACGTATTAGTAAGAATACCTACCAAACCCCAGATTGATACGATGATAAATAGACCTACTATACCCCATAGAACATTAAGACCGGCCGCGCTCTTGTCTTCTGGGTTATCACCTTTAACAATGTACATAACAACGTTCCAAACAATGTAAATGATCGCCAAACCTACCAATAGATAGATCGCAAGATTACCAAGATGTGCTAATTTACTACCGAGAGAGTCGGCATCAGTAATAGTATTACTTGTTGCTAAAGTATTGGAAATAACCGAAGGAAAAACCTGTGCAAAAGCAATTAAAGGTGAAAAGATTATAATGGATGCTGTTACAAATTTTTTCATTGTTTTTTATTATTTATTATGATTTTGGAAATAATCTATCTATATCAATCCATGATCTAGGTGAAACTGTACCAAGATCAAAGGTTGAAATCAAAATATTAACTATGCCCCAGATCGAGAAGATTACAAAAAAACCGATAAAACTCCACATAACGTACTGGGCCGCCTCAGTACGCTTGGTATCTGGACTTGGTTGAATAAAGTACTTAATAATGTACCAGACGAACAAAAGAACAGATAAACCCATGAGGAGAGCCAATGCATCATTAAGATACATTGCCAGAGAGCTAACCAAATCATGTAAAGTTTTACCTGCCGCAAAAGCTACTAACGGAAAACCTAATATCAGTATTGAAATTATGTATTTATTCTTTTTCACTTTGTATTTATATAAATTAAATTATTAAGGCTTAAGAGCATTACTTGCACTATTGATAACTCCAGGACTAATCGTTCCAGTTAAACCTAAAGTATTGATCACAATTTCAACTATTACTCTAGCTCCTATTACAACCGCTACACCAACTACTGTCCAAAGTAGCCAAGAATGCAGGTCCCCTATACCTTTTGAATTACCTTGAGCAGAATATAGAACGTATTTAAAACCAATGTAAATAAGAACAACGACAGCAAATAGAATAGCAATATAACTAAAGATTTCAACAAAGTTTTTTACTAAACCACCAATAGAATCAACTTTGAGAGGGTTCTTGAGAGTGAAAGTATCTCCTGAGACATTTCCACCAGCTTGTAGTGGTGCCACATTGCCACCAGCTTGAAAAGTTCCAACTTTTTCTTGTGCAACCACTTGGCCAGCAGAAAACAATAATCCTATTAATACTATCGCAATAAATAAATTTTTTGGTATTGATGTTTTCATTTAAATATTTTAAGGATTACCCAATAGTTTAGTAAAACCTGAATTACTACCGGTCAACCACACTAGAATCTGATAAACAATAAACCATGCTGATAGCATTATTATAAACCCTATAGCGACGCTGGAAAAGATCTTGCGACCATGAGTTATATTATTTGGCGTACCAGTCATGAAAAGATATCCAGCATAACAGAAACCACCAATCGCTACCAAAACACCTAGAACTATAGCAATTTCAAGTAAATGGTTTACTTGCATTATAATACCCTTAAAATCACATGGAATATAATCCTTTGGATTACCACCAGCTGTTTTGGAAAGATCTGGACCATCACATATTAATAATTTAAAACTTGAACTATTTATATCCGAATTGGGAGTTTTATTTTTACTAGCATTATCTGAAGCTACTTTATTAAAATCACTTTCAGGCATTGTTGTTACGACAGGCGCAGAAGTTTGAACGATATTAACAACATTACTAGCAGGCGCAGGCTTCACAACTGGTGCAGAAATTATAACCGTATTAACAACATTATTCGTATATGATCCACTATTTTGAGCAATAATATCTGTACTAGCTATTGCAAATAAAGGTTGAGAAATTAAAACAAAGAGCAACGATGCTATAACTGTAATAATTTTAATTTTTGATTTTTCCATTTTCATTTATCTATTACTGCCCAGTTTGCTTTAATACTAAATTATATTGACTTGAGGCATCCTGAACACCCTGATCAAAAGTCTTCTTGCCACTAGTTACAGATTGTACCAATGTACCGAAAACTCCACGTGAAGCTACAGGATCAGCGTCTAACCAAGTCTTGGAAATAAGGGCCGCTTGATTGAATATAGCGATATAAGGGTCATCGGAACCTTGAGAGATAATATCTACTCTCACTGTAGGTAGATACATGGATTTTGCAAGATCAGATATATATATTGGCGATGTAAGCAAAGAGATAGTTTTATAAGCCGCATCTGCATTAGCCGAAGCACGAACTAATGAAAAACCATAAATTTTACCGTAAACTGCCTTGACTCCCCCGCTTCTAAGTTGCGGTAAAGAAGCCACATCAAAATTAATATTCGCATTCTTTGTTCTGATATTAGAAAGTTCAGAAGCAAAACCAAAATATGTTGAAAGTGTACCAGATAAGAAAGCTGTTTTATCATTAACCATCCCACGATTCCATGAATAATTAGCGTTCGTTGGATCAATAAATTGAGTAAAAAATTTCAATGCTGGTATTGTGCTCGCTGAAGAATAAGCTCCGATAGCACTTAAAGCACTACCGTCAATTTGTGCCACAGTTATAGGATTACCAGATTGAAGCATGAGAGAACCAAGCACTTCTCTAGCATTAGTAATATTAGAAAAATCTCCCATAGCTATAGCGGTTTTTCTGATATTACTATTATTATCTTTCGTAATCATTTTCTGTACCAAACCAGGTTTTACTGTAGTACCTGTAAACTCATCCCAGTAACGTGGATAAGTAGCAACACTAGCTGAATTATATATATCACGATTCCAATACATCACTAGAGGATCTATGGTGAAAGGTATAGCTACAATTCCTTTATCTGATAAATAAATGTTTGCTTCTTGAATATAGGAATCCATGAAATCTCTCTTTGATAAAATTGTATACGGAATAAAAGTAATCTTGTTCATTTGTGGCAAAATCAAATCAGCTGAAACAAGAATAGCGTCTGGACCTTGGCCAATAGCTAATGCGTTTACAAAATCTCTAGAAAAAGTATCGGGATTTTTCTGTACATAAATAACCGTAATACTCTGAGCTTCATTATTATTTACAGTAGAAACGTGTTGATTGAAAATATCTGCTGGAAATGTACCCCAAATGGTTATAGCTGGTAATGAATTACTCTGACTGTTTCCTCTATACAAAGCAAAAGCCGCTACACCAGCAATTATACAGATAATAAAGATTGCTAGAGTTATGATTTGGAATTTTGACGTCATGTTTTTATTAAAGATTAATTTCGCGCAAATACCATCCCGTAATGATGGTCTCCTGCATCAAACGATTGACTTAACTTAAAACCATTCTTTTCAAACAATGTTTGAACTACTGCAGGTGGTACAACAGTCTTAGGACTAAACTGGCTACCAGAATTCCAATCCACAACCAATACTTTACCCCCTGGTTTCAAAATACGCTTTATCTCTAGAACAAAATTATCTTTTTTTTCTATCTGAAATAATATATTTGAAGCAATTACCCTATCAGCGATAGCTTCACGTAATTTAGTTCCACCTATTTTTTCCACATCACCCCAAATAACTTCAATATTTTGTAATCCTTGCATAATACCACTAGAACGGATGTGCTCTAGCAAATCTTTTTGCACTTCAACAGCATAAACACGACCACTTGATCCCACTACTTTAGCGGACTCAAATGTATAGAAACCTGAGCCGGCCCCCATATCAACCACCTTCATACTATTGTTCAAACCTAATTTAGTTATATTTGCAACTGGGTCAGAAAACATGAGTTAATTGTAACTCATTTGAGATAAAGTAAGAAGTAAAGGGTGGGGACAAAAACCTTACAAACAAATCAAACTTGCTAGTTCATCTCCATCTCTTAACTTCATAATCCTTACTCCTTGAGTAGAACGACCAAGTGTTGGTATCTCTTTGAGATCAACCCTAATAACCTGACTTTTCTTTGACATTGCTACAATCTCTTCAACATCTTCAGTAACAACTTTAGCTGCTATAAGTGGACCTGTTTTTGAAGTTACATTCATAGTTAAAATACCAGAGCCACCACGATTTTGGACTTTATATTCAGAAAGTTTAGTTTTCTTACCATAACCATTTGCTCCCATCACGAATAAAGCAGGATTCTTTGCTTCTGTTGAAACAACATCAGCAGAAATAACGTAATCAGCTGATCCACTAGTCTTTTTATCTCCTTCAGCCAACTTAATAACACGTACACCAGCGGCATTTCTACCCATCTCACGCACATCAGATCCTTTGAAATGTATGGACTGCCCTTCTTTTGTAGCAATTACAATCTCATCATTCTTGGAAACGAATGATACTGAAATAAGTTCATCGCCCTCATCAAGAGTAATCGCAATCAAACCTGAACGTCTTACATCACGGAAATGTTTGGCAGAAGTTTTTTTACCAGTACCATTCTTCGTAACCATCATAAGATCTAATCCTTCAGCAGTCTTTTTGTCTGTAGGCATAGGGAGAATTGAGGTAACTTTTTCACCATCAGACAGAGAAAGGAAATTCATAACGGACTTACCTTTTGTGGCGCGTTTACCTTCTGGAATATCGTACATCTTAATCTGATAAGCTTTACCTTTATCAGTAAAGAACAAGATGTCATTATGGGTAGTAGCAAATATAAGATGTGAAATAAAATCCTCTTCTTTGGTATCCAAATCAACCACCCCTACACCACCACGCTTTTGTCTCCTGTATTCATCAGGATTGGTACGCTTGATATAGCCACCTTTGGTTAAGACGAGAACAGACTCTTCATCAGCGATCAAATCTTCAGGATTAAAATCCTTAACACCATGCTTAACTATCTTGGTACGACGATCATCGCCGTATTTCTCACGAATTTCTTTGAGTTCATCTTTGATAATAGTGCGAACTTTCTTTTCACTACCGAGAATCTCTTTCAAAGCAGCAATCAAATCCTGAATTTCTTTGAGTTCGTCTAGAATTTTCTTACGTTCAAGACCCGCGAGCTTTGCCAATTTCATTTCTAGAATAGCAGTAGCTTGTTTGTCACTAAACTTAAACTTTTTCATTAAGCCAGCATGGGCTTCAGTTACATCTTTTGAACCACGAATAAGAGTAATAATTTGATCTATATAATCAAGCGCTTTCTTCAAACCCAATAAAATATGTTCACGATCCTCTGCTTTGGTAAGATTGAACTGTGTGCGACGACGAATAACGATAATACGATGCTTCACAAATTCTTCTAGAATTGATTTCAATGATAGTGTATGAGGTACACCATCAACAAGCGCAACATTGTTCACATGGAAAGCGTCTTCAAGTTGTGTATGTTTATAAAGAAGATTTAAAACCTTTTCTGGATAAGAACCTTGCTTAAGATCAATAACGATACGCATTTCATGGTCTGACTCATCACGTAAGCCTTTTATACCTTCAATAACTTTCTCACGTACAAGATCAGCCATACGGATAATAAGTTCTGACTTATTAACACGATATGGGATAGAAGTAATGATAATTTGATACTGACCTTTCTTGTCTTCTACTATCTCAGCTTCACCACGAACAACAATACCTCCACGACCTGTAGCATAAGTATGATTAATATCTTTCTCACCATACATCACCGCTCCCGTTGGAAAATCAGGACCTTTTATAAACTGTAAAAGATCTTCCGTTGTAGCGTCTTTATT
>JBAZRX010000010.1:0-36253 GCA_041662725.1 Minisyncoccota bacterium
TGAGAGGACAGACAAATGTAGATTGCGAAAAGTTACTTGGAAAAAAGGACGGATATATGGATCATGAAGAAGTTCGCGTCGCCCAATTAGCTGTTAATAAAAAATTTATTCTTAGAGAGTAGTGTTCTAATAACGTCCCATAGCGTGCACAATTGATATTTATAGTGGTCAATATTGCTTTTTATTTTTCACATGGGAAAATTAAAGCATGGATAAAAAAGGAAAACATTTGGCAATTTTTGAAGGCAAACACATTCGTCGCCATTGGGATGACAAGATGGAGAAGTGGTTTTTTTCTGTGGTTGATGTGGTAGCCGCTTTAACGGATAGTGATAACCCTCAAGTTTACTGGCGTGTAATGAAGAAACGTCTTATTGATGAAGGTTCTAATGAAACCGTTACAAAATGTAACGGGTTGAAAATGATAGCACCTGACGGGAAAATGCGCTTAACAGATGCCGCTGACACAGAAGTATTACTTCGTCTTATTCAATCTATTCCTTCACCAAATGCTGAACCATTCAAGCTGTGGCTCGCAAAAATCGGTTACGAACGACTTGAAGAAACCGCCGATCCAGAACTTGCTATAACTCGTGCTTTGAAAACGTATTTAGCAAAAGGGTATTCTTTGAATTGGATCAATCAAAGACTCAAAAGTATTGAAATCCGCAAAGAACTCACCGACGAATGGGAGAAATGCGGAAATTTGACCATACAGGTTATCCACAAAACATACCCTTACTCTGTAAAGTGTGAGATAATACCTTGCATAGTATGTCAGAACAACTATCAGATAATAAAGATCAGCAGTTAGATGTTGATAGAAACCATAAGTTGAAGGTGGCGCTTTTGAGTGTCTTAATTATTGCCATAATCAATATTTTAATATTGCAAAACCTTTATCAATTGCAAACAGTTGAAGAATCAGCGTCTGATAAACAAGCTTTGATGCGTGCTCAAATCAATGAGCAATTTTCAAATACATCTTCTACAGAAATTTCGCCAGAAGCACGTAATGAAATTATGACACAACTTAAGGATTCTAATGTTCCTATAAATGATGAGCAGAGAGCTATTATTAACAAACAGTTAAATGGTGGTGAATTTTAATTTATTAATTATCAATTGTAAGGTAAAAAATCATGAAAAATAATTCAATTATCTCGCGTGTCGCAGTTATCATAGGGCTTACTTTGGGAGCTTTCACTCTTTCAGCTCTTGCGAACTGGACAGCACCAACTTTTTCACCACCAGATTGTCCGGCATCGGAACCTGCATGTAATGCACCGATTAATGTTGGTAGTCAAAGCCAATATAAAAAAGGCGCTTTTGGTATAGGATCTTCTGGCATAGGAGCTTCTTCCGTAATGCCTGAAGGTGTTATTTTTGATGTTTTTGGAACTGGTGTAATAAATAAGTTGTTTACAAGCAGTATTACAATTACAGGAGGATCACCGTCTGCTGGTAAAGTTTTAACTGCTTTAGACGAATACGGTAATGCAACATGGCAACCTGTTTCAGGAGGAGGAGCGGCAGTTACTGGTCCTAAGAATTATATTGCAAGTTGTTTTTATCAGGATTGTGCTAGTGACTCTACAAAAAACATTCAGATTACAGTTTATTTTAATGGAAAGGTTTGGCCTCACTTTAACACATTAGGTAAAATACCAGTTGGAATATCTTTTCATTCTGATGTTACGACCGCCAATAAAATATGCTCTATTATTTTTTCTGATGCTCCATATGTAGTATCTTATGGGACAGCTTCTTTTAGTAGTCCAAGTGATAATAATGTGATTATATGGAAAGATAATAAATGGGAATTAAAAAATGCAGGACTTCTCAATAAATTGATTGCTACAGGACCAATAACATGTTCATCAGCTCAGACTGTTTCAATTTAATCAATTTTTTAAATCAATTTATTTATCTAAATTTTTGGTTAGGATACAGCCTTAACCTTGGTTTGATGTCGTGTGTTATAATCCTCTTATGAATACAACAACTACGCCGAAGGACTTTTTCCTTCATCTTGGTGCTACCATTGCTTTGTATGCGGTAGCTATTTCGCTTATAAATTTATCGTTCGGAATTATTAACTATTTAGTTCCAGATGCTTTAGCTTCAGATTTTTATGCATCATCGGTTGCATGGCCGATATCTATGTTGGTTGTTTTGGTACCACTGCTTTATACATTAGAATGGATAATTAACCGCGATATTAGATTAATACCAGAAAAAGCAACGATATTTATTTCTAGATGGAGAGTTTATTTAACACTTTTTCTTGCTGGAGCCACGATTGTTGGAGATTTAATTGCTCTCATCAATGTCTATCTTTCTGGTGAAATCACAATGCGATTTGTTTGGAAGATTTTAGCTATTCTCGTTATCTGTGGAATTATCTTTGCTTATTATTTATTACAGCGCACTGATGTTAGTGGAAAAAATTCAAAGATCTGTAAGATATTAGCATGGGCTGGTATTGTTATAAGTGTTACGGCAATTATTGGAGGTTTTATAGTGGCTGGTTCACCTTGGACTAGACGTGCCTTACGTTTTGATCAGCAAAGAATTAATGATCTTTCAAATATCCAGTATCAGATGGTTAGTTATTGGCAGAAAATAGGGAAGTTGCCAACTAATCTGACAGACTTGAATGATCCTGTTTATGGAACAATTGTTCCTTCTGATCCTGAAACGAAAGTATCTTATGAATATCGTATAAAGCCAGAGTCTTCAAAAAGTCCATTTACTTTTGAACTTTGCGCTGAGTTTAGTTTGCCTACTCGTGATGTTTCAGGAAGAGGGGATTATTATGGTGGTACAATGTATGCTTCTGATATAGCTTATCCGCAATATTATCCAATTTTAGAATTAGGTGATCTGTGGAAACATGAAGCTGGACGTCAATGTTTTGAACGTAGCATAGATCCTGTGAAACATGCTTCTAAAACAAATAACTTATAATTATGATGTTGATAATGGTATAATTGTTTGATAATAACTAATAAAACTTGCAATGAATTTAGGTAAAAAAACAAAGATTGTCTGTACAATAGGTCCAGCAACAGAAAGTGAGGAAAAACTTACAGAGTTAGTTAATGCTGGTATGAATGTAATGAGACTTAATTTCTCACACGGTTCATTTACAGAGCATCAAGCTAGAGTAGATTCTATTCGTCGTGTTATAAAGAAAACTGGTAAAAGATTGGCTATAATGCAGGATTTGAGTGGTCCAAAGATTCGTATTGGTACTTTTAAGGATGATAAAATTACTTTAGAAAAAGGACAAACTTTTACATTAACTACTGAAGAGTGTGAAGGAACATCCGAAAGGGTTTTTGTAAATTACGCTCAACTTCCGAAAGAAGTGAAAATTGGTGGGGCAGTTATGCTTCAGGATGGTAGTAAAAAATTGGAGATAATTGATATTAAAGGTAATGATATTATTACGAAAGTTATAGTTGGTGGAGTGATCGGTGGTAAACGAGGAGTTAATGTCCCTGGAGCTGATCTTTCTGCAAGTTCTCTTACTGATAAGGATATGAAAGATATTGAATTTGGTATAAAAAATAAAGTTGATTTTATGGCTTTATCTTTTGTGCGAAGACCTGAAGATATAAAAGAACTACGAGCTATTTTAGATAAGAATGATTCTCCAATACGTATTATTGCAAAAATAGAAACACCACAGGCAATAGAAAATATTGATGAGATTATAAATGTCGCTGATGGAGTGATGATTGCTAGAGGAGATTTAGCTATAGAGATTCCTGCAGAAGAAGTGCCTTTGACTCAGAAACTTATCATTCATAAGTGTAATTCTGCGGGTAAGCCAGTTATTACAGCAACACAGATGTTGGAGTCTATGATAAAAAGTCCTGTACCAACACGAGCTGAGGTTTCTGATGTAGCAAACGCTATTATTGATGGAACAGATGCTATTATGCTTTCTGAAGAAACTACATTAGGAGATTTTCCTATTGAAGCAGTAGAGATTATGACGAAAATAGCTTTACGTGTGGAAAAGGATGTATATACAAGAGATACGATTGCTGAATATGAAGAATCTCGCGGTATTACAGATGTTGTGTCACAGTCGGCTGTTCGTGCTGCTCATAATGTTGGAGCTTCTCTTATAGTGGCTCTTACACGTAAAGGGCGTGTTCCTCGTATGTTAGCTCGTTATAGACCAGCAGAGTCTATTCTAGTTTTGTCAGATAAGGAGGATTGTTTAAACGCCCTTACACTTACTTTTGGTTGTTATCCTATGCTTGTTCCTACACTTAAAGATACATGTGAGATTATGGATATTGTACGCTCTACTACACTAGGTAGTGATCTTGTTAAGAAAGGAGATAAGGTTGTTATTGTGGCTGGTATGCCGGTAGGGGCGGCAAGTGAGACCAATATTATTTTGGTGGAGACGATGTAGAATTTTATTGACAAGGGCTCTTAATATGCGAAAATTCTAATCATGGAAGGTATTCAATTTGATAATGACTTTGGCACACGCCAAGTGCCTCATTTTAATACAGAAAGTAATTCTTTTTTAACTAATCTTGTAATTAAGTTTGGTGCCAAGGATTACGCACAGGCACAAAAGATTCTCTCAATAACGGCAATTATAGCTGTTATTCTTACTATTATCGTAATAGTAACTCAATTTACAAGTATAGGTGAAAAAAGGGTACCTGCTTCTCCTTCTAGAACTCCAAATTTTATTGTTAACCAATGATTTATGATTAGTCAGACTAAAAACACATGCACGCGCTTCTCACTTGTCAGAATAAAGGGATTCACGTTAATAGAGCTTTTGGTTGTTATAGCTATAATTGGTTTGCTGTCATCTGTTGTTTTGGCAAGCTTGAGCAGTGCTAGAGCAAAAGCAAGAGATAATACTCGTATTCAAAATCTTGTTCAATTAAGAACCGCTCTTGAATTATATGCTAGTAGTAATAATGGTAATTATCCTAGTACTGGTTCAATTCATAATGTTTTTATGGATCCTGGTTGTACACAAACACATCCTTTGGGTGGGGATTTTACTGGTACACAAACGAATTGGATTCCCGGATTAGTACCAAGTTACATATCTATATTACCAAAAGATCCAACATCTAAGAGTTTTGATAATCATAATGGATGTTATATGTATTCAAGTGATGGTACAGGTTATATTTTAAGTGCATACGGTACGGTTGAAGGGAATTCAAATGGAGGAACTATGGATTCTAATTTTGGCTATAGAGAAATGTGGCTTAATGATAATCTTCCTACCAATGACCAAGATCAATATTGTTATTATTCAACTAATTATCCAGCGATTGATGCAGTTAAAAGAAAATCTTTCACGATAACCAATTTAACAACAAGTGATATGCATGGATGTGCAACTATTCCATAGTCTATTTTTTTATAATACTTTTTCAATAATAGATATAACTTTTTAGTAGAAGAAAGAGTTTTTTAATAAGTATTGGCTTTATACGCCAAGATGATACAATGTCCTCATGCAGACATATGCAATAAGAGCCAACGTACGTTTTCTTGATCGGCCGTATCGTGAGTATCCACTTACTATACGCGACCTGCCAGCTGATCTGAAACCGCGCGAAAAGCTTACAAAACAAGGTCCTGAGGCTTTAAACATAAAGGAACTTTTGTCTGTGCTTCTTATTACAGGCACAACCAAAGAAGATGTTTTGGAGATGTCCAATCGTCTTATTCGTGATTACGGTGAAAAAAGTATTCTTGCTGAACACGATGCGGAAAAACTTTCCAAAGATATGGATATTCCTATAGTTAAAGCTTGTCAGATTGTTGCTTGCGGGGAATTAGGTCGTAGATTTTATGATAGAAATGATACCGGATTTACGACTATTAGAAACGCAAAAGATGTGTATGAACATCTGCAAGATATGCGTAATTTGCCAAAGGAGCATTTGCGCGGACTTTATTTAAATAGTCACAACCATATTGTTAGAGATGAGGTTATTTCTATTGGTACAGTGAATACCAACATGATACATCCACGTGAAGTTTTCCGACCAGCTGTAGAATGTAATGCGGCCGCAGTAGTTCTCGCACACAATCATCCTTCAGGAGAAGCTGTGGCGAGTGCTGAGGACATAGAGATAACACGTCAGCTTGTGGAGGCTGGAAAAATTATGGGTATTACAGTGCTTGATCATGTAATTATTACGAAAAATGGATTCGTAAGCGTCAGTGCAAATTACTAAATTATAAGGGAATTAGTCCCTAATAAAATGAGAGATTATCAAATAGTTTCGCCTTCTTTGGAGGGAGTTTTGAACCATGATTCGTTATTGTATGATGGTATAAAAAGACCATTAGAGTTATTACGCATACTTGATGGCCCGGCTACAAAAGGAAAAAGTAAGGGAAGTTCTTCTCAAGATGTTTATAAATATACCCATGAAGATCGTAAACTTTTGGAAGAATATTTCCATGATCTTCATAGTGTGTTTTTGAAAAGACTATCATATTTTATTATAGAGTCTGATAATTCTTCTGACGACTCTATTAAATTACAAGCAATGTTGCAGGAAATAGTAAAAATAAAAGGATTGATGGGGAAGTGAAGATAATTGAGCACTTTGCACTTTGCGTTGCAGACTGTAAACTAGTTGTATGACGTCTAGAGACTATTTCAAAGGTAAACAGATAGCGGTAATAGGTCTTGGATTTTGTGGTGAAATGGTTGAAGATGTAAGCTTTCTCATTAAAGCTGGTGCTTTGGTTAGTATTTATGATCTAAAGAGCGAAGCAAGAATTAAAGGTCATTTAGTATTTTTAAGATCAATTGGCCTCGCAAATTTTGTATGTGGTTCTATTCCACCAGATGATCTTCTAGATATGGATCTAATTATCTTGTCCCATGAATATTCTCGGGATTCTTCTTTCTTAAAAAACGTTCTTATTCAAAATGAATCTGCACAAGCGGTTCATAGTCATTCAGTTGGTGGAGAAAATAGTAAGATTATTCCAATAGAATATCCAGAAACTCTCTTTTTTAAGCAAGCACCTCCTGTAACGGTAGTTGGAGTTATGGGTTCTTGTGGTAAAGCTACTGTCGTATCAATGCTCGCACCGATGTTAGAGATAGCTTGTAAATCTATTGATAGTCAAGGGTTTTTTGTTATGGACCCTGAATCTGGTGAAGGTATTTTATCTTGCTTAAAGAAAGTTAAAAGTGGGGACATCATCCTTTTGAGAATTGTTGAATCTATAATGAGAGAGCTTTATTCTATACGAATTAGTCCACATGTTGCTATCTATACTACTTTGCCACAAAAAGGTTCATATGATACATCACCATTCGAAATATTAACTTATCAAACTTATAATAATTTTATTATTGCTAACGATCAGGTTATTGACGCGATGCATGGTCTTAAGATTCAACCTAAAGCGAAAATGTTACGCACTAAAGCCTCGCTTATATCAGCAGAAAAATTATTTGCTGGTAATAGAATGCATGATAGGGATAACGCGGCTTTATCTGTTCAAGCGGCACGGTTATTTAAAGTTTCTGATGAAGATGTAGAGAGGGTGCTTTCCCAGTGGAAACCATTAAAAGGACGCCTAGAATTGGTTAAAAAGGTCAAAAACGTTGAATTTTATAATGATACAGCATCTATATCACCATGCTCCACAGAAACGGCTATAAAGGCTCTAGGAAGCGGTAGGAACATAGTCTTGATCTTTGGTGGAGCGAAAGTAAAGGGTGATTTTGAAGTGTTGTATACTTCATTCTCAAATAATGTACACACAATAGTCTTACTACCTGGAAGTGGAACTATGATGGAACGTCTGTCTATAGGTAAACTAAAAGACATAGAAATTTATTCAGCACCTTCTATTGAAGAATCAGTACGTATCGCATTTGAACATTCTAATAAAGACGACAGAATACTTTTTAGTCCAGGATTTGATGCTATCGGAATAGATAGTTCTAGGAAGGAAAGAGGTGATAGGTTTGTAAAAGCGGTGAGGTCGATTTAAGTTAATATTTTTTCACAAAAAAGCAATGGGTCTTTTTGTTGGTCTGCGAAACTCGCTCGGTAAATTTCTAGGTAAAAAGCTCAGGAATCATTGCGTTATTATAGGTCAGGCCTCTGCTTCGGTGTGGACCCAGTAGATGATTTTTCTAAATCAGGCCTGGCCTATAATAACGCAATGATTCCGAGTTCGTTTCGCTTTTTACCAAGAAATTTATACTCGCTCAGACATTCTCGACCAACAAAAAGACCCATTGCTTTTTTGTGAAAATATTAGTTGCCAGGTTATTTCCCACAAATCATACAAACAACAGCACCTTTGACCTCAAATCCTCTATAGGCAATTTGCATAGCACCAACTACTGATAAGGCGCTATTAGTTGAAATTTCAAGACCAGTGTGTTTTTTTACTAATTCTTGTGCAGAATAAATATCATCATTAGAAGCAATCCAACCATGACCACCAGTCTTTTTTATAAGTGGTATAAGTTTCGTTTTGCGATAGGCAGTTTGATCGACAATAGCATCGGCATCGGATCTATCGTCGGAACCGTCAAATGTTTCAAAAGCATCGGACATTGGATGACATGAAGAAGTCTGAACGAGATGTATTTGAATAGGTAATTTATTTTTAAGAAAATATTCCGCTAATGCCTGGGCTGTTGTACCTGAAGATGTCCCAATGACAACTGCTCCAATGTTTTTCGTTTGAGTTAGTTCTTCTGCTAACGTTTCGTAACCAATAAGAGCCTGATCGTCTGTTGATTGGCGTAAGCTTCTGGAACCTTCTTCTACAGCTTGAGTTAATGCTTGAAGAGGACGTTCTTTGATGAGAATGCGGACATGACTATCATTTATTCCGACTTTAGCTGAGACTGAGTTGTCTAATGATTGGCTTGCTAATTTTAGTTTTTCTAACTTATGTGGAGCTATATGGTTACCAACAAAAATATCTAAGTCTATAGGTTGGGCATTTCCAGTATTTATTTTATTTGTGTGAATTATGGCTGCAAGAGCGGCGTTGCCTGAGGATGAAATAGCGAAATGACGATTACCTTTTTCATAATAGTAATCAATCATAAAGGGAATAGAACGACCTTTGTGTGAACCATATGGATTTAAATCTTCGCGTTTAAAATAAATATCAGGTAGGCCAATTGTCTTAGCAAGATCTGGGTAATGTTCAAGTGGGGTAAGCATATAATTTGTGTTGTCATATTACCTTTTTTCGGGTACTATTGGAAGAACGGTTTAAACCGTATGTTTGTTTATGTTTCATCAAAATATTAAAACTATGAATACAATTTGCATCTGTCCTGAATGTAAAAATCCAATTGATTTATCACGTTATCCAAATATAGCACTTGGAATGGTTATTGAGTGTAATCATTGCGGGATGACTTTACTCGTAAAAGAGATTTCTGCCGATGGAAATGTTAAGTCAGAGATTGTTGATGAAGGAAAATAGGTAATGTTCAATGATCAATAACCAATGATCAATTAAGGCCTCGAAATGAGTGGTTATTGATTGTTGATCATTGTTAACTTACCAACCGTTTCTTCAATCATCCCTCTAAAACCATGTGATCCTAAAAAGGCAATCACATCATCTTTTTTTGCTTCTGAAACCAATCTTGATACGAGCTTCTCATCATCTTCAATGTAAACTGTATTCGAATGGGTTTTTGAAATTACTTGAGCTAACTCGTCTCCTTCCATAGGTTGATCTGTTTCGTTTTCAGCAACTTTTAGTTTAGTTAATCGTGGAATGATAACGAGGTCAGCATCATTAAAAGCATTGTCATATTTTAGAACAGCACCTCTTTCACGTCCGCCAATATTTGGTTCGAAGACACAAATAACTTTACCAGAATAAATTGACTTTAATGTTGAAAGAACAGATCGAGATTTGTCAGGAGAGTGAGCGATATCATCAATGACAGTAATATCTCCTTCATGTCTTTTTTCAAGTCTTCTTCTAAGTCCTTTGAATTTGGAAATAGCTTCAGTAATCTTTTCGGCTTTGATGCCTGATTTGTGAGCCATAGCAAAACAGCCAGTCATGTTTTCTATCTGATAAAGACCGAGCATTGGTGAATGAACTGTCCAAGATTGATTGTTGTGCTCAATGGTGAAGCTTATACCGTCTCTAGACTGCTTGGTGTTGGTATAGCTGTAATAATCTTCAATACCACTAAGAGCGAGAGAAGCTAGAGGCATTTTTCTACCATAATAAATAACTTTATGATTGGTGAATGAATCAGCAATTTTTTCAACACCTTGATTATCTTTACAAGCGACAATTAATCCATCGGCTGGAATTATTGAAATCAATTTCTTGAAAGCTTCAAAATAGTCATTCTCTGTCGGATACAGGTCGGCATGATCCCACGAAACGGCTGATAACAACAAATGAGTTGGCTTGTAATGAAAGAATTTGGCTCGAGGATCTGTTGGTGAACTCTTGTATTCATCACCTTCAAAGACACTCCATTTGGAGTCAGTCAATTTGGCTGATGATTCATGGGAAAGAGAAACTCCGCCGAACATGTAAGATGGATTCAAACCAGATTGCTCAAAAACAAAAGAAATTAAGGCTGATGAAGAAGTTTTGCCCCAAGTTCCAGAACAAACAACGGAATTTTCTTTACAGAAATATTTACCGAGAATTTCAGGGTAGGAATACATCGGTAAACCTTTTTCTTTGGCTAGGGATGTTTCTGGGTTTTGACTGCCAGAAGCAGTTCCAACCATAACTACGGAGTCTTCCGAGTTCAAATGGCTCATATTTTCCGGATGCCAACCAGCGTAAAATTTGATACCTTGTTTTTCTAGCTCAGTTGAGACTGGAGGGAAGAAGCCTTTGTCACTACCAGTCACATTGACTCCGCGTTTATGAAAAGCGATAGCAATAGCGCTCATGGCTACGCCACAAATGCCGATAACATGTAAATTCTTGGGTATATTTTCCGGGGTTGTATTCATGGTTGTTTTAGTATAGCTTAGATGAAAACATTGCGATTAATTGATCATTGGTTATTGTTCATTGATCATTAATTATTCTTTGTTCATTGTTTATTAATCCTTAATCATTTCATTCTTACTCTTCAAAACCTCTTTCACTTCACCAATATCTTTCTGCCAATTCTTGCCGTCAAACCATTCAAGCCCTTCGAACTGCAGTTTGTAAGTATCAGTCGGTCTCTGGAGTGAGCCGAGATAAACATATTTCAGACCTTGTTCTTTGGCGTATTCAATGGCTTTTGTCATCATGCCGAGCCCCATATCTTTGGGGCTTTTTGTTAGATCATAAAATGGATATGAATAGTGAATTATTGAAGAATCTTTGTAACAGATTGTAAAACCGAGAGAAGGATTAATTTTGGCGTCATCAGTATTAGTTATCTCGACAGAATTAGTTGAATCAGTTGAATTTGCTTCATGATTAATTGAGTTAACGGAAGAATTTGACGATTTAACCGCATCGTAAACCAACAGGGAAGTAAAATTACTTTTTGTTGGATCAGTAAGCATTTCTTTGACTTTCTGAGCACTCATAATACATTGACCAAATTTTGTGTCATAAAAATCCTTAGCCATTTTACCAATTGAAAAATCATATTCATTGGAATTTAAAGGCAGTTTTTGTTCAGAAATAATGATCTCTTCAGTTTTTTTGAGAATACGACGATTTTCACTGGAAAGTTCATTCAGGGATAAATCTATACGAACAGAGCGAGTCTGTTGCATCGTGCCTCTACTGATACGTGTGAAAACGTAACCTTTTTCATACATTTCACCAATATTTTTCTCTGAAAAGTCAGAGATGATTGTTTCATTCCAGGAAAGGTATTTCATAGCTTTGGTGTTTAAAAGCACTTTCAAATACTAACTTAAAATGAACAGTTTGTCTTGTGATTGACATGTATTACTAAGTAATATATAACTGTAAGGAAAAATTATGAGCACACAGAACCTATGTTTTGATGTTGTTGAATTAGAAAGATATAGATTCAAAGGTATTTAAGTTCATTGACACTTAAACTTGCAATGTGGCTATAGCCAGAAGTCTTTTAAATATATTTAGGATTTCTGGCTATGGCTACGATGTAGCCCTCTAGTATTAACGAATCTTAAGTATTATTAATATGATTTTTCCAGATAATGCTAAAGTTGAAATAACTGGATACTGTTGTATCGATTGTGATATTCCAGTTTTTATTCCTGATAAATGGACAGTGCTTCCAAACAGAGAGCAATTACCAAATCGTGTTCTTGGTAAGATAATCTTAGATCCTACAAGTGTTGAGTTTTATCTTGATGACGGACAAAAAGATGGTAAATACATTATTGGTGAAGAACTTCGTGGAAAGCTTGCCACCATTAAAGTATACACAGCTCATGTTCTGGATTACTTTCTTAACAACCCGCATTCAATTCCTAATGAATGGAGAGGTAAATATATTACCTTTTGGGGTACGATTTACAGTGATGACCGTGGTTGTACTTGCGTTCGCGGCCTTAATCTTGGTGATAACAGGTTGAATTGGGGTTATCACTTTTTGGCTGGTCGCTTTTACGGGGCATATCCAGCTGCTTGTGCAACTTAGAAATTTAACACCTGATCATTATGCAAAATTTGTATTTTGATTCTAAGGTTTTTTCAGACCCTATTTTAATATGAGTAGGGTCTTTTTTAATGTAATGCTAACCAAAACCCGAATATGACGAATATAAAATGAATAACCCAGAAGCGCATAACGGTTTTTTCTTCACTCCAGCCAGAAAGTTCAAAGTGGTGATGAAGAGGAGCCATGCGAAATACTTTTCTTCCAAAAATATATTTTGAAAATATTTGAATGAGTACAGAAATTGCTTCAACGTAGAAAATAAAACCTAAGAATATAAGAGCACTGGTCTCACCAATAGCCACAGCATTAACAGCAAGAAGCGCACCTAGACCTAACGATCCTACATCTCCCATCATAAAACGTGCAGGTTTTACATTGAAATAAGTATAAGCGATTAAAGCGCCAACAGTTGTAGCGTTCAAAATAGCTATTTCACCAAAACCATTGATCCATGAAAGAAGGGTAAGTGCACTGAAAGTGATGAGAAGAGAGCCACCAGCTAGACCGTCCATACCATCAGCAATATTAACGGCATTAGCGGTAAACATGACAATAAAAATAATTATTGGGACAATAAAAATATCAGCATTTATACTTGAGCCAAAAGGAAAATAAATATAGTGCCAAGCTGGTCCAAGTTTGGCATATATCCACCACGCTGTGAGAGTACCAGCAATGAATTGGAGGATAAGTTTTTCGTGAACGAAAACACCTCTTCTTGTTCTGGAACCAAACCATACAGACATGCGTTTGAAAGCTGACCATGGAAGTGTGATGATATACCATAAACGCATACGCCAGTCTTTATGTACGTAAATAAGCGCTATGATATGTTTAAGTTTTCTTGAGCGACGTTCACTTCCATATACATTCATAAGGTCATCAATAGCCCCCAAAGTAGCAGAGATAATCAAGATACCTATTGGTACCCATGTAAAACTTCTTGACCAATTGAATAGGTAAGTCAAAACAGATACTGTAACAACAATGAGAAGGCCACCCATTACAGGGGTTGTGGCTTTGTAAGAGTGCGATCCTACTGTAGCAAGCTCAGTTTTTACTCCTTTTATGACATTGAATTTATATAAAGTTTTTGAAAGTAATGGTGCCCAAGCAAAGGCTACGACGGCACCTACTAAAATAAAGCCCATAATATAGGCCAAATCAACGGTACCTTGTAGGATCGTGATCATGAACAATACAATACCATGGAACCTAGAACCATCTCAACCTCCGAATTTCTACTTTTGTCTTTTGTGCACGAACAAATAGGGGGTTATTTTCACCTGTTTTATTGTCTTCTGACCACAAAGCTTCGGTAATTGGTTTATCTGGAAAAACAATATCAATTCTTCCTTGACGAATACCATTACCATATATCCCATCCATAGGATAGGAAACGGCATGAGAATAATGAATTACACAAGGAACGAAATTCTGATATTCAATCCGATGGATTATAAGAATATGGTTACGTGAACTTTGTGATGATTCTTGCAATGGTTTTGTTGAATCATTTGTTGAACCGTTTTCATTATTTGAATTACCGATCATTGTAATAATATCTCCAACCTGGGTATCTTTAATAGAAATCGGAAAACTATTTTTATTATGGGCGAGAGTTGAAACGTCACAGTTTTCTGTTGGTCGCAGAGAACATACAATTTTACCAAACAGCCCATGGCAATTTATAAATGAAAGATGTTTATCCAGAGCACCCTTACTACGTTCTTCACTTTCAGCATTTAGTACATAATAAGCAAAGCCAGAACATTCAATACCGATGTTGTTATCAACTAAAAGTTTTTTCAAAGACTCATTGGTTATAGCATTTAAATCAATACGATTTTTTAAAAGTAAATCTTGAACCTCTTCGAAAATTTCCTTAGGACTACCTTTGCCTATGTAAGTACGCAAGGCTAATCTAGCTCTTGTGGTTTTATTATTAAAATAAGGGACAGAGCAAGTGGCGTTACCTACTTTGAAATTAAGGTATTGATCAATAACTGATAAAGCTCTATCGGAAATGAACTTAGTATTCATAAGTCTAATAATATCACCAATATTTATACTTGGATATTTATTCTAGAACTTTTTATGGCTTCTGTTATTTCTTTGCCTTTTGTATTAAATACACCATGTTCCTCTATAATACCAATAGTACTTTGTACGCGTAGCAGATCAGAGTTTGGAGCTGAGTTTTGATAAGAAATTACTTTATATCCTGATTTCTCTAAAGGAATGACAACATCATCGAAGATACCTTGAATACCTTTTGTAACACGTTGAACGATCTGAGCACCATCATGGATTTCTATAATATCTTGATCTATAGGAAGTTCAAGTAAAGATCTAGTATGAGCCTCAAAAGTGGTTATTCCACGTGCACCGCTTTTACGCATTTCTTCTTGTAAGAATGATTCAAAGGTTGTTGAAGCTGGCTGACGGGCGTTAACTTCTATAAGGAACATTCTTTTATTTTTTTCATCACGAATGACATCTACTCCAAAAAGACCGCGCCAGCCTTCGAATTGAAGTTTTGTGCCGATGTCACGAACCATGTCTTGAACGGATTTTATATCGTTGTTACTAAGTAATTTTCGTGCGGCATTCCAATCATTACCAACAGTACTAAATTCATTATCGGTGAATGGTGTCATGCCAGTAATTTGGTAACTTATATTTCCCATGAGGATGCGGTCTTTAGAGACAACTGCATTAACAGTAAAAGATGGACCACTTATGTATGTTGAAAGACGGGCCATGCGTTCTGGAAATTTTTCTTGAAGGACAGCGAGGTCTTCTCGTGTTTTTATGAGAATTGTACCTTCGCCAGTATGTCCGTGTGCCCATTGAATTATGAATGGATCATTTTTCCATGTGATAAGTTTTGCTATCTTAGCAGTATGTGTTGGTAAATATTTTACGCCAATGTTTCCAAGCCAGCGTACTTGAGATAGTTTGTTTTCTACACGCTCTGCGAGAAAAGATTTTGGATTCAATATTTGCAAACCGCTTGCCGTTGCGGCTGATTCTACACGAAGAGTGTTCTTAAATACGAGAATACAAGGAGTGTTAGATGTTTTATATTGCTCGGAGGTAACATCACTAGATCGAAGATTTGAAATTAAAGATTGAGTAATTGTGTGACCAAGTAAATCAGCAGTTCCTAGTAAGTCATTTTTACCACTGTCTATAAGAGTTACAAAATCTGGGTATTGTTGCTTGATACTTTCGCCGTAAGGTGTTTTATTGGAAACTATAAGGTAATTGGCATTTGGAGGCATTCCAAGCGCTCTTTCTATCTCACGGGTTACATATACTATAATCTTTCTTTCCTCATTCATGATTCACAGTCTAAAGATAAATGGTAAAAGACGCAAGTGGTAGAGGCCTGACTCGAAGCCAGGCCTCTGCGGCGGTGTGGAGGCCTGGCTTCTAATATGTTAAAGTCTATTTATGACCACTTTTTCCGTAGTCGCCACACCAATAGGTAATCTTGAAGATATAACACTTCGAGCTTTGAGTGTTCTGCGTGCCTCGGATCTTATTCTTTGTGAAGATACAAGGGTGACAAAAAGATTGTTAGACCGACATAATATTAAAGTACCTACAAAGTCATATCATGCCCATAGCAAACTTTCTCGTACAACAGAAATTATTGTACTTTTGAAAGAAGGAAAAAACATTGCTTTAGTTTCTGATGCGGGTACGCCAGGTATTTCAGATCCTGGTTCAGAGTTGGTAAAACAAATCAGACGAGAATTAAAAGAGGAAATTTCTTCTGGTTTGATTAAAATAGAAGCGATCCCTGGACCATCAGCTTTGACCTCAGCTCTTTCTATTGCCGGTGTGCCATGTGCAGATTTTACATTTTTAGGATTTTTACCTCATAAGAAAGGGAGGGAAACTCTTTTTAAAGAAATTGAAACTTCAGAAAGAACTATGGTTTTTTACGAATCACCACATAGGATAATGAAGACACTAGAAAGATTAGTCTTAATGAAAGACACTGATAATAATATTCAAGTTGTAAATACCAAGAAGATAACAGTTTGTCGTGAATTAACCAAAGTCTTTGAGGAAGTGGTAAGCGGATCTGCCGATGAAGTAAAGGATTATTTTGATAAACATAAAGATAAGGTGAGAGGTGAGTTTGTGGTAATTGTTTCTAATTAATATCTTTGGTATCTAAATCTTTAAAATAAGTTTAGGAATAAAAAAACCGCTCAATTTATTATATTTGAGCGGCTTTCTGATTGGCGGATTCTTTATTTGCCAATTAATTTTTCGATACAGTCACAATCACTTGGAACATTCGAAAATACTATTGTATCTCCAGTTCCTGATTGCATGATCTTCTTTTCATTATCCAATCCATTTGATTGGATAATAAATTTTTCATCTCCATTATCACATTTTTTATTAGATAATCCGTTAGATGTGTTTCTACATCCATCAAAATCTTCTAGTGTGTAATTTGTGAGAAGACGACAATTATCTTTAAGCCAAATTTCAGATTCATCTGTCTTTAAGAATCTTACTCTAACCATTGTGGCTAGGTGAAGACTTAATTTGCAATCTTCTAGAGCGGCTGATTTAATCAGCCCAACATACACATCGCCAGTCGATTTTATATGAAGCTCACACACCTTAAAATCTAAAGAAGTGAGTGACTTTATCGATTTAGTTGTCATTGGTTGTGCCATACACTCACCTCGCTTTCTGGCATTATCCTACCACTATGCGCTATAATGGCAACACTATGTCGAAACGTCAGGTTATTATGTTGTTCGGTGTTTGGATTATGTTTTTTCTATTTCTAGGCTTTCCTTCAGCTTGGGATAGGATTTTAGCTGTTGTTACAGGTTTAATAATTATGATTATTGCATATCGTATACCACCTCAAGTCAAGTGTTGTTCTGATGATTGTAGATGTGAAGAAGAAAAAGATGTACCTTTTATAGAACATAAGACTGAATCAGGAATATCTACCGCAGAGACAATTAACAACAATCAACTTTAATAATAAATAATGTCATTCTGGAAAGATAACGGCGCAACACGGATCCTAGTTATACTAATAGGCGCTTGTTTTATTGTTGCTGTAGGAATTTTAATAGTATGGTTGATTCCTCTAGGTAAAATCGTATATCCGAATCAGTCAGCATTAGCAATTCAAACTGGTATTATAGAAATACCACAACAGGCAACCTCAACTCCTCAGTTTGTTGTTACTCATGTGCCCACACCTAAATATCTTAAAGCTGTCTATATGACCAGTTGGGCCGCGGGTAATAACAAATTTCGTAAAGAATTATTTGATCTTGTTGATACAACAGAGATAAATGCTGTTGTGATAGATGTTAAAGATTATTCAGGTCGTATAAGTTTTGCTGTTGATGATCCGTTTCTTCAAAAAATAGGTTCTTCTGAAAAAAGAATTCCGGATATCAAAGAGTTTATTGGAAAACTTCATGAAAAAGGGGTCTATGTTATTGGGCGTATTTCTTCTTTTCAAGATTCTTTTTTGATCAACGTGCATCCTGAGTGGGCTGTAAAATCTACAGATGGTAATATTTGGAAAGATTATAAATCTGTAAAATGGCTTGATCCAGGAGCTGTTCCAGTTTGGGATTATCTAGTGGCTATCGGTAAACAGTCATATGCTTATGGTTTTGATGAACTTAATTTTGATTATATTCGTTATCCTTCTGACGGTAATATGAAAGATATTGTTTATTCATGGAGTAATGGTAGGACTAGGCGTGAAGTGATGAGATTATTTTTCCTTTATCTAAGAGAAAGTTTTGTTGATATTGAAGTACCTTTATCTGTAGACCTATTTGGTCTTACTACTAGCGCTGTTGATGATCTTGGTATAGGTCAACATCTTGATGATGCTTTACCTTATTTTGATTATGTCTCACCAATGGTATATCCATCACATTTTGGTACTGGATATATAGGTCTGACTAAGCCAGCGGAATATCCTTATGAAGTAGTCAAAAATTCTATGGATCAAGCTGTTATACGTGCCATCGCCGCTTCCACTAGTCCAGAAAAAATTAGACCATGGTTACAAGCTTTTGATCTTGGTGCTGTTTATACTCCCGCTATGGTTCGTAAACAAATACAAGCAACTTATGATGCTGGTTTAACTAGTTGGATGCTTTGGAATGCGGGAAGTGTTTATAATAAAGGGGCACTTTTGGATAAATAACCTCTAGAGGTCAGGCCTCTATACCGCCGCAGAGGCCTGACCTCTAGGCCTGACCTCTAGGCCTGACCTCTAGGCCCGGCCTCTACCACTTGCGTTTTTTTTATAATTTATCCACAGGTATTTGCAATATCCAAAAGTCATGGTAGTATTTAGAACGGAAGAAAGTTAAGTATGTGTTGCCATCTATCGTAGTCGACAGACGAGCGTGCATACACAGAACATTAAGGAACAAGATGCCTACAACAAGAATAAATGTACCTGTTGGTGAAAAAGGAGAAAAAGTTTCTGTAGATTGTGAAAGCTCTCTACAAATCCAACGGATTATCAAGGTAATGTCAGAAGGAAAACGTTTTCCAAGCGAAAAAGCTCTTACGAGCTTTATATCGTCTGGTGCGATTCCTAATAGAATGATCTCTGTTAAGGAAACAGAGATGGCATTGTCAAAGTAGCGAACCTGTTAAGCAGATTGTTATAGTTTTTTAAAGCTTAATTTTTTCAACCCGACGCTTGGAAGACGTCGGGTTTGCTTTTTATATGTGCTATAATTTATTTAGCTATGGATGAGAATCGTATAACATATTTTGCCGAAACAGATGCCCGCAACAAGCGAGTAAAATTCGGCATCAAATCTAAAGATCGTACTCGACATATTTATGTCATCGGGAAAACTGGTATGGGTAAATCTACCATGCTAGAAAATATGGCTGTGCAGGATATCGCAAATGGTGAAGGAATATGTTTTATAGATCCTCACGGAAAGACTGCTGATCTACTTTTGGAATATGTACCAAAGGAACGTATACGTGATGTTATTTACATTGCACCTTTCGATGTGGAACATCCGATTTCTTTTAATGTGCTTGAAAGTGTTGATCGTGATAAACGTCATCTCGTTTCTTCAGGACTTATGAGTACCTTTAAGAAGATATGGGAAGATGCGTGGTCAGCACGTATGGAATATATCCTTACCAATACTCTTTTGGCACTTCTGGAATATCCTGGTTCTACATTACTTGGTGTAAACCGCATGCTTTCTGATAAAGAATATCGTAAAGATGTTGTTGCTCATATCCAAGATCCATCCGTAAAAGCTTTTTGGACTAAAGAATTTGCCAACTATACAGAACGTCAAGCCGCCGAGGCTGTACCAGCTATTCAAAATAAAGTTGGTCAATTTACTGCTAATCCATTTATTAGAAATATGATTGGACAAGCAAATTCTTCTTTTGATTTTCGTAAATCTATGGATGAACGCAAGATTATTATTATAAATCTTTCAAAGGGACGTATTGGTGATGAGAATATGAAGTTGTTGAGTGGACTTTTGGTAACAAAAATTTATTTGGCGGCTATGTCACGTGCTGATGTTCCAGATCGTGTTATGAAAATATTACCTAACTTTTATCTCTATGTAGATGAATTCCAAAATTTTGCCAACGCATCTTTCGCTGACATATTATCTGAAGCTCGTAAGTACAAACTTAATCTAACGATTGCTCATCAATATATAGAGCAGATGGATGAGGTGGTAAGGCCAGCAGTTTTTGGTAACGTTGGTACAATGATTACTTTCCGTGTTGGTGCTACAGATGCTGAAGCTTTGGAAAAAGAGTTTGCACCATTATTTTTAGTTGAAGATTTCGTTAATCTAGGTTTTGCACAAATATATTTGAAGTTAATGATTGATGGACTTTCTTCGCAACCTTTTTCAGCAACTACTTTGCCACCAATTCCTCATCCGGATATTTCTTATGTTGATGATATTATAGCGGCTTCTCGTGAACAATTCTCTCGCCCTCGTGCAGAAGTTGAAGAACAAGTTCTTAAGTTCCATAATCCGGTTGTTGTTAAGCCAGTAGCTCCGGCAACTACTAATAAAGTACCAACAACTAATACTGCCTCTAATCTAGTCTCAACTACAACTACCAATACAATTTCTAGTACAGTTTCAGTCAAAACAGAAGCGCATTTACCTATAAAGGTTCCAGCACCAGTTCATAATGTTCCACATGCTGTTGTTCAACCTGTGGCGGCCCATAATACTGCTCCGGAAAAATTTAATACTGTTAATAAAATAGATCAGAAACCTAATATACAACATGATCAAAAAGTGGTGCCTCAATCAGATCGAATTATACAAGAGTCAGAGCAAAAAAATGAACAAAAGCATGAGCTAAAACCAGTGTTAAAATCCGTGCCAGAAATTAAACAAGAAATAAAACCTATCCCACTTTCTTCTTTGGCTCCTAAAGTAGGGCATCCACCGAAAGTTGATAATAAGGTTCAGTCACCAAATAATGTAAACGCTCTAAAAAATGCCCTTCAGGCTGCAATGGCGAAAGGAAATAACAACACAGTTAGTCAGCAGTCATCTCTGCAACCTAAACAACAAGTGCCTCAGGTAAATCAATCAAAAATTGTCGATAAGGTAATTACTCAGGAATCTCCAAAAGAAGTACCTGAGGATGTTCTGAAAAAAGTTTTAAAGGTTGAATGATTTTTGTTCTCTTTTATAAGATAGTAATATCGTAAATTTTGTATTGACAATGTCATTACATTTGATAACATACATATATGTCTACATCACAAACGTCAACAATACAATTGCGTATAGATAGTAATACTAAAGCGAAGGCCCAGAATGTTCTTAGAAAGTTGGGCACAGATTTATCATCAGCCATGAAGCTATTTTTGACTCAGGTAATACGAACAAAATCTATTCCATTCATCGTACGAACAGAAAATGGTTATACTCCAGAATATGAACAAATGCTTATTGATGAGGTTAAAGCAATGAAAAATGGTTCAGGAAAGCGTTTTAAGACAGTTGAGGCTTTAATGGAAGATCTTAATAGTTAAGAGAAATAGTTATATTATGTATGAAATACATCGAAGTAATAAGTTCAAAAAATCATACAAAAGAGTTATAAAATCTGGTTCTTTTAGCATTGAAGATTGTGAACGTTTGATTTCACTTATAGTCAATGGATTTGCTTTGCCTGATTGTTATCATGATCATATATTAAAAGGAAATTATTCTGGTCTGCACGAATGTCACATTAAAGGAGATTGTTTATTAATCTATGAAATTGATGATAAATATAATGTTATTTATTTGATAAACATTGGTAATCATGCGAATATATTTGAATGAATAACATGCGTAAAATCCTCATATTTTCCTTAGTTTATTACCCACGCTTTATTGGTGGAGCTGAAGTTGCTATAAAAGAAATTACCGATAGAATTTCTCCTGATGAGGTGGAATTTGACATGGTTACTTTGCGTAAACATGCACCAGCTTTTGAACGCATAGGTAATGTAAATGTTTATCGTGTTGGTTTGCTGTGGTTCGGTAAGAACTCTAAAAGTTCAAAGATATTTCCACTTTCAAAATACTTGTTTATATTTTTTGCTTATTTCAAAGCTTTAAAATTACATCGTAAAAATAAATACGATGCTATTTGGTCTATTATGGCTAACTATGCTGGCTTCTCGGCTTTATTTTTCAAAAATAAGAATCCCGAAGTTCCTTTTATTTTAACTCTTCAAGAAGGGGATCCATTTGATTATATACGTAAAAGGGTAGGTATATTTTATAGTACCTTCAAAAAGATTTTTACAAAAGCTGATTATATTCAAACACTTTCCAATTATTTAGCTGATTGGGCACGAGATATGGGTGCGAAATGTCCGATTACTGTTGTACCGAATGCGGTTGATTATGAACATTTTTCAAAACCTATTGATAAGTCGGTAAGGGATATAATTCGCTCTAAAGATGGGTTTACTGATTCTGATATTGTACTGATTACAACATCAAGACTTGTTAAGAAAAATGCAGTTAATAATGTAATAAGTGCTCTTCAGTATCTCCCAAGTAATGTTAAGTTTTTAATTCTTGGTAAGGGATATGAAGAGGAAAATCTCAAATCTCAAATCTCAGATCTCAAATTAACAGAAAGAGTCCAATTTCTCGGCTTTATTCCACATGAAGAAATGCCGAAGTATTTACAAGCTTCCGATATATTCATCAGACCTTCACTTTCTGAAGGCTTCGGCAATTCCTTTTTAGAAGCTATGGCGGCGGGAATTCCTGTCATTACAACACAAGTTGGTGGTATTCCAGATTTCTTGAAAGATGGGGAGACTGGATTATTCTGTGAAGTTAATAATCCAAAGAGTATTGCACAGAAAGTGGAGAAACTAATTAAAGACAAAGAATCACGAGAATATATCGTAAGACAGGCTAGAGAAATGGTTAAAAATAAATATACTTGGGAAAAAACGGCAGGAGAGATGAAGAAGATTTTGCGAGGATGAGGAGGGTAGCCCTCCATATCGCTAACACTTTGATGTTAGTGAAATTATGGTAGACTTTAGTGCATGAAAATACTCGTCGCTACAGGCATATTTCCACCAGAAATCGGCGGTCCGGCGACGTATGCGGCTTTGTTGGCTCAGGAATTGCCAAAAAGGGGTATTAAAGTTGATGTTTTACCTTTTAGAACGGTTAGAAAATATCCTAGAATTTTAAGACATATAATCTATTTTTTTAAGGTATTTTGGAGATCTTTGAATGTTGATATTATTTTTACTCAAGATCCTGTAAGTACCGGTATTCCAGTCATACTTGCTTCCTTTTTTAGCTGTAAAAAAGTTGTTTTACGTGTAGCTGGAGATTATGCTTGGGAACAAGCGTGTCAACGTTTTGGAGTTAAAGATACTATTGATGATTTTCAAAATAAGAAATATGGTATTTCTACAGAACTGCTCAGATATTTGCAGAAATTTTCAGTTCGTCATGCTGACGCGGTTATAACTCCTAGCGAATATTTTAATCATCTGGTTAGTGGTTGGAATGCTGGTAAGAAAGAAGTTACAACTGTTTACAATGGTATTGATGTAAGTTTTATCTCTAAATCTTCTGAGAAATCTTCGGATTTTAATTCTTCAAAAAGCCCTTCTAATTTTCCGGCTTCAGTAGAAACAGAAAAAACGATTATTAGTGCAGGTAGATTGGTACCATGGAAAGGATTTGATGTGCTTATAGAAGTTTTATTACAGATGCCAGAATGGAAGTTAATTATTGCTGGAGATGGTCCAGATAAATCTAGATTAACAAAATTGATTGCTGATAAGAAATTAGAAGACAAAGTAAGTCTTCTCGGTAATATTCCACGCGAAGAATTATTAAAGAAAGTCTCACAATCACAGATTTTTGCTCTGCTCTCTACTTTTGAAAGTTTTTCATTTCAAATAGTTGAGGCTATGCATGTAGGAACACCGGTTATTGCTGGCGATATAGGAAATATTTCTGAAATCGTAGAAAATGGTAAAGACGGTATACTCATTAACCCAGAGAATAAAGATGAATTTATAAGTGCCGTAAAACGTCTTGAAAGTGATTCTAACTTCAAAGACATGATTATTCGTAATGCTCACATAAAAGCCTGCGAGTTTTCTTTTGAAAAGACATTAGATAGATTGGTAGTTGTTTTTAATAAATGTCTGAAACGAGATTCAAAATAATATGAAACTTTTAATGATTTCAACTGATCGGTTGGTTTTCAAAAAGGATAGTTCTGTAGCTTTGCGCGTGATTGAATATGCAAAGAGTTATGAAGAATTGCATATTATTGTGTTCAATACAAAGTTTAATCCTTCAGCCGACGAACAAACTGTAAAACCTAATCCGACAATTGATGTACAAAATATAATTCGTAGTCAAGTGGAACAATCACGTGATGGTAATACTAGAATTCAATTATCTAATAATTGTTGGGTTTATCCTACACGGTCACGTTTCAAATTAGAGTATCCATTTGACGGGATTCGTATTGCTAGTTCTGTTATAAGAAATAGGGGAATTACTGATATTTCATGTCAGGATCCTTTTCTAACTGCCGCAGTTGGAACTTCTCTAAAAAGACGATTCAGTATTCCTCTTGAAATACAAATACATACTGATATCGGTAGTCCTTATTACACTTATAATTTCTCAAATAAAATACGTAAGATTTTAGCAAAGAGATATTTGCCGCAAGCTGACAATATAAGGGTAGTATCAGATAGAATTAAACAATATTTAATTGAACAATTGAACAATTCTAGCAAAAGATCTGGTGTTAAACTGGAATTAAATATTGAAGTTCGTCCAATTGTAGTTGATACAGAGAGGATAAAAAATACTCCGATAGGAGTTGATCTCCATAAAAAGTATCCTCAATTTGAAAAGATTGTTCTAATGGCATCACGTTTGGAACCAGAGAAAGATATCGAATTAGCCATTAAGGCTTGGCCGGAAGTACTTAAGAAATTTTCAACAACAGGATTGATTATTGTTGGTGATGGAAGTCAAATCTCAAATCTCAAATCTCAAATCTCAAAACTTCACCTGGATGACTTTATAATACTTGAATCGTGGGTGAATCAAGCAACGCTCGCTTCATATTATAAGACAGCTGACATATTCTTAAACACTTCATTGTTTGAGGGTTACGGTATGACCCTAGTTGAGGCGCAAGCGGCGGGATGTAAAATAATTTCAACAGATGTAGGTGTAGCAAGAGAAGTTGGTGCAAAGATTGTAGGACATAAAGCAAATGAGGTTGCTTGTGGTATTATTGAAGGAATATCATGAAAATCCTTATTATCACTCAGAGGATCAATATAAATGACCCAGTTCTAGGCTTTTTCCATCGTTGGGTTGCAGAGTTTGCTAAACATTTTGAAAAGGTAACTGTTATTTGTCTTGAAAAAGGGGAGTACGATTTACCATCAAATGTTAAAGTTTTATCTTTAGGTAAAGAGCAGAAACAGTCACGGAAGCAGTATTTAGCTAGATTTTATTCTTATATTTGGCAAGAAAGAAAAAATTATGACGTGGTTTTATCTCATATGAATCAAGAGTATGTTTTATTGGCAGGGTTCTTCTGGTGGCTTTTTGGAAAGAAAATATATATGTGGCGCAATCATCATGTAGGAGACGAACTTACGAATATGGCTGCTTTTTTCTGTAAAAAAGTATTTTGTACCTCAAGATTTTCATATACAGCTAAATTCAGGAAAACGGTATTGATGCCTATCGGTATTGATCTTAATAGATTTAAACCGATGGCAGAGCAAAAGAGAAAGCCTCGTTCCATATTGTTTTTAGCTAGAATGTCTCCGGTTAAAAAGCCAGATTTGCTTTTGAAAGCCTTACACTCTTTATCAGAAAAAGGAGTGACTTATTCCGCATCTTTTTATGGAGATCCAGAGTTAAAAGATGAATCTTATTTTGAATCTCTAAAGAAAAGTGTTGAAGATTATAAAATATCAGATAGTGTTAAGTTTTTTGAAGCTATTCCAAATGAAAAAACTGTGGCTGTATATAATGATAATGAGATATTTGTGAATTTAAGTTCCAGCGGTATGTATGATAAGACTATATTTGAGGCGATGGCTTGTGGATGTTTAGTTTTAGCTTCAAATGAGAATCTTAGGGGTAATATTGATTCACGCTTTATTTTCAAGGATGATTCGTTGGAAGAACTAATTACTAAACTTAATATTTTATTAGATTTATCAGACGCAGATAAAACGAGACTTGGTCTCTGTTTGCGTGATTATGCTCTTGCTAACCATTCATTACCTTCATTAGGTGAAAAGCTTGTAAAGGAGATGTTGTAACTATATAATCACTACCTATGAAAAGATTTATTACTATTTTGAATAAGTTGTTTCTGTCTTTCATTCCCCAAAAATATACAAAAATTGTAAAATATATTATCTCTGGAGGTACTGCGGCGGCAACTGATATTGGTTTTCTATTTTTATTTACCTCAATTTTTCATATTTGGTATCTTTTTTCAGCGATTTTGGCTTTTCTTATTGCCTTTGGAGTTAGTTTTACTCTACAAAAGTTTTGGACATTTGACGATCATGGTACTGAAGGTTTGAAATCACAAGCATTTTTATATTTCATAATAACCTCAATTAATCTAGGTATAAATACTCTACTTATGTATATTTTTGTAGATGTTCTTCATATTCATTATCTTTTAGCACAAATATTTGCTGGTGCAATCGTAGCTTTTCAAAGTTTCTTTGTTTATCAGAAATTTGTGTTCAAGAAAAAACCAATTGAAAATACGTCAGAATTTGCTAATTCATTATGAATCGCCGGACTACAATTATATTAATTTGTTTTTTTGTTGTTTTTCTTTTTTACGTTTGCCAGGAATTGATCTTCCTTATCATCAGGATGAGTGGAAAAATATCGCGTCATCGGCAACTGCTGATAATGCTGGAACTTTTTTTGCCCATCCACCACTGATGCAGATAGCTTTTGTAGCTTCGTATAATATATTTGGTGAAGATTATTCTAGATTATTTCCTCTGTTTTTCTCTATTCTTACGGGTATTCTTATTTTTATTGTAGTAAAAAAGCGCTTAGGCCAAGATTCTGCTTTTTGGTCACTTGGCTTATTTACTTTATGTTTCTATAGCATTCTTGGTTCACTTCAACCTGATGTAGATGGATCAATAATTCCTTTATTTCTTTTAACTTCTATTTACGCTTATGATAAGTGGTGTGATTCTGAAACTAATCAATCAAAACGGAAATGGCTATTATTTTTGACTTGTTCTTTACTTATCGGTTTTCTATTTAAACTTAGCTTTGTAATCGTCATTGGTGCTTTAGTGGTTGATTACATTTGGACAAATAGGAAAAGTTTTACACTTAAAAAAAGTTTTTTGGGCATAGTCTTTTTATCTTGTTTTAGCCTTGTTTATATAGCCCTGTTGTATTTTATACAATTTATTTATCCTGCTTTTAGTATTAGCTTTATGTTAGGTCATGCAAATCAATTTACTGAGGAGTTAAGCAGGAACTATACCCAAATAATTGTTCAAGGAGTAAAAGCAGTATTTTATCTCTCTCCATTATTATTAGTTCCGCTTCTTTATGTCTCTAAGGAATTATTTAGAAAGAACAGAATATTCTTTATTTATCTTATTCTTGGATTTATTTTCTATTTCATCATATTTGATTTTTCTAGGGGTGCACTTGATAAATATCTGATGTTTGCAATTGTGCCACTTGCTGTGATTATCGGGACGATTATTTCTGATACTCTGAATAGGATAAATTCTAAAGTAGCTTTATTGCAAGATGAAATGAAATGGCCAATACTAATTGGAATTTTTATTTCTGTGATCTTATTTATTTTGAATTTTCTTCCACATGAAGTCTTATCTTTATATCCTAAAACAGAGTGGTTCTCTTCAGTGTTTCATTTGAGGTGGAATATTTTGAATCCATTTAATGGTGGTTCTGGGCCAGCGGGGTTTTATGTGTCTTTTATGTTTATTGCTGTAGCATATTTGGTCTCTTTAGTTGCAATAATTATTGGATTTTTAAAGAAACAGTGGAGGGCTGGAATGATTGTAATTGTAATTATTATAAGTCTTGTATATAACTTTGTTATGACTGAAGAACTTCTGTTTGGTCGGATTAACGGTAATGTTGCTGAAGTTATTCATAAGACAGTAAATTATTTACAAGAAAATAATTCTGTAAAGAATGTTCTAACTTATAATGATATTGGTAGCCATGAATTTTCAAATGAAGGTAAGTATGCTGGTAGATTTTATGCTACTCCTGATTTTGAAGAAGGACATAAGAAAAAGTTTATGGATTATGATTACTATGTTGTTATTGATATCCCGCATCTGTACGAAAATGGTTTTTATGGTAAATTCTTTGATAAGTGTCATGTATTGTTTGAAACATTGTCTGGTAGGATAGATGGGAAGGTCTATGATTGTAAAGAAGCTAAGAAATATATTAAAGATCTATAATTACTACAATAATGAAATCATCACAGGCTTTTTGGAAAAGATATTATTACCGTTATGTACAGTCGTTTATAAGTTTTATGACTGTGCCTGGTGTACCGACTTTTACTGCGAATGTTGACGTGGCCATGAAAGATCATACTGTTTCTTTTCCAGATGAGAAATTTGAATATATTATTGCATCGGATGTTCTTGGTCGTATAGATGACGTAGAGAATTTTATACGCCAAGCCAAATCAGCTTTGTCTCCATCTGGTAGAATCTTAATTACACAATATAGTGCTCTTTGGGAACCATTATTACGTTTGGCTACACATCTAGGATTGCGTAAGGGCGCCATAGAACAAAATTGGCTGTCTATGAATGATCTTAAGAATTTTTCTTATTTGGCAGGTTTGGAAGTGGTGAAGAGTGGAACGAAGATGATAATGCCAGTCTATATACCGCTTGTTTCGTATTTACTTAATTCAGTTATAGCAAATATCTGGCCTTTTTCTCATCTAGGAATTTTTCATTACATTATGGTTAGAAAACCAGAGTTAAGAACATCTTCAAAAGCTTCAATTTCTATAATCGTTCCAGCTAGGAATGAAGCGGGAACTATAGAAAAAATTGCTCGGGAATTACCAGAACTTGGCTCATATACGGAAATAATTTTTATTGAAGGAAATTCAACAGATAATACTTTTAAGGAAATAGAACGTGTTACACAAACTGTAGGTAAAACTAGAAAAATAAAGTATGCCAAGCAAGAAGGAAAAGGAAAAGGAGATGCTGTTAGGAAAGGTTTTGATATGGCTTCTGGTGATATTCTCGCGATATATGATGCAGATATGACAGTGCCTGCTCCAGAAATCAGTAATTTTTACAAAGCTATTACGGAAAATAAAGGAGATTTTATTAATGGTTCAAGACTTGTTTACCCAATGCAAAAAGAATCAATGAGAGTTCTTAACTTTTTTGCCAATAAATTCTTTGGCTTGGCTTTCAGTTGGATATTAGGTCAACCGATTAAAGACACACTTTGTGGCACGAAAGTACTTTGGAAAGATGATTATCGTAAGATCAAGAATGGACGTTCGTTTTTTGGGAACTTTGATCCATTTGGTGATTTCGATCTCATTTTCGGTGCCGCTAAGTTAAACCTGAAAATTATTGATTTACCCGTGCATTATAAAGAAAGGGTATATGGCGCAACAAACATTAGTCGTTGGAAACACGGTTGGTTGCTTTTGAAGATGACTGTATTTGCCGCTAGGAAGATAAAGGCGGTTTAATTACTAACACATAAATTAGCGAAGTCATCCTTACCAAGACCTTTTAGAAAACTCTCAAAATCTTTTTCTTTGAGGAGTTTTAAATTGGTTGTATCTTCATTTATAACCCATATAGATTTGTTAAGATTTGAAAGACTCTTTAAAAAGGTTAAAGGGTTTTTACCGAGCCTTCTAATGGCGTCAGGAAATATTTCTGTAAAGATTACAACATTTGGACTTCTCTTTAGCGTTTCTTGCATACCTTCCAAAGCTAAAGGTTCTGCTCCTTCAATATCCATTTTTATAATATCAACTACTGGCGAATCATATTTTTGGAGTGATTGATCAAGGGTTTCAGTAGTTACTTTCAATTCTTTATAGGCACTCTTATCATTGCTAAAAGAATTATGACCCTTGTTATCTTTGTCTAGATATAAAGTCCTAGTGCCAGAAATGTTATCCAAGGCAACTTGATTAGTTGTAACATTTTTAAGTTGATTATGTTCTATGTTTTTGTTGAGTCTATTATAAATATCTTTTTCTGGTTCAAAAGAAAAAACTTTTCCAGTAGGACCAACTCTTTTTCCTGCAATGATTGTATACAAGCCAATATTTGCTCCAATATCAATAACAGTCATTCCTGGTCTTAATGATTTTCTGAATAGATCAACTTCTTCTTTTTCAAATATTCCAAGCGCCAATGAACCAGATACAGCTACATCAGATTTATCTAGCAAGATTTCACCTTCTTCTATTTTGAGACTATTCGGTATTCGTGAACGTATTAGGGCATTTGCCAACATTCTTATCGGAGGTATATGTGCTGAAAAACGATAAATTCTTTTTGGTAAAGAAAGTGGTAGTAATCTCTTTAATCCTTTGATTGAAAATACACCAGGATGGCTAGGGTGGTCTTTTTCCATGTAATTGATTATGATACTCGTGATTGCTGTTAATTTCAACGCACCCATATAAAAGGCGTAATCATTATACTCACATACAACGAAAAGGAAAATACAGGTAAATTTAATAGCCATTATCACCCAGTTCTTGAAGTTTATAAGTATATGATTTTTTCAAAAAGGTAATTAAATAATTATTTATGAAAATTTGTTATTTTGGTATATACAAACCAGATTTGTCTCGCAACAGGATATATATGAACGGCTTAAAAAAAGCTGGTATTGAAATAATTGAATGTCGTGATGATGGATCTAGATTTGCTAAGTATCTTAATCTTTGGAAAAAACATGAAATAATTAAAAACGATTACGATGCCATGATTGTCGGTTATGGTGGCCATGTGATCGTGCCATTTGCAAAATTAATCTCAAAAAAGCCAATTATTGCCGATTTGCTAGGTTCATTTAAAGATGCTGAAGAACATTCTCATAACGCAGGTTTTTTTAGACGATTAAAAGATGGACTAATTGATTGGCTAGCTGTGGAATGTGCTAATGCAGTTCTTCTTGAAAGTAATTCACAGAGAGAATTTTTTGTAAATAAATACAGTGATTTAAAAAAGCTCAAAGTTCTTTATACAGGATTAGATGAAACGGTTTTTCATTGTGATAATAAGTTTAATGATAATAAATCTACCAAAGATAATTCAAAAAAGATTGTTCTTTTTAGAGGTCGTCTAACTCCAGAATCTGGCATATTTCATATTTTAAGTGCGGCGGAATTATTGAAAGATAAAAGACCAGATATTACATTTCGTATTATAGGTTTTCATTATCGTTTAGGGCAAAGGGTTAAAGATTTTATTAAAGAAAAAGATCTTTCTAATGTTGAATTGATTTACGATTATATTTCAGATGATCTACTTAGAGAAAAGATGTGTGAGACTTCTATAGCTCTGGGTCAGTTTGAATCAAACCCGCGATTGGATAGAACGATTCCGCATAAGATTTTTGAGGCTATGAGTATGGGACTGCCGATTATCACTGCAGAATCGAAAGCTGTTAAAGAACTTCTTACTAATAATGAAAGCTGTCTGTTTGTAAAACGTGCAGATCCGTCTGATTTAGTGGAAAAAATTATTACTATTGTTGATGATTCAAATCTCGGTATGCGATTAGCAATGAATGCACAGAAAGTGTATAAAGAGAAAGTTTCCACAGAGGTTCTTATTAAAAAACTTATTGGTATAATCAAAGAACAAATATGAATGTAAAAGAATTTGAAAATCAGCGTTGGTCACATGATAATCAAAAGGTTTTTTTTCGCCATAAAGCCGCTCTGGATCTTGTATTGAATGAAAAAAGTGGTCAAAATATTTCAGTTTTAGATCTTGGTTGTGGAGATGGTCTTTTCTTGTCACTTTTGAAAGAAAAGGGAATAAAAGGTAAGGGTTTGGATATCTCTATAGAAGGGGTTAAAAAGGCTCAAGAAAAGGGCTTAGATGCCTCTATTTTTGACTTTAGCGGGCCTTTACCTATGGGTGTGGGTTACTTTGACATTGTTGTTGCATTAGACGTCCTAGAGCATCTTTATGACCCACAAAAACTACTCTTAGAAGCCTCAAAAATAGCGAAAAAATCAGTGATTATAGGAGTGCCTAATTTCAATTCTTTACCAGCGAGGCTACAAGTTATGTTCGGTCGTGTACCTGAAAATAATAGACCAAATAAAGGCCATGTTTATTGGTTCAACCTTAAAGTCCTAAAGAAAATGGCAGAGAAGACTGGATTGAAAGTTTCAGAAATACGCACCAATGCCCCAATGAGTAATCGCTTTATTATTGGAAAAGTTTTTCAACTATTGGCGAAAACATGGCCATCAATGTTTGCCTTATCTTTTGTTGTGAGAATGGAAAAGATCAATTTACAGAGCTCAACAAGGTAGGCTCAGTTTTCTTACCGAGGACTGTCTGAGCGCAGTATAAATTTCTTGGTAAAAGGCGAAACGAGCTTGGAATCATTTATGATTCCTGAGCCTTTTACCTAGAAATTTAACGGAGCGAGTTCCGCAGGTAAGAAAACTGAGCCTACCTTGTTGAGCTCTGTTGACCTCTAATTATAATAATCAACTGTTTTCTTCAAACCAGCTTCAAATGAATATTTTGGTTTCCAGCCAAGTTCTTTCTTTATCTCGGAAGTATCAATAGCATATCTGAAATCGTGACCTGGTCTGTCAGATACGTATTCAATTAAACTTCCGTCATTCAAATTTTTGCCATGGCCGGTTTGAGCCAATAATTTTTTGACAATTTCCATATTAGTCATTTCCGCATTACCGCCAATGTTATAAACACCTCCGCTTTTACCTTTGTGGAAGATTAGATCAATAGCATCAATATGATCTTCAACATATATCCAATCACGAATATTTTCTCCTTTTGCGTACAAAGGAACTTTTTTGTTTTGAAGTAGAAGGGAAATGAATTTTGGTATAAGTTTTGTTTTATCTTGATTCGGGCCAAAATTATTTGAACAGCGTGATATGACCACGTTTAAGCCAAAAGTTTTGTTATATGATCTCACTAACATATCAGCTGAAGCTTTGGATGCACTATATGGACTATTCGGAGCTAATAGTGATGATGTTGTGAATGGTTTGTCTTTCTTACCTAAAGAGCCGTATACCTCATCGGTTGATACTTGATAAAAGCGATTGAGTGAATATTTTTTAGCAAGTAGCAATAAATTATGAGTACCGATGATATTTGTCTCTACGAAAATTGATGGATTTGCAATACTTAAATCAACATGACTTTCAGCGGCAAAATGAATAATATCCGTAGGCTTATATTTCTTGAAAATATTTTCTAAAGAAGGTAAATCTCGTATATCAACTTTTTCAAATTTATAGTTCTTGGTTTTGGAGATTTTAATATTGGCTATATTGGCGGCATAAGTTATGCAGTCAATATTGATAAAAAGATATTCTGGATATTTCAGGACATATTTATTTAGATAATTACTACCAATGAAGCCAAGTCCGCCAGTTATAATGATTGTTTTTTTATATACCATAGAATTCTTTTATTTTATTGCAGACAAATAAAACTTCTTCGTTTTTCAAGTAAGGATGAATTGGCAGTGAAAGTATCTTATTTACTGTTTTTTCAAGTTTTGGTAGAGATAATTTATTGAATTCAGCGAAGCATTTCTGTTTATGTATTGGAATGGGGTAATGAATAAGAGTATCAATTTCATTTTTCTTAAGAAATGCTTGAAGTTCATTACGTTTATCTACTTCAATAACGAAGAGATGATAGACATGATCAGTGTTACCGCGAACTTTTGGAAGTTTGATTTGTTTTATATTTTTCAGCTCTTTTTTGTAAATATCAGCAATCTCTACTCGTCTTTTATTTTTATTATCAAGATCTGGAAGTAATTCAGATAAAATAGCCGCTTGTAATTCATCTAAACGACTGTTTATGCCTATTATTTCATGCTCGTATCTATTTTTTTGACCATAATTTCTTATTTCTCTGCATTTCTCAGCTATCGAATCATCATCTGTTACTATTGCTCCAGCATCGCCAAAAGCTCCAAGGTTTTTCGTTGGATAGAAACTGAAACAGCCAGCTGATCCAAATGTTCCCACAGTTTTCTTATTAAATTTAGCTCCATGTGCTTGAGCACAATCCTCAATAATTTGTAGTTTGTGTTTTTTGGCTAGCTTTACGATTGTTTCCATATCAGCACTTTGACCATAAAGATGAACTGGAATTATAGCTTTCGTTTTTTCTGTAATCTTTTTTTCTATTTGCTTGGCATCAATATGAAAGAACTCATCTATGTCTACAAAGATAGGCTTTGCTCCTATCGCTTTTATTGCCAAAGCTGTTGCCACAGCAGAATGTGAAGTAGTTATAACTTCATCACCAGGTTTTATTCCATTAGCTATAAGAGCGATTTGGATAGCTTCCAAGCCGTTAGCTACTCCAATAGCATGTTTAACGCCAATATATTCAGCAAATTTTCTTTCAAAAGATTTACCTTCTTCGCCTAAAATATACCAACCAGATGATAAGACTCTTTTAATGGCCGAGTCTATTTCTTTTTTATGATCGTTATATTGTTTTTTGAAATCGTTGAAAATTATTTTCATTTTTTTACCTTTTTGAGACATGACAGGAATTCATCGTATTTACGAATATAATCGCTTTCATCATAGAAATCGTTAGCTAAAACCAAGATTAGACAATCTTTAGAGAATTTTGACATTGTATGCCAAAGCATTGGTCCAAGTTTGATACCAATTGTTGGATCATTCATGGTTATACTTTGCTTTGTCTTACCATCGTCTAGATTAAGAACGAATTGGCCATTTATACAGAAAATGTATTGTTCTAGTTTACGGTGAGCATGTTTACCACGAACAGCATTTTTGTTAAAAAGATTATTTATAAAGTAAAATCTCTTTATATCTATTGGTACATCTTTACCCGACTCTCCGATGTAGATTTGACCGTCAGGGAAGTCGTCAAAGGATTGTATTTTTATAATATTGCAATTCTTAACTTTAATTTTTTGCATGGTATTTTTTCATAAAATTGGAAGCTTCCAGCAAACTATCAAAAGTGCCGATATCAAACCATTGTTTTTTAAGTATTACAGCACGAAGCTTTTTCTCTTCTATATATTTATTGTTTACATAAGTAATTTCAAATTCACCACGTTTAGACATCGGCTGGCCGATCATTTTTTTGAAAACAGTATTATCATAAATATATACACCGATCGCGGCAAAATTAGATTTTGGCTTTTTAGGTTTTTCCTCAATATTGATGACATTACCATTTTTATCTATCTGTGCCACTCCGAATCTCTCCGGATCGTAAACTTTTTTCAAGAAAATCATGGCACCTTCTTTGAAATTTTTAATACTCTTACTGATATTTTCTTCTATAATATTGTCTCCGAGATATAAAACACAATTCTCATTGCCTATATAGTCTTTAGCTATGTAAAGACCGTCAGCAATGCCGGAAGGCTTGTCTTGAATACCATAAACGATCTGTATTTGTTTGCCGTTGCGAAGAGATTTGAAATTTTGACCAGATCCTAATAGATCTACGAAGTCTGAGATATGATGTGGGGAAGTTACAATCATAATACGATCTATACCAGAGGCCACAAGTTTTTCTATAGCGTAATAAATGACCGGTTTATTATAAATCGGTAATAAATGTTTGTTTGTAACGGTAGTTAACGGATATAAACGTGTTGCTCTACCTCCAGCTAAGATGACGGCTTTCATGTGAGTAACAATATACCAAATCAAAAAATATTAAAACTATTGACAATATGTATA
>JBAZRX010000010.1:36263-39133 GCA_041662725.1 Minisyncoccota bacterium
ATTTGCGTTTACAGTGTTTAAGTTTAATGAGTTATAATAAAAATTTCTTAGGAAAAAATCAGATTAAGATGAATATAAAAGATATTATTGAATGGATGACGATACAACCGATTACTGCTATGGTATCGGTTTTTGAATCTTTGGCTAAGAAAACCAATTCATATCGTTTGCAACATGAGGGTTGTGTTCCAAAAGAAATTTTTCCTTTATGTTTGGCTATAGGAGGTTCATATCCTTGTGTTGAAATTATTGTGAAGATTGATGAAAGGATTGCTTTTAAAAGGAGAAGCAATACAGATCAAGGATGGAACGGTTTGTTTCATATTCCTGGTGTAGTAGTTCGTAATAATGATAATTGGGAAAGAATCTTGGAAAGACTTTCGGTTGAAATATTTGGCAGTGATGGAAAAATAATAACATTTAATGACCTTAGACTTATTGGGAATGGGGTTGGTTTTACAAAAGAAAGATCTGCAAGTGGTATGACTGTTATCTATTTATTTGATTATTCTGGTTCATTGAAAGATTTTACTGGCGAATGGAAATATTTTGATGAGTTGAATGAAGCTCAAGTTGTAGATCATCATGTTGATCTTATGAAATGGTTTTATGACAAAAACAGATCAGCTTTTATCTAGTTTCTTTTTTACTTTTCCCGAAGCGTAACATCAAGAAACATGAAAATTAAAAAACACCAGGACATAAGTTCTGGTGTTTTGAAATTTATAAATAATATTGCCTTGCTAGATTAACCTAATTCGGCAACAATAGCATCAACTACACGTTTAGTAGCAAGCCTATCATTGCAGTATGTCTTTCTACAGGTGTCGATTATTTTAACGTAGGCTTCAGTGTCAACATCAGGAATCAATTTATTGAAATCTTCTGCTGACTGGACTTCTATGGCACATCCAAGATCTACAAGTGGAAATCTTTCTATTCCACCGAGCTCCTTAATCATTTCCTTTCGCCCGATATCTGAATTCCAACTTATCGGGAGTGAATAGAGCATAGCCGCTTCTGTTAAGGCATTGGAATAAATACTAACAGTATGTGTTGCCGTAAGCATCAATGTTTGAATTGATGTTGTTGGAGGAACCCATAAGACATGACCATGGGCTTTTGCTAAGATCCTTAACCACTTATCAACGATGGGAAGATCTTGCCTGTCGACAAACTTTGGGTGAAGTCTCGGCATAAGAAGATAATCATCTCCTGAATCATCAAGGGCTTTAATAAGCCCTTCTATCAATGGTGTAGTGCTTTCACTCTGGCCAGCGATCAGAATTCGCTTCTTGAAATTAGAGGCGAATTGGTTGATGTTTTCATCAAAGCTAACTTCTTTTAGATTATCCCATGAAGGCAGGCCTGTTAAATAACAAGTCGCTTTATTTTCATATCGTCTCTGAACTAGGTTTTGACTGTAAGTATCAGGGACGCATACAAAATTTGGAATTGCTGAGGAGCGAGCTTCTGCACCCCATACGTCCACGATGTACCCTAATTTGATTTGGCTTCTGTTTGCCTCTAGACCAAACGATTCTCCTAAATTAATAGGCGAACCAAGGCCTGTGAGAACCACATCAGGTTTAATGGTTTCAAATACTTCTACAACATTAATATCATGGCGGATTTTTGTTTCAGGATCCCATTTGTTGATCAACGGAGTGCCTCCGATGATAGATTCACCGTCTGCTTTCCATTCTTTAAGTGACAATCCTTCGGCAACAATGGTTACAAGGAATCCTTTTTCCCGTAGTAATTTTACTACAGGTTGATATATGGCATATTCCATAATATCTTTGGTAACTACTAATATCTTTTTAACCACAAGATCTCCTTACTTGGTTTGTTGTTTGTTTTCTAAAGCTAATCAATTCAATTTATTTGAAGAGCAATTTAGCTATTATATTACAGGTTATTTCTGTCTTTGTCAATAGAGAGGTGTTTCTTGTGGTATTTATAATAAATTCTTAATTTTTCTCCAGAAATAGAGATATGCTGGAATGAATCCATATTTAAAACTTTGTGGTTTTGTTTTTACACACATATTTTTATAGGCTTTTGAAAGACCATCCTGATATCTCTTATAAATGATAGTTTCATTTGGTCTGTGTTTACCAGCAATTGTTTTTACTTTTCCAAGAATTAGATAAAGCGTCGTAGAGTGGAAATGATAAAAGATCAAGGGAAATTCTTTCTGTGTTTCATTATTCTTGCACCATATTGATCCATTTTTACTAAAGAAAGAATATCTTTGAGAATTCCATGGTGCTACGTTAGCTCCGTGATTGGCAAGAACACAGACACCTTTGAATCTCACAGGCCAATCATTCAAATATGCTTGATCTCCCAATTTACCGTCTTCTATGCGATTGAAACACCATTCCAAACATCTTTCACGCCACCAATTGAGACAAGTAAGACCTTCTTCATTATTACGGAAAATAAGCATACCGACATTATAAATGCCACTATTTTTTTCTTGCTTTTCAATATTTTCAAAGAAACGATGTGGGATAATCATTACGGAATTGCTACCGAATTCATCGTATATAATTTCTGGCGATGAATAAAAATATAAATCAGCATCTACATAAGCCAGCATATCTATGTCAGTCTTTTTGAAAATATAAAGAGGGAGAGAAGATGATATTGTCCAACAATATTCCACAGGTGTGCGACTATCTTTCACTTGAAGTAATTTTTCATCTTCAAATTCGGAAAGGGAAATCGCGGTTACATTTTCCAAATTTAATTTCTCAATCATGCTGTAACTTTCGTTATCCATACATAACATCCATAAATGAAAATCTGGACAGTGAGTCTGTAATGATTTATGTAAGGCAAGACTACGTATCAAATAATTC
>JBAZRX010000011.1:0-33008 GCA_041662725.1 Minisyncoccota bacterium
CCTATGTGCTTCACTATTTACAGCAATAATTTCCTTCCTGTATTTCTTAATTAACTCTGGATTACCGATAATTTCAGTCGCCTTATGTTTATCGTCCTTTGTTACACCAACTACTGGAATATTTATTCTACGAGCTTTTAATACATTTTCAGCCGCTTTTACTTGAATTTGATTACCATCAACCACGATAATGTCTGGATATGCCCACTCCGAATGATTCAACCTACGAAATAGTATTTCAACCAATCCAGCCACGTCATTATTTACTTCTTTTGAAAGTTTAAACCTACGATATTCTGAAGATTGAAGTACTCCGTTTATTGTAACCGTCATAGCTCCGACTACGTTAGTACCTGATAAATGAGCAATATCGTAGGCTTCTATTCGAGGCGAGGCCTCGAGGCCTCGCCTCGAGGCCTCGCCTCGAAAAAGCGCAATGTCATTTATATGATCAATTGCAAATAATAGCTTCTTAGACTGCATAGCATCTTCAAACCGCATTTCTTTAGCGGCTAAATCCATTTCCTTTTTAATCTTATTGCGTAATGATTTCTTTTTGCCTTCAAAGAATAGAATAAGATACTTAATAGTTTGTAAATACTTTAACCTAGCTACTTCATCATCTGATTGATTTGGAGACCTCTCAATAGCTTTATAGAAATCTTCATGTCTAGAATCATTAGCTTTTTTATCTCTAAATGGAAACATCTTACGTAAAATTTTCAAAGCTTCTTTTATAAGATTAGATTCTGTATATGGCCCAAAATATTTCAAAACTTTATAAGATAAATTTTTCTCTTTAATACCTTGATCAAAATCTCTAACACGTGCAAGAAAAACCCTCGGCCAGAGTTCATCTGTAATAACCACATATTGGGAGCTTTTATCGTCACGCTCATCTACGTTGTAGCGAGGCTGATACCTTTTGATTAAAGTACTTTCAAGAATAATTGCTTCAAGAACATTATCTGTTTCCTGCCAAGTTAATGACTCTGCTTTAGTAACCATATCCACTATTCGTGGACCGCGCGTTTCTATTAAATCACTACTAAAATAACTTTTGATACGATTTCTAAGTGAAGTAGCACGACCAATATAAATAGGGCGTTTATTATAATCCCTAAACGTATAGACTCCTGATTTATCTCTGATATTCTGTTTACTTACATATTGACGCTTCATAAAACTAAGAGTACTGTAATTATAGAAAGCTCGCAACAAAAATTTAACTTTAGGAGGTACGACATGATCAAATCATCTAATATAATTGGCCGGATGAAGGTCTCATCGATTATATTTCTAATGCTAGGAATTGTCTTGGTTTCAGGGTTTTTTACAGCTTTTCTTGTGGCGTTTTACAATCTACCGTTCTTATTTCAAGAAGTAGCAATTCTAACGACTTCAGGTATTGCCATTGGTGTAATAACACTTAAACTTTTTGGTAATAAAAGGATAGGGCCACAAAAAGAAATCAAGAAATGGGGTCAATAAAATATGAAAGCTATATTAGCTCGAATATTTCCAATTGATCCAGAAGGACATTGGAGATTACCCGCAACAGTTGTGAGTGTTATCGTTGTAGCTATTGCTATAATAATTGCTCTCGCCACCTGCATTATATGGTTAATCCATAAATACCACTTGGATATCTTTGCGTTCATATTGATAGCCATTGGCTCTGTTTTATTGACAAGACATTTGTACAATAGACACATGCATAAGAAAAAAATCAGGGTATAACCAAAATATCACACAGGCAACAAAATGTTTAATACATTCTGTTGCCTTCTTTTTTTGACAAGCAAAAAGCGCGCACTTCCTTTTATTCCGACAAGCGACCCGGTAGGTCAATTTGTTTATTTTTACTTATTTTATTTTTTACTTTAAAACTTTTTTCAAATACTTCCCGGTATAACTCTTTTCATTAGCAGCCACTTCTTCTGGTGTACCTTTCGCTACAATATTTCCACCATGTTCACCTCCTTCATGTCCTATATCAATAACATAATCAGCGTTCTTGATAAGATCAAGATTATGTTCAATCACCACTACAGTATTCCCTTTATCAACCAACTTCGTCAAAATATCTATCAATTTCTTTACATCATGGTAGTGCAAACCGACTGTTGGTTCATCTAGAAGATAAATAGTCTTTTGCATATGTGCGCGATAAAGTTCTGAAGAAATCTTTACACGTTGAGCTTCACCACCTGATAAAGTTGTAGCTGATTGTCCCAACTTAACATAACCTAAACCTACATCTATAAGAGTCTGAAGACGGTCTTCTACAGCTGGAATATCTTTAAAGAACTCCAAGGCGTCTTCAATGGTTAATTCCAATACTTCATGAATATTCTTCTTACGAAACTTTATTTCAAGTGTCTCTTTCATAAACCGTTTACCATTACATACATCACAAGTAACATAAACTGTTGGTAAAAAGTGCATCTCCACAGCAATTTCACCGTTACCTTCACAAGCTTCGCAACGACCGCCTGGTCTATTGAAAGAAAAACGACTTGCACTCCAACCTCTCGCTCGCGCTTCTGATTCGGAAGCAAATAAGTCACGAATATGTGTCCAAGCACCGGTATAAGTAGCTGGATTTGATCTAGGAGTTCTACCGATCGGTGATTGATCAATTAAAATTACACGACCAATATATTCAGAACCTGTAAAACTTCTGCAATTGATATTTTCATTGCTTCTCGTACGCATTTCTAGCCGTGCCGCTAAATTTCTATATAAAATTTCATACATTAAAGATGATTTACCTGAACCTGATACACCAGTAATTACATTCATACAACCAAGCGGAATATCCACATTCATATCTTTAATATTAAAGACTCTCCCATTACGAATCATTATTTTACCTTTTGGTTTACGCCTATCAGAAGACCAAGGGATTGTTTCTTCACCACGAAGATACGCGAGTGTTAACGAATTAGAAGTATTTTTCTTAGCAGTAAGGAGTTCATCTAAATATCCGGAAACAACAATTTCACCTCCATGTACACCAGCACCAGGTCCTACATCCACGATGTAATCGGAAGCGAACATCGTATCTTCATCATGCTCAACGACGATAATAGTGTTACCTAAATCGCGTAAATGTAAAAGTGTATTGATTAATCTATCATTATCACGCTGATGTAGACCGATGGTTGGTTCATCAAGAACATAAAGAGCACCAACCAAACCTGAACCTAATTGTGAAGCCAGTCTTATTCTTTGCGCTTCGCCACCAGAAAGAGTATGGGCACGACGATCTAATGTTAAATATTGTATGCCAACATTTATCATAAACAATAAACGTGAAGAAATCTCTTTAAGTACTACTTTAGCAATGTCTTTTTCGGTATCGGTAAGTTTAATGTCTTTAAAATATACTGAGGCTTTATCTATAGACATATTAGTAATGTCTACAATATTTTTACCATCTATAAGCACGTGCAAAGCCTCATCTCGTAAGCGTGCCCCCTTACATGTTGGACAAGGTTTGTCACTAAAAATAGATTCTGTTCCGAGACCATTACAAGCAGTACATGCACCATAAGGTGAATTAAATGAAAATAGACGAGGTTCAATTTCTGGATATGAGAAACCATCGTAAGGACACATGAATTTTACAGACATTAGGATCTCATTCGTAATTGAATTATTTTCACCGCCTCCTTTTGACTGCGCCAGTTTCCCCTTCGTTCCACTCGACAGGCTCGTGGAAGTCGGGGAAATGGCTTCGTCAACGGAAGCGGAAGAAACTTTATTGTTTTTCACTTCATTCACAGAAGATGCTCCCGGATATTCAATTCTAATAAGTCCATCCGCCTCTGTAATAGCTCTTTCAAGTGATTCTGAAAGTCTTTCACGAGCGTTATCAGCAGTTTTTACCTGTTCTGATACTTGTTCTGAATTTACAGATTTAATATTTCTTACTTTACTCGAACGAAATTCACTTAAGAAAATTTCATCGACAAGAATATCAATATCGTGTTTTTTGTTTTTATCTAAAACGATTTGTTCACGTAGACGATAAAGTTTTCCATCAATACGTACACGATCATAACCCTTACCGAGCATATCGTAGAGCATCTGATAATATTCCCCTTTTCTTCCAACAACAACTGGGGCATATATGCGGATTTTTGCATTATTAATATCAACACCAAAAACTTTTTTGGCTTTAGTAACTTTAGAATTAATATTAGCTAATATTGCATTCATAATTTCCTCTTTGGAAATTCTATGAATCGGTCGCCCGCAGACAAGACAATTTGGCTTCCCTACACGTGCAAAAAGTACGCGCATGTAATCATAGATTTCAGTAATGGTGGCAACTGTAGAACGTGGATTATTTGAACGAGATTTCTGATCAATAGAAATAGCTGGTGAAAGTCCTATAATCTCATCGACATCAGGCTTCTGCATTTTGTGCAAAAACTGACGGGCATATGCAGATAATGACTCCACATATCTACGTTGTCCTTCAGCAAAAATAGTATCAAAAGCTAGTGAAGATTTACCTGAACCAGAAAGTCCCGTGATCGCAATCATGGCATTTCTCGGCATCTCCACCGTAATATTTTTTAGATTATGCGTACGCGCACCTTTAACGATAATCTTACCAGCATTTTCCTGTTTATCAGTTATAAGTGTGTTATTATCACGCTTTTTTGGCTTGTTTGAGCCTGTCATAGTGGGCGGATTCTAGCATAAAAATAAGGAGGGAGCAAATTGATTTTAGTGTTTGATTTTAGTGTTAATCGATTTAATACAATGTAGCCACATTATCAAAGTCTATTCTGTTATAAATCAAAATTTAGAAAAAGAAAAACCGTTAGTGATTAATTCTAACGGCTTTTCTTTTTTAACTACCGGCCCCAGATGGAGGACTATCTAAATAAGATAGTTTCATCATCAATATGTTAGCAAATCCTATTATATCGTCAACTACTACTCCGCTTAGTAATATCGTAACGTAATTGTAATACCGTAATGACTCACCTGTCAGTACACATCTCTTTCTCAACCACTTTAGTCGACTAAAGTGGTTGAGAAATGACATATCCCCAACACCAGTCACTAGACTATAAATAAAAGCTGACATGTATTTAACATATCGGCTGAGGTAGGCAAATTTGCTGAATCAGTATCTACACGGGAAATCACCTACAAATTGTTAAGGTGTCTATTTCTGCTCCATCATCTCTCTCGCCACTATCGGACTCTCACCCTTATGTTTCTTCTTCACTTCAAAAGTAAATTTACCAACTGATTCATTCACAAAAATCTTCCCTCCTTTCGCTACTTCTTGAGAAATAAGCAGATTCGCCACCGGTGTAAGTATCTTTGTCTGAATAAGTCTCTTCAAAGGACGCGCACCATACTGCGGATTGTAACCTTCTTTGGCGAGATAATCGTAGACTGCTGGTGAAAGTACAAGTTCAATCTGTTTATCAGATAGACGTTTGACTACTTGAGCAATTTGGATTTGTACAATTTCTTTTATTGCTTCAGGTGAAAGAATATCAAAGATAATGATGTCATCAACGCGATTTAGAAATTCAGGACGGAAGAAGTCTTTCAAAGCAGAATTGATCTTATTTTTAGCTTCTTCATAATTATCACGATCATGATTAACTGAATTTTTAGCAAAGCCAAGTCTTTCCATGCGTTCAATATGTTGTGCACCAATGTTAGAAGTCATAATAATCACTGTATTGCGGAAGTTTACGATACGACCCTTAGAATCAGTAAGACGACCGTTATCAAGCACTTGTAAAAGTATGTTGAAAACTTCTGGATGAGCTTTTTCAATTTCATCAAAGAGAATTACAGAATAAGGGCGATGGCGAACAGTTTCAGTAAGACCACCAGATTCATCATAACCAATGTATCCTGGAGGAGCACCAATAAGTTTGGAAACAGAATGTTTCTCCATAAACTCTGACATATCCACACGAATCAAAGATTTTTCATCATTAAATAAGAATTCAGCCAAAGCTTTAGTAAGTTCAGTCTTTCCTACTCCAGTTGGACCAAGGAAAATGAATGAACCAATCGGTCTATTCGGATCAGCGATACCAGCACGAGAACGGCGCACGGTATCTGATATTTTCGTAACAGCTTCTTTTTGTCCAACAATACGCTTTTGCAAATCCATTTCCATACGTGTAAGTTTGGCCGCTTCTGATTCCAACATTCTAGAAACTGGAATACCTGTCCAACGAGAAACTACCCCCGCAATATCTTCAGCGTTAATTTCTTCTTTCAGAATGCGTCGTGAGGACTGTAATTTCTTCAAGCGTTTAGATTTTTGTTCCAAATCTTTCTCAAGAGCGGGTAAACGACCGTATCTAATCTCCGCGGCTTTTGCCAAATCTGACCTTGCTTCAGCCGCTTCACCTTCTATACGTAAAGCTTCTAATTCTTTTTTAATACGTTTCAAATCTGTGATAGTTTCTTTTTCATTCTTCCATTTCAAATCCAATTCTGAAGTACTCTCCTTGAGATCTGCAATTTCCTTTTCAATAATAGCCATGCGAGATTTTGCGACTTTATCAGTTTCTTTTTTCAAAGCTTCACGTTCAATCTCTAAACGCATAATCTTACGACGAGTCTCTTCCAATTGTGGAGGCATATTTTCCAATGAAATACGTAAAGAAGAAGCGGCTTCGTCTATGAGATCAACTACTTTGTCTGGCAAAAATCTATCTGTGATGTATCTACTAGCTAGATTAACAGCGGCTACGATAGCATCATCGGTGATACGGACACCATGAAATAGTTCGTATTTTTCTTTGAGACCACGAAGAATAGCAATAGCGTCTTCAGTACTTGGTTCATTGACATAGACTGGTTGAAAACGACGAGTAAGGGCTGGGTCCTTTTCTATATATTTCTGATACTCTTTTATAGTCGTGGCTCCGATAGCACGAAGTTCTCCACGTGATAAAGCTGGCTTCAACATATTGGAAGCATCCATGGAACCTTCTGAAGCACCAGCACCAACAATAGTATGAATCTCATCAATAAAAAGAATAATTTTACCATCAGCACGTTCTACTTCTTTCAAAATATTTTTCAAACGTTCCTCAAATTCACCGCGGTATTTCGTACCAGCAATAAGAGAACCAAGATCAAGTGAGACTAACTCCTTATCTTTAAGTGATTCTGGTATATCTCCTTGAGCCATTCGCAAAGCCAAACCTTCAACGATAGCAGTTTTACCTACACCAGCTTCGCCGATAAGGATAGGATTGTTTTTTGTACGTCTGGAAAGAATCTGGATGATGCGCATAATTTCCGAGTCACGACCAATAACTGGATCAAGTTTATTTTCTTGAGCAAGTTTCGTAAGAGATCTGGCATATTTATATAAAGTACGAAATTTCTTTGGTTCACCAGTTTTACTCTGAGGATTGGTTTTAATATCTTCAATTATTTTTATTACAGCATCACGATCTATTTTGAAACGACTAATAATATCTTTTGCTCCACAAGGTATGTCAAAAATAGACAAGAATAAATGTTCTGTAGAAATAAATTCATCTTTAAGTTTTTCAGCAACACGTACAGAGTTATCAAGTATCTGCGCAAGGTCTGGAGTAAGATATATTTGGTATGAAGGAGAAAGGACATTAGAACCTTCAGGAGCTTCAATATGCTCCAAAACTACATCTGTAAGCATTGGTGTATCTACATCCATCTTATCTAAAATGGAAATAACCATACTCTCTTCTTGAGTAATGAGAGCGCAAAGGAGATGCACTGGATTTACATGATTTTGACCACGTTCTATGGCTAATTCATGGGCTCTACGCAATGCTTCACGGGCTTTAGTTGTAAGCTTATTAAGTGGAGGCATGAGAATATGATAATACAGAAATGGCTGTTAAGTCAAATGAGATAGGTAATGTGCACACACATATGGCACTTTTTAGTAAACTTAATAAATGTGTACAAATATGCCAAAAAATATACTTGAGGAACGGATGAGGTGGGTTCGAATGGTTGAGGACAATGATGTTAAGTTAAAAGATGTGATTGAGATATTTCCGCACAGTGGCAGAACTCTTAAACGCTGGTTGAAGGAATATCGTAACAAAGGAGAGATTGGTCTAGTACCCAAATCAACTAGGCCCAAGAGTAATCCTAACGAATCTCCGATTCATCTGAAAGAGCGAGTCATACAACTCAGAAAAGAGACTAAATTATGTGCTTTGAAACTGAAGTGGAAGCTTCAAAAGGAAAACATCAAGATTCACGAAAGAACAATCGGAAAGATACTTAAGAATGAAAAGCTTGTAAGGAAGTACCGAATCAAGAAAGTTACATACAAATACATTAGAGCCCAACGGCAACCTGGCGAGCTTCTTGAGATTGATGTCAAATATGTGCCAGGAAAGGTGGCGGGTAGACAATATTTTCAATATACAGCGATTGATACTGCTTCCAGATGGAGATATTTGAGTGTGTATGACGAACAGACCACATACCATTCAATACGATTCCTAAAGGAAGTTCTAGTGACTTTTCCATACAAGATACATGCTATCAAGACTGACAATGGACAGATATTCACTAATTACTATTTAGGCACCAACAAACGAAGCGACATGACGGTAAAAACACTCCATGCACTTGATGTCTTCTGTACACAAAACAATATCATCCACTATTTAATTGATCCGGGTAAACCAGCTCAAAATGGTACAGTCGAAAGAAGTCACCGCGAAGACCAAGAGAAGTTTTATGAAAGAAACAAATTCAAAGGATTTGGCGATCTCCAAAAAAAGCTAAAACTCTGGAACATTTACTACAACAATTTAGAACACTGCGGTTTAAATGGAAAAACGCCGAACGAAATGTTAGGATTCAAAGTGACAAATGTGTGTACCTAAAACAAAATTGGTAAGCAGTCATAGATGTTGTACTGAAGGAGCTAGATCGGACGGTTTGATATAAGGTCAGAAAATATGAAAAATATGTTTATACAAAATGATCCAAGGGGTTCTCGGTGGAGGAAGTGGGACTTGCACGTCCATACTCCTAAATCGATTATTCAGGAATATGGTGGCGATACAGATATTGTGTGGAATAAATTTATTCAGACTATTGCTTCTCTGTCGCCAGAGGTTAAAGTGATCGGAATAAACGATTACCTTTTTTGCGATGGATATGAAATACTGTTGAGCCGTCGAGCCGAAATTCCCAACATTGAACTAATTATTCCGAATATCGAATTTCGTTTAAACACCTTTAGTGGTACAGCAAATAACACTAAGCGACACAATTTTCATGTATTGTTTGATCCGTCAGTTGACATTCGTGATATTCGAGAGCAATTACTCGGAGGTCTGTCAAGCGGTTATAAAATTCAAGATGGTGCTGAGTGGCGGCAAACACCAACATTGCGTTCATTAGAGCAATTAGGTCAACAGATCAAAAATGCCGCACCTGTAGGTAATACTGTTCACGCAAAGTCTGATTTGGAAGTGGGTTTCGACAATATTACATACCGCAAAGAAGACATTATGAAACTACTTGAGAAAGATTGCTTCAAGGGAAAATATTTTACTGCAATAGGTTATTCAGAATGGGATCAATCACGTTGGGATCAATCGGCAGGGATAAAGCGTGATCTCATTAACGACGCAGATTTCTGTCTTACTTCAAATGATGATCCTGAGAAAATTGCTGCAAATAGAAAAGATCTTGGGGATAATAAGCTCAATAGTCTCGTACTTCATTCTTCTGATGCACATAATCTTAATCGTATAGGCAAGACGTTACTCTGGATCAAAGCTGATCCAACTTTTGAAGGATTGAGGCAAGTGTTGTATGAGCCCGAAGAGCGGGTGAAGATACAAGATAGAAATCCTGCTGACCCAAAACCTGCGCGAGTCGTTATAGACAGAGCCGTATACAAAGATTATTCTGGCGCTCAAAAAGAGGTGTATTTGAGCAGCGATCTCAACTCCATAATAGGTGTGCGTGGGAGTGGGAAATCTACGCTCCTTAAAAACATTGTTTATGCTGTTGATACAGCACAGTTCAACGAACGCGATAAGAAGAAGCCTTATCCGCTTCAAGATTTTTCAGTCATCTGGGGTGATGGGCAGACTAACGGTGGCACTGATGAAAGTCCAAAGAGTGTTTTCTATATACCGCAAGGTTATTTAAGTGCACTGTCGTACGATGACGGTGATCTAACGAAGGAACGGGACGAATTTCTGACAGAGCTGTTAAAGAAAAATGCACGGTTTGCCCGTGCTATAGATTTGTTCAATTCCTTTGTTGCTGAGAATGATCTAAAAATCCAAAGTGGAATACAAGATCTTACGACCGCAAATCGTTACCTCAAGGAATCATCTGACCAGCTCAAGAAACTTGGCTCACTGAAAGAAATCACGGTCGAGATCGAGAAAAAGAATGAAGAAATGCAAAAGTATAAGGGTTCCGACCTTTCCGAAGATGAGTTAAAACGTTATGCGAAGGCAAAAAAGAACCTAGACGAGAACATCAAAGCACTCGATGTTCTCAAGCAAGACAAGCAAATCCTCACCGCACTCACATCACAGGACGTAAGTGTCTTTGTTTCAGAAAATGATTTAGGTTCATTGTCTCCGACGCGACGAGATCTGATTCGTGACGGACTGCGGAAAAGAGGACATGAGGCACTTGCCGAGCTGGTGACGGCCCTACTGAAAGAGATTGATATCCAACTTAAGGATCAGACCTTAAGTGGTTTGACGTACCAAAAAACGATTGATGAGCTCAAAGAAAAGGTGGCAAAGAATAAAACCGTTACTGATTTATCCAAGGAGCTTCTTGATCTGGAGAATGTTAAAATCACAATCTCGCAACTTACAGAGAAGCGTGAAAAAGCACGGGTGGATTATGATCGAGCCATGGAGCTATTGGTCGCCGCAAATTCCGAATTTCAGCAGCGGCAAGCAGTCATCTACGGAAGCATCGAACTTGGTGGTGAATTCAGGTTCGTGAATATCAGTATCTCGACTAAATATGACACAAATCAGTTAAAGGATTTCGTCGAGCACAATATCAATACCCGCGATTCAACCGTAAAAACGGACGCGAGTATCGAGGATTTGTTCAGTGAGAATCCGGTCGAACCATCGCCGGAAGTCATTAAAAATATCATTATTTTCCTGATGGATGGTAAATTAAAGATTAAAACTGCTGCTGGTGATACTTCTGCCGTTCTTGGACAACTGCTTAAGAACAGGTACATCATCGACTACCCGAATTCGGTAAAGTCTTCCGAGGGAGAGGTGTATTTCAAAGACATGACGGGTGGTCAGAAAGCAATAACTTTCCTTGAGCTTATATTCAGCTTGTCGGACGAGAAGTACCCAATCTTGATCGACCAACCTGAAGATGATCTGGACGTGAGCGGTGTCGCGAACGATCTCGTAACCTTCGTTATGAAAGAAAAAGCACAGCGACAAATTATTGTTGTGAGCCACAATGCGACTTTGGTTGTATGTTCCGACAGTGAGGAGATCATCACATCCACATTGTATCGGCGTGGTGTCGGACAATATGATTTTGATTATTCGACCGGAGCTATTGAAAACCTCGCATGCAGAAATAATATTGTTTCGGTATTAGAAGGAGGGGAGGCGGCATTGAAGAAAAGAATGAATAAGCTTCGTATAAAATGATTATTCAGGTCTAGTTGTATTATTTTTTTGGTTGTTCTGTTGAGTCTTACAACATTCGGAGTTTAACCATGGGGAAATACTTCAAATACCGTTCCACTGTAGCTTTGAAAGAAATAATATACTCTTTCTATTACATCCATATTCTTAGCCATACAGGTTCGATCATCGTCCACGACACCCAGCAAAATATTATATGAGGGGTAACACATCGAAAAACAAAGACTTAATTGAAGAAATTATAAAACATAATTTACTTTTCGTTGCTTCTTCTATGAACCAGAATCGATGGGTTCTTCTTAAAAATGACATCCGTGGGCCTCTATTTTTTGATACCTCAAAAATCATAGCTTATCCTGGTTTGATGCAGATGATTACGCAATGTGCTATTAATGTTATAAAGGGTGATGAAATAAAATTTGATCTAATTTTAGGTGCTCCTTATGGTGGTTTACCATTATCTTACTTTCTTGCAGCAGCACTCAAGACCCCTTGTCTGACTATGAGAAAAGAAGGTATTAAAAAAGATGGAACAATGCCGACGTCTGCTGAGATTTTGGGAGTATTTAAAAAAGGCGATAAAGTCTTGATTATCGAAGATGCTGTTCTTTCAGCTAACACGGTAATAGAATTTGCCCAACGTCTGAGAAAAGTCGGCCTTGAGATAACTGATGTTTTGACTATGGTAGATGTTGGCAGAAGCGGGGCTGAAAATTTGAAAGCACAGAATATCCGCCTGCATTCATTATTTACTTGGAAGGATTTGTTTGATTGTTATAAAGAATTGCGTTCAGACCGTTTAAGTCTGGAAGTCAAAACTTATCTTGAGGAAATGTTCAAAGAATCAAGAAAATAGGTTCCAATATCGAACCAATTGTCATCAATTGACAGATTTACTATCTCGTGCTTGAATGAAATAAAACCGCACAAACAAAAGGAATATACATGAAGTCTGTTTTTAAAGCATCCCCTTACAGATATGGCGCGATGAGTTCGTCGGGAAACGGCAGTATGATGCTCATCAGACAATTTAAGTTTCCCGACGACTACCAAGACAACGAACATCACATCTTAGTTGATCATGATCGACTTTGTGGTCAGGACTGTGAAAAAGTTTATCAGTGTTTCAAGAAACACACAGGGACAGGTGAACTCGGTCTTGAGAATTGGATTCGACAGGCAAGTGACCAAGAGATATTGGAGTTTATTCTGGAACTATTCTCTAATTTTAATCTGAAGGTCGAATATTCATGGACCGGATACCGAGTAGTTGGTTCGGTCCATCGGGGAAATGGCGCACCGGTCTGGTCATTAGAGCTTTTTGCCAAGAACCCTGGAAGTTCGACTCGGGTGTATAGTGGGAGCAATAATCGAGAGTCTTGTACTGAAGCCTGATAGTCACCCGCATGAAGCATTCGCTTCCTGCGGGTGTTTCTTTTCTTAAGAATGAGATATGATGGTTTCAGTCCTGTAATCAAACATCGAACCATGCCAGCAATTAATAATATATGTCAAAAAATATATTGAAAAATGATAAGTACAGAAGAGTCCGTGGTGGATATTCTAGACTACTACATATTTGTTGCCAGAAATGTGGAGGCCAGATTTGTTTGTACCAAAAAGATGGGCCAGGAAATTTGAGGCGAATGTATATTGATCGTATGAATGAAACAAAGGTTTCAATCTCAAGGAAAGATCTATCTTGTGGTAACGGTCACTTGCTTGGAGTTAGAATTGTTTACGATAAAGAGAAGCGTCCGGCATATAGATTATTCGTTGATTCTGTTACGAAGAAAATTGTAAAAGTTTAAGTATATACATCTGCACACGTTTATTTTATTGTAATTCCAACTTCGTATCATAAGGTTAATAGATTTGATAAAATACTAGCAAATGAATAACACTATCAAACTTATTATCGCTATCGTTTTATCAGAACTTGCGGGGATTATTGGTTCTGTATTTACTTCTCCATCTATAGGAGGGTGGTATGCCGGACTTGTTAAACCTGTTCTCAATCCTCCTTCGTGGATATTTGGTCCAGTTTGGACAACATTATTTGTTCTCATGGGTATTGCGGCATTCTTGGTATGGAAGAGGGGGTTGGATCAGAAAGGCGTCAAAGTAGCGCTCGGTATATTTATTGTTCAACTAGTCTTGAACACATTCTGGTCAATCATCTTTTTTGGTTTGCATTCTCCACTCGGTGCTCTCATTGAAATTGTATTTCTTTGGTTAGCGATCGTAGCGACGATCATAGCTTTCGCCAAGGTTTCCAAGACGGCGGCTTGGCTTCTTGCACCTTATATTCTTTGGGTTAGTTTTGCGATGTATCTCAACTATCAGATATTCTTGCTTAATTGATTTTTCTCCGTATTTAGGCTTGAATTGTTCGATGAATAGTTTTATTGATAGAGATACGGAATTATTGATCAGAAATGAGATAACAAAGTGTCATGCTCCTGTTACTGGGCTTTTTGTTGTGTGTGCGATTTTTACAGAGAAAGATGTTTATATTAATCATAATTATGAATTTGAAAGCCCAGTATTATTTGAACATGCAGAAGATCGGGTTCTAAAGAAAGTTTTAAAAAATGAAAAACGTCCGGTGATAAAGAAAATTGTTATGTTAGGTGCTGGAAGGGTAATGAAATTTAAATATTACACACCTTGTTATTCTTGTACTCAAATCATTCAACCTTTTGTGACGAGTGATACAACTGTTCATCTACTACCGCTAGGTGAGACAACTGAGACACTCTCAATTACTTTTAATGAATTAGTTTCAAGCTATCGAGATATGTCATATTCAAAAATTGAAAATAGTGATATTAGATTGTTGAGAGAAGAACTTGAGGAGAAAACTATCTTAAAAGATAAGGATTTGGATTTTGTTGTTGACCTCGTGTTGTTGGGTAGGAAAAAGAAGATTGAATACTATCTGACGGGCAGTTCGACAGGTAGAGGTGGTGTAAGTACGTTGATAATAAATAAGACCAAGAGTAGTTATCATGATGTAGATATAATTGGAATTGCGAAATGTAATTGTGAGGAAGTTGAAAATACAGTTGAAGGTCTTTTGATTAAACATTTTAATCAATTTAGAAAAGAGGAGAGATTCATACAGAAATTCAAAGATAATAAAAATATAATATTAAAACAATATTTTTATTATTGTGGCGAGAATGGTGATAATATCATTGATCTTACGTTGAGTTCTAGTTTTAAAGGATCATTTTCTTATCGTGCTTATGAGCTGAAAAATTGGTTCCATCAACTTTCATGAGATGGACGTTAAATCACGCGCAGAATCACACACACTTGCAAAATAATTTCAATGGAGTTAGGATACTTTTTAGTATCGTTCTGTGACAAGAAAGAAAACTCGATTCTTCGATATCTCGAAGTAGGAGTCTAAACTTAGAACTATATTCGTCTTCGGACAGATAGATAGTACAACGCTGACAAGCAACAACAAGGTGTTGTAACGAACCTAAGGGTTGAGGGATCTCACAATTTTGGCATATTGGTTGCTATTTTGATACCAGACGGTACCATTTGGTACCAAAAAAATCATGCTTATTGCAGAATGGAGTTGTAATAAATTTCCACAGCGCAATTAGCTGAGCAGTGGCCTAGTGGAGTCCCAAGTAAGTACAACGTACTGAATCCGTGTGATAAAGCAGAACATGACTGCTCACATAAGACTAAAGACACAGAAAAGATATACTGAACCCGTAACTCATCGAGCTACGGGTTTTCTTTTATAAAATACATCACATATCTTTTGAATAATAGAGTTTCTGATATAATTAAAAAAATGACAATATTTCTTGCACAATTCCTAACAGTCGCTATCGTCCACTTTCTAGCTGTTGTAAGCCCAGGACCTGATTTTGCTATGGTTACACGAAACAGTATTATCTATTCACGAAAAACAGGAATTATTACCTCTCTTGGTATTGCTGTAGGAATCATGGTACATGTCGCTTACTCACTTCTTGGAATTGGTTTTCTCATTTCAAAATCAATCGTGCTTTTCAATGTCATTAAATTCATCGGGGCAGGGTATCTTATTTACATTGGTTACAAATCACTTCGTGCAAAACCTTTTGTTCAGACGGAGACAAATACAAATGAGATAAAGAAAGATATTAGTACCTGGTTATCTTTCAAGATCGGTTTTCTAACAAACGTTCTAAATCCAAAAGCCACTTTGTTCTTTTTGGCTCTGTTCACTCAAGTTATTGATCCTTTAACTCCAAAAACTATTCAATTCATTTATGGTATTGAAATGATGACTATTACTTTCATCTGGTTTATTCTCGTATCGCTCTTTTTCTCAAATTCGCTTATTAGAAGTAGGATTGGTAGGGTACAGCATTATGTTGAGAGAGTTACAGGGGCAGTGCTTATCGCGCTTGGTATCAAGGTAGCGTTAATGAGTAGTAAATAATGTGATAGTAGAATTTTGATGTATAATGATTGAATTATAAGTAATCCTTTTTTATGTTTTTAATACAATTATTATTTCTTTTAGTAATATTTATTCTTGGCATCGTCTTCTTTAATAGAAACAAAAGTATTACCACTACTACCGCTATTGCAAGTCCCATGTCTAGGCATCTATCACATTGGGGGTTTGCAATTGGATCCTTTTCTATTTTTTTCTATTTTTCTATCTTCCTAATATTCTTTAGTATGATTTTGTCGCCAATCAGTGTTTTGTTAAATATTGTAGCCTTTATTGTTAGTGTAAAACATGGTACTCAAAAAGAAATAGTTTTTTCTGTATTCGGTCTTTTGTTTAGTGTATATGCTTTATATATGGTTATTCAACTCTTTCTTCATCCTGTAAGTTTTTAAAAATCACCTTTCATAATAATTATGAAAAAAATTGGTGAAGGATGGCAATATAGTGTTTATGATCTTGGAAATGGAAGAGTTCTTAAGAAATTCCATTCATTTTTTAGATCATACTGGGTTATCTTGAAGACAATATTTCCATTTAAAGATGATTCACTCACTATGGTACCTGATTTTTCTAGGAGTATGAAAAGAAAAGCTTTAGTGTCATTTGAAATTCTTAAACGCAAAAATATTCCTTCTGAATGGTTAGGTAATCCAAAGTTTATTAATGAACTAGATTTTGAGCAGGATAAAGCGAAGCCGTTACATGAAGTTTTTGAGAATTCTGATACGGAAAAGATTAAACAGATTATTGATAAGTTTGTAGTATTCAATAGTCAATTACTAGAAAAGGGAGTTATAGATAAAAGTTTTAATATAACCAAGAATTATGGATTAAACGAAAAAGGCGAGATTGTACTTATTGATATTGGGGAGTTGTTCGATGACCTAAATCTAATAAAACGACAGTGCATCGATCGGGCATGGGATAAAAATTACGTTGCTGGATGTATAGGAAATGAAGAGGCTAGGAAATATTTTGTACAGGAGATGGATAAAAACTTCAGATCAATATAGAAGGTAAGCCAAGAAGTGATATTTAAGGTAGATTCAGTTTACCTTAGCCGCACTACTTCCCGCAACGAACCCGGTAGTCCAACACAATTGGAGACTGTAACCGCCAGAGGGTCGGTCGATGTTCAGGATGTCGCCGGTCAAATAGAGATTAGCGAAAAGACTGGAACGCATTGTTTTGCAGTCAATTTCTTTCAGATTGATACCGCCAGACGAGACAATGGCGTTTTCTGGACCGAGGAGGCCTCCGACTTGTAGAGGAATATCTTTCAAAACTTTCATGAGTTTGATACGTTCTTCGCGAGTGACGCTGTTATTCATGGTATCGGGATTGATATCTGAAAGTCCCAAGATTATGGGCACAAAAGCCGCGGGGACTATCTCAGTCAAAGTATTTTTTATTTTCTTATTGATGTTTTCTTTGAATAATTTCTGAAGTTTTTCATTCAGTGAAGAGAAGTCAAATCGGGGGAGTATGTCGAGAGAAATAGTCACATCTCCAGATGAAAGTAATTCATTGACCTTTTTGCTCATGTTCAAGATAGTTGGTCCGCTAATGCCAAAATGAGTAAAAAGTATTTTACCTTTTTTATATTCTTCTTTTTTACCAAATTGGAAAATACTGATTTTGATTTCCGGTAGGGAAACCCCTTGGAGATCTTTGATCCATTTATCTTTGATGATGATAGGGACTAGCGCTGAACTTGCTTCTATCACATCGTGCCCAAGTTTTTTGAGCCAAGTGAAACCATCACCTGTTGAACCAGTTTCGGGATAGGCTTTACCACCAGTTGCCACGATGAATGATTTGGCATGGATTTCTTTGCCATCTTTCAGAGTCACTGAAGTTATAATATTTCCATCTTTATTTATACTTGAAATAGGCGAATTTAATAAGACTGTTACTTTACCTTCTTTCAGGTAATCTTGGAGAGTATTCAAAACAGATGAAGCAGAATCACTCACTGGAAAAACTCTATTTTCAGCTTCTATTTTCGTAAACATATTCCTTGAATTGAAAAATTGGAGGCTTTCTTTTACACCAAATTGTGAAAATGTTGAAAACAAAAACTTTCCGTCATCTTTGAACTTTTCCAAGAATTTCCTAGTATCAAACTCAGCATTTGTAACATTGCATCTACCGCCACCTGTGAGAAGGAGTTTTTTACCGAGAGTCGGATTTTTCTCTATGAGAATAACGCTTGCACCAAGTTCTGCCGCTCTGCCAGCCGCCATCATTCCAGCAGGCCCACCGCCGATCACTGCTGTATCCCATGTTTTTTCTTTCATGACAGCATATTATCACAAAAATTGAACAGTAATGTTTTTATTCAAATTTTCTGATAGAATTGAAAACGGAAGGGAGTTTGATAACTATGACAAATAAAATGATCGACAGGATTAACAATCTGTTTTCTTGGCGTTGGCGCATGATACCTGATCGAAAAGACAAAGGATTTTCGTGGGTTATTTTCAATATTATTATGTATATAACAATATTGAGTACAATCCTCCTTCTTCTCGTTGGAATAGGAACGATTATTGTTTATGGGATTGTTGGTGGTCAGCCTAAAACCATAAATGATATCGTTCAATCCCTATATTTTATTGCGTCCGCAGGCATCATCACCGCATCGATTGTAAACATTTTTTCAAGAAAAAGATCTTTAACTTAATAGATATGAGCGTAAAAAATAAAAAGGACTTTCTGGTATTACAGAGAGTCCTTTGTTTTTAATGTTAATATTAGTAATATAACTATAAAATACAACTTTATGGTCATCAAAGAATCATGGGAAAATAGTCCGTTATACAAAGAAGGTAAAGTTGAGCTTGTACCCACAGAATGGGTTTGGAAATATTGGGGTAGGGATGTTTCACCTAAAACTACTCTTGTAGATGGTACAGAAGTTGATCTCTCTGCTCTATGGAAAAATATATACGAAGAAGGTCTCCACGAACCTCTCGTCATAAGAGTTGGTGTTAAGAATAAAAAATTTCGTCTTGAAGCAGGGAATCACCGAATACAAGTCTTGCACGATAATAATGTTGAAATGATTCCTGTCACTGTTCAGGTTCAAGATGAATGCGGACCACATGTATCTAATGTTATGACTGATGCTACACATAATTTTGATTATGAAGATAACTTGGTTTCAAATACTGATCAGGAATACATGAAACCAAGCGAGGTGTTCAGGATACCTCTAAATTAAAAAAAGCGGCAAAAATGCCGCTTGTGGTAGATCGATGGAATTGAAGAGTTTTTTCAATCTCAATGAAGTGAAAAAAATAGTGAACCTGAGATAATGAGGACGGTACAAATGAGAGCAATTGTGGCGTTCTCTGAACGAGCATAAACATCAAGTTCTAAACTCCTATTTCTTACAGATGGCATTTTCAACATCGGCACAATCTCGTCTAGCATCAGGCCCCAGCCAAAACCAGCTAGACCTATAGAGATAATGTTGTGAAAACCGAAGATAAGCATCCAAGTTGAGATGAAAGCTAAGAAAAGACCAAAGTGGCCATGGTGAATATCTAAGTCAGTTTTTCGGCGAAAGAAATTCATATGGTAAAACGAGACCCTGTTTAATTTGAATTTCAGACGCTCGTAGAGTGCTGGCAAGATAAGCCCAGCTACAAATAGTGCAAACTGTGTATTAGTCATAATCAGTTTTTACAAGTTACAGAGAATCTATTGCGCATGCTAGCACGCAAGTGTTGGTTTTTCTAGTAGAGCCGAGGAATGGTATGTGGGTAGATAATAGGATGAATCTATCACTGACAACAAATTGACAGATATAGTAAGTTATTATATTGTTGTACAAGCAAGATTTGCAACTGGTTCGGCAGATTTCCGAAACGAAAGTACGTTGAAAAGAAAGGAAAAACGATGAAAAATATCACCGACGCAGATGCGACCAAATTGGCTGGTTTGCTAAGTAACATCCATCAAAAAGTGCAAAAAGGTCAGATCACACTCGATCAATTGGAGTGGTTCAACAACCTCTCCGCGGGAGATTTAGAAGCACTGCTTAACTGGAAGAAGCCGGAGCCTATAGTTCCTGCGGAACCCACCAAGAAGTTCGCCTTACTCGTGGACCTCGGTATCATTACGGTGCCCGATGACTACGTGCATGAGAAGCGGCTCACGACGTTTGGTGAGCAAAATCGTAATAAGTTCGATTATTATGATGGCGATATCACCGACAAGAACTTCCTGAATCCGACTCGTATCTTGAAACCTGGCGACAAGCTCCACGTTCGTGTGTTTAAGCAAATCGTTGGCGGCGAGACCACCTCAAAGGAGCGCATGGCGTTCTTGGCAACTCAAAAGGCCATCCACACCGGCGCACAAGGCGCGTCCCTTGTCTTCGGTCAGAAGCGCGATCAACTGCCGAAAGGTAGGTGGTATGCTTCCTTCGATGAAAAGGATCGTCTCTGGACAGATGCCCGCGGCAACCACAGGGTGCCGGGCGTGATCTGCTACCCGGGCGATGACTTCGGGTTCGGCCTTAATAGCTTCGAGAGTATCTGGAGAACTGAAGATGCCTTCCTCTGCTTCTCTGACTTGCTCGACGAAGTTTCGATGAAGACGAGTGTTGAGTCTTAGATATTTAGTTAACTCTTTGAGCCCTTGCTTTACTGCCAGGGCTCATTTTTTTTGAATTTGATTATGTAATCTAATTATGTTATCTATAAGTCAGATATTATGCCAAAAAATGAAGAAGAGCGAAAGAAAATCGCTGAAGTTAGGCGTATTCAGTTTGCAATCTTTGAGAAAAAAGATTTACCAATTAGTGTTTATTACGAAGTCTTAACTCATTGTAGAAGATTAAAAGAAAATCATCCAAATCACTGGCAAACTGAACTATGGCATATTTGTGTTGGTGGTACAGTTAAGCCAGGGGAATGTGATATCTTCTTTGATTTCAGTGATGAGTTATCACTTTATGAATTCATGATAAATCTTAGAGATAAATATAATCTCTAAATTTTTCACAAAAAATAAAGCGCGAAGAAAATATTCCTCGCGCTTTTTGTTTTGATTTGCTACGACTTTTATGCGGCTAAAAGAGCTTGTTGCCGAGAACCATTTTTTACATGGTCTGGCATTGTTTGGGGCTTGATCCGTTCAAGCATTTCGTTCCAATTCCATAAAAAATTTACCCAAGGAGTTGCGCCGATTTGTCTTGGAACTTCTATGGCGTCTGTTTTCGATAGAATTTCAAGAACTCTTTGCGGTTCGTTTGGATCAATATTTGGAATCGAGAAACTTGTTCGATTACCTTCTTCTGGTCTGAGTAATTCGACTTGACTCAGATGATTGAATAGATCACCTTGATCTATCGTCCCACTAATTGATGAAAGATCAATTTTTTTTATTGCACTCAGAAGATCTGGTGCAACACTTTCATGGATTCTTGCCATATCTATCGAAATAGTACAAGGACAATTACTTTTTTGCAAGCTCCTGTAAGATTTGAAATGGATTTGACGAAAAAAGCCTTAATTTCTGTCATATAATGTTTTTGTGTTAAATTCCAATTCTCCAAAGAAAATTATCAAGCGAATCACTCATATGTTATAATTTCTATGTAGAAAAAATAAAGATTTTCTATTTAATCTTAAAAATATTTTTAAATATGTATTATCCTAATGCAGTACCAACCCTTCCTCCTCAAAGTCAGATTGTAATTCCTTCTAAACCAAAGTCAAAGTGGATTAATAATGTAATCAAGTTTCTTTTATTTTTAATGTTTTTTTCTTGGTCTGCATACATACTTCAATTACTTAGTTTTATCTTTTTTGGCACTGGTGGTTATGTAATTTCAGGATTAATCGCTTTTCTAGCTGTTCCTTTGTGGCAACCCGTAATTGGTGTGCTATTAGTCGTTATTTGTTTATCCGCATTAGAAAAAACTCTTGCTCCGAAATGGGTAATTACTTCAGGTTTATTTTCATTACTAATGGTTTTTTTGGTGCTAGAGCAAATGAATACAGCAGATTATATTATTCAAGCTATTGGTTTTATTTTGACTGCCTATACTTACTATAGATTTATCCAAGCTTACAAGAGAGAATTTGAAGAGATAAGTAATTTTAATAAGATAATTTCCTTTATTTCCATCTTGATTTTTCTTGTCTGCATGGCATTTCTCGTAGCATTTTCTTTCTCTTCAGAGATAAAACAGGGAATGGAACAGGCTAAAGAAGCTGGTCTGAAAGCTCAGAGTAGTATGAATAGTAAGATTTAAAGATAAGTTTAGAATTTTAAGGAGTAAAAAAAGAGTAGTTTCTTAATTAAGAAACTACTCGCTATGTTTAAAGTTTGCTTTGTACCCAACGGCACACATCAACGATGACTTGAAGGGTTTGCTTCAATGTCCATCGTCCGAATTTTTTAAGTTGTTTTAATTCCCATACAACTAGTTTTTGAGCTTTATCTGGTCCTCCTAGAATCAATCCTGTACCGATAGACACGACTAAGACAAAGAAGACCATGATAACTAAAGAATTTAAAGCACTCATCCTTTTGTAACTACAACATATTTTGAGTTTTATTACAAATAGCGATTATCAATGTTCCATATTAAGTAGTGTAAATAACTAGACTTAATATTTCTGTAGCATTATACTAATCTCCTAAACCTGCCCTCGCAATCACTTCAAATTGATTGTCTGAAGAATTTTTTGTTTTTTAATCAGCTAATTTCTTAAAAATATGATTACCACCTTTCAACTTAAATGTCGAAATGTTTTTGGGTATTTTCGACATATTCGTTCAAATCCAAAGTTATTCTCTAGAATTATTGTAATTGCGTTAATTACAATATCTCTTATTGTCACAACAGTATTGATTACCACTTCTTATTACAATTCACAATTCAAGGTCGTATATTCTCTTGATAGACGAGAGAATGATCAAGAGATTATTCGTCTCATCAATAAGGCTGATGAATATGTCTATTTTGCTATTTATTTTTTTACAAAAGATAATATTGCAGAGGCACTTATTCGCGCTAAAGAAAGAGGACTTATTGTGCAGGGTATTACTGATGCTGGGGCAAGCAAAGATAGTAATAAAAATATAGTTGAGAAATTGCAAAAGAAAGGAATTGTAGTAAAGACACAAAAACATCCAGATGGAATCATGCATATGAAAGTATTAGTAACCGATAAAGCATATGCTTCTGGTAGTTATAATTGGACAGCTAGTGCAACAAATGTGAATGATGAAGTTTTGGAAGTGAGTACAAGTAATAGTTTAAGAAAAAAATATTTAGAGATTATTAAGAAAGTGTTATCGGTAAATGGTGGTGTAATTGCTTCAAATACAAATGACAACTCCATTTCTTTAAATGATGAGTCTGTAGATGTTTCTGGTGGTACAGCAAATCGTGAAGCAAATGGTGATACAGCTGATTTAGCCGGCAAATTACCAGAATATAGTTATACAGAAGCGCTCGACCATATTGGCGAGCGCGCTGTTGTAAATGGAACGGTCTTGAAAGTTTTTACAGCGAAAAGCGGTGTGACTTTTTTGGATTTTTGTGAAGACTTTAAAGATTGTCCATTTTCAGCTGTTATTTTCGCTTCTGACTTAAAAAAGTTTCCAGAAGCATCAGAATATAAGCGTAATGTGGCGATTACAGGAACAATTAAATCATATCAAGGTAAAGCTGAGATTATATTAAATAATCCTGAGCAAATAAAATAAGCCAATAATTAACGTAAATTAAATCTTTACTAGCGAGTGAACAAGTTGTAAATAATTATAGAATTTTTACAACCCTAAACTTTTTAAGAATACTTCCAACTCTTGTCCTTCAATTGGTCTATATTCATTGGAAGGAAGTTTACCTAATTCTATATTTAAAATTCTAGTGCGTTTCAAACTATCTAATTCTGTAAATAGAAGGGAACACATCTGTCTAATAGGATTATTATTACCTGTAAAACGGATGGTGAAGTGTTTTTGGTCTATTGTACGTACTTTGCAAGCAACGGTTTGACCATCTCCGAGAGTTACACCATCTTCCATCTTTTGTTTGAAACTTGAGCGCAAAGGATCCATAGCACAGGCGAAATATTCTTTTTCATGTAGATGTTGAGGGTTCATCATGCGATCAATAATACGACGATCATTAGTGAGAATAACTAAACCTTCAGTGTTAGGATCCAAACTACCTACAGGGAATACACCTTTCAAAGATATTGTACTTATAATATCATTACTGTTTTTTCGTGTTTCTTCTGTACGAAGTCCGCGAGGCTTGTTGTATGCATAATAAACATATTCCGAGGCTTTTTTGTTGTTACGAACCTGCACAATATCGGTAGAATTAACCTTATCACCTAGTACAGCAAAACGGCCGTTTATTGTAACCCCTTTTTTCTCTATAAGTTTGTCAGCATCTCTCCTTGTGGCAAAGCCTTTTAATGCAAGGTATTTATTGATACGCATAGGGAAAGCGTCGGGATCTTTCTTTGGAATAGGGGATTTACTGGCAAATGTTGTAGGTTTCTTTGAATTTGTAACATTTTCAGGTTTTTTGGAAAACCTGGAAAATGGTTTGTGTGAAGGATATTTCATGTGGCGAAGTGTAGCATATTCTTCAAATATGGCACATCCTGAGAATATTTTCTGTTATAATCACTCTTATGCTTCAAAATAATCAAAATGTATCAAAACAAGAGTCCAAACCAAAATCAGAAATACTTGGCTTAGATAGAAATGTTTTTATGCTCGGTCTTACTAGTTTTTTCAATGATTTTTCTAATGAGATGATCTTGTCGGCTTTTCCGGCTTTTTTTACTTCAGTTTTGAAAACAGGAGCGGCTTCTTTAGGATTAGTAGAAGGGCTTGCTGATGGGGCTTCAAATATCTTGAAAATATATTCTGGTAGCTTATCTGACAAATTACAAAGACATCGCATTTTTATTTTTATAGGTTATAGTCTGTCTGTAGTGGTTCGTCCTTTTTATGTTTTTACAGGTAGTATTGCAACAGTTTTAGGACTTAGAGTGATAGATCGTGTAGGCAAAGGACTTCGTGAACCGCCAAGAGACGTTATTATCTCTGCATCGGTACCATCTGGTAATATGGGACGATCTTTTGGATATCATCGTGCTATGGATAGGGCTGGAGGAATATTAGGCCCTCTTGCCGCTTACTTAATATTATTGAAATGGCCCGGTGGTTTCAATATTATTTTTATGTCTGCTTTTTTGCTTGGTATTATTGCTGTAGCAACTATTCTATTTGTTGTTGATATTGCTTCTGTTAAACCCGGAGAGAGTACACGTTTACTATCGTTGAAATCTTTAAGGTCTCTGCCATCAGCCTTTAGAGTATATCTTCTCGCAATTTTCTTGCTTTCCGTAGGAAGTTTACCTTTAGCTGTTTTACTTTTAAAAACAACATCTATTGGTTTGTTAATCGCTTCTATTCCACTTTTCTACATGGTTTACAGCATCGCTTATTCCGCTTTCTCTTATTTTGCTGGAAAATTATCTGACAATATTGGTACAACGAAAGTATTGGTTTTCGGCTATTTAATTCTTTTGGCTAGTTATATTCTTATTGGTTTTGCCTCTGCATCGGTTGCTCTTGCAATAGCTTTTATTGTTCTAGGTATGTCTTCTGCCGCAACGGACGCCTCCCAAAGAGCTGTTACTGGACGTATAGTTGAATTATCTAAGCGAGGTACTGCTTATGGTCTCTTTAACGCCGCTGTGGGCTTTGGGGCAATGTTTGCGGGCATTGCTGGTGGTTATATTTGGCAAATGTATAGTCCCACCACAGCGCTCTTCGTGGCAGTAATAATGATTGTTATTGGATTATTTACATTTGCGGTTTCTCTTAGGATGAAGAAATAACAAATTTCTAATCTGGTAATCTTTATTAAATCTTTATCATTTCTTTATCAGGATTTTATCTGTTTCTGGTAAGGTTATTTGATGCTAAGCGAAAAAGATTTAATTAAATTAATTGCAAAATCCTCACTTTTTTATAAAAGTTTAAAGGAAATCAGATGCCCTACATTGAATAATCAGTTGATTATTTTTGGAAACAGCGGCTTTACTCATCTTATAAGAAAAGATAGAAAAATGAGACCAAAAGATGATTGTTACCGTAGACTTATGCTAATGAAATATGTTCCTCAAATAATTAAGAATGAAAATACAAAAATAAATTACAAGATTATTTCAAGTAAAAAATATGGACGTATAACATTTTGGGTACTTACACAACAAATAGATTCTAGATTAATCAAGGTTATTTTTCGCCAATACGGTAAAGGTAGTATTCATTTTAGAAGTGTAATGGATGTAAAAACACAAAAGCCCCTAAAGGAGCTCTTGTATAGCTCGCCCCCAACAACGATGTCGAGAGAGGAATTTAACCCCGCGAGCTCTAGTATAGGAAGTTTAGCACTAATAGTTTTTGAGTCAACCATTATTCTGCTATACTCTCTCCTATGACTCAACGCGAAGCTTTAGATATAATGAAAACAGGAAAGAATGTTTTTATCACTGGTCCAGCTGGATCGGGCAAAACTTTCGCGGTGAATGAATATATTAAATATTTAAAGGATCATGATGTACCAATCGGTGTTACTGCTTCAACTGGCATTGCCGCTACTCATATGAGTGGTGTCACGATTCATTCATGGACAGGTATTGGTGTAAGGGACCGTCTAACCAAAGATGAAGTTATTGAGATTGGTGAGAAATCATATATAAAGAAAAAAGTCGCCGAAGCAAAAGTTCTTATTATAGACGAGGTTTCTATGTTGCATCATTTTCGTCTGGATATGGTAAATCGGGTTTTGAAACATATAAAAAAGTCCGAGGAACCATTTGGCGGTCTTCAAGTCATTCTTTGTGGAGATTTTTTCCAATTACCACCAGTTGCTAGAATGGGTGAACCTGAAGCACGATTTATTTATAATTCTGAATCTTGGAAAGAAGCTGAGTTTATCGTTTGTTATCTTCATGAAAATTTTCGTCAAAATAATGACTCTATCCTTTCTATATTGAATGAAATACGTTCAGGCGAGGTTTCTGATGGAGCAAGAGAAGAATTGGGAAGTCGACATCATTTGAGAATTGCTAGAAAAAGGCAAGAGAAAGGAGGGGATGAAATTTCTGGAAGTGATTCACGTAGTAGTGAACATGTGATGGTTGAACCAACTCGTCTCTATACACATAATATTGATGTTGATTCTGTGAACGATAGAGAACTTGCCAAGGTTTCAGAATATGAAGCTGTTTATGAAATGATCTCAAAAGGTAGAAAACCTTTAGTTGAGGCTTTGAAGAAATCTTGTCTTGCTCCAGAATTTTTGCGTTTAAAAAAAGGTGCACGCGTCATGTGTGTGAAAAATAATTTTGATCTTGGTTATGTTAACGGTACTCTTGGGGTAGTCATTTCTTGTGGCTGGAATATTGATCCTGTCATTCGTACTGCACCTACACCAGATTTTCCTAATGGTCGTACTATCACTATTGAAAAAGCCACTTGGGTTATAGAAGATGATGGAAAGACTTTAGCAGAACTCAATCAGTACCCCTTGCGACTTGCTTGGGCTATTACAGTGCACAAGAGTCAAGGTATGAGTTTGGATGCCATTGAAGTAGATCTCTCCAGAGCTTTTGAGCCTGGTATGGGTTACGTGGCACTTTCTCGTGTACGCACTTTGGCTGGACTGACTATTCTTGGAATAAATGAAAATGCTTTCAAAGTTCATCCGGAAGTTTTGGAATATGATAGGCACCTTCGTGAATTATCTGATAAGGCCGAACGAGTTATTCAATATACTGATGAGAAAGATATTATCCAATCACAGAATGAATTTTTAGCCAGAGTCGCGCCTTTGCATTCACTGGGACCTCGCGGTAAAAAAATTAAACAACCGAAGCCTCGTAAATTAAGTACTTTTGAAAAGACAGCATTACTTGTTAAGGCTGGTAAATCTTTGAGTGAGATGGCTAAAGAAAGGGGAATGCAAGAAGAATCTATCGTCGGTCAGATTGAAAGACTTATTGAAGGTGGCAAAGGGGCTGGTGATGGTTTGCAATTAAGTGATATTCAGTATTTAAAGAAAGAAATTCCTGTTCAACATTTTATTAAATTAGAGAAAGCTCTTGAAGAAGTATCTGTTAAACAAGGAGATGATAAACCGCCTTTTCTCGGCCCTGTTAAATCTAAAGTTGGCTTTAATATCTCATGGAAGGAGATAAGGTTAGCGAGGGTTTTGCTAGGGTATTTTAAGAAGGTCACACTTAAAGGTAGCTCGTCTGCTTGACTTACTCTTCCAAATAATATATAGTGATTACCTAATAGATTCTCTCGCGCATCGTCTCTTATGAAGGCTTTCCGTTGGGGAATATAACCAACGGCCTAATAAGGCCTAATATATGAATCAAAGACATTTTAGAGGCGCTAGCCCAAGTGGCCAGAGCCGACCATTTACTTATAGAAAGCCCGCAGGAAAGGGTGGTTTTTCTGGTGGCGGAAGCCGTGGTGGCTATCAAGGTGGTCATGGTGGGGGCAATAGACGTCCAGGTGGTGGAGGATTCTCTCAACATATCAACGTCTCTAAATTTATCAACAAAGCAACTATTACTGAAAAGACCGCTCATTTTGTACCAGAAAATACCTTTACAGATTTTCTTATTGATCCTCGTTTGAAGACTACTATCGCTACAAAAGGATATTTTGTTCCGACACCGATTCAGGATAAAGCCATTCCTCATATTTTACTTGGTAAAGACGTTGTAGGTATTGCCAATACAGGTACTGGTAAAACGGCCGCTTTTCTTATTCCACTTATAAATAAAGTTTTGAAGCAACCTCGCGAAAAAATTCTTATTGTTGTTCCTACGCGCGAACTTGCTCAACAGATTGAAGAAGAGTTTAAAGGTTTTGCTACACATATGAATATGTGGGCAGTTTGTTGTGTTGGTGGAGCGAATATCGTGGCACAAATAAAAGCACTTTCAAGACCTTTTAATTTTATTGTTGGTACACCAGGACGTCTTCGTGATCTTATAGATCGTCGTAGAATCAATCTATCTGAATATTCTACAGTTGTTCTTGATGAAGCCGATCGCATGCTAGATATGGGATTTATCAATGATATTAAGTTCATGGTTTCTCAAATGTCAGCAAAACGCCATACATTATTCTTTTCCGCTACTATGTCTCGCGAAATAGAAGGACTTATCAAAAACTTTCTAACTGAACCAGTTATGATCTCTGTAAAAACTGGTAATACTGCTGAACAAGTAGAACAAGATATTATTCGTGTACCATTAGGAAAGAATAAGTTGGATGTGCTTTATGAGATGTTAACCAAACCACACTTCAATAAGGTGTTAATTTTCGGTAAGACTAAACACGGTGTACAACGTCTGGCTGAATCTTTATTGCAAAAAGGATTAAAAGCAGAAGCTATCCATGGTGATAAAAGCCAAGGTCAACGTCAAAAAGCTTTGAAAATGTTCAAAGAACATCATGTTAATGTTTTAGTGGCTACTGATGTGGCCGCTCGCGGACTTGATATTAGTGGTATTAGTCACGTGATCAACTTTGATATTCCCGCTACTTATGACGATTATGTACACCGTATCGGTCGTACTGGAAGAGCTGGCAAGAAAGGTGTGGCACTTACATTTGTCTAAATACTACTCGTATCTTAGAGCTTCAATTGGATTTAACATTGAAGCTCTTCGTGCTGGATAATATCCGAAAACTATTCCAATCACTGCGGAAACTCCAAAAGCCAAAAGGATTGATGAAATAGAAAGGGAAGTTTCTAAGACACCGAATGACGTTATAATATAGCAAACTAGCCAGCCGACAAATATACCGATTAGGCCTCCTATAACTGTTAGAGATACAGCTTCAGTTAGGAACTGAATATTAACATCTTTACGTTTGGCACCGATGGCTTTACGTAAACCAATTTCTCGAGTACGTTCTGTAACAGTGGTGAGCATCATATTCATGATGCCGATTCCACCAACAATCAAAGATATACCAGCAATAGCCGCTAGCAACATTGTAATAGTACCGGTTATGCTTGATGCAGAAGAGACAATATCTGCTTGATTCATAATATTAAAATCAGCTTTTGTTGGATCCAAAATTTTATGACGAGCTAAAAGAAGAGAGGTTATATCATTTTGTATTTGTGTCATAACCAAAGAATTGCTAGCGGAAAGACTGAGAGAAGTTACATATGTTGAATTACCTATAAGAAATAATTGAGCTGTAGTTAAAGGAATATAGATAGCGTCATCTTGATTATTCATACCACTGGAACCTTTTGATTTTGTTACACCAATAACTTTGAATTCCATACCGTTTATACGTATTGATTGCCCGATTGCATCAGCGTCTACACCAAAAAGATCTTCACTGGTAGTTGGACCGATTACTGCAACCTTTGAACGATTGGATACTTCTTGATCAGAAATAAAAGATCCGTTTGCAACTGTAATATTATGAACTACTGCATAATCAGGGACTGCACCGGTCACATTCGTATTGGAATTGGTACCCTTGGCTGTTATTTGATATCGTCCGCTTACTTCGGGAGAGACTGCGTTGATATTCTGGATTTCATTTTTAATTGCGGTGACATCTGTCATCGTAAGTGTTCTTGCCGAACCTCTACCTCCTGAAACACCATATCCGAAATTTCTTGCCGCTCCAGGAGAAACCATGATCAAGTTAGAACCAATGGATTGTATAGATGATTGAATAGAATTTTGTGCACCTTGCCCAATAGAGACCATGATAATAACTGAGCTAATACCTATAACTATTCCAAGCATTGTTAAAGTCGTTCGCACTTTATTGGCGGTTAGAGCTGAAAATGATTCATGGAGAATATCTGCGGTGGTCATAATGATTGGTGATTTTATTTAATGCGGTTTATTGACAGGCATACAAAATTAAAAAGGTGATTAAGATTTTGAATGCATGATTACTCTTTTTTCATGATCTTTACCATCCTCTACAATGAGCCCATCTCTAATATGAATAATTCTATCTGCATGTTCTGCCACATCGCGTTCGTGAGTAATGAGAATAATCGTACGATTCATTTCTTTATTTAATTTCTGAAATGTTCCGAGGACAATATTACCGGTTTGTGTATCAAGGTTGCCTGTAGGTTCATCAGCTAATATTAGGGAAGGATTATTTACTAATGCTCTGGCAATAGCTACGCGTTGTATTTGTCCACCAGAAAGTTGGTTTGATTTATGATCAAAGTGACCCTCATCTAAGCCAGCGGATACAAGCGCTTCTGTTGCTCTCTTTATTCGCTCATGTTCTGGAACCTCGGCGTAAATCAAAGGCAGGGTGACATTTCTAAGGGCTGTTGCACGGGGAAGTAGATTGAATGATTGAAAGACGAAACCTATACGATTACGACGTATATCAGCTAACGCGTCATCTGACATTTTAGAAACATCCTGTTTATCAAGTTTATATGTTCCGGAAGTGGGTGTATCTAGAGCTCCAAGGATATGCATAAGTGTTGATTTTCCTGAACCAGATGGTCCCATAATTGCTACGAATTCACCATCATTTATAGTAAATGACACTCCACATAAGGCATGAGTTTCATTATCACCACTAATGTAATCTTTTTTTATATTTTTTACTTCAATCATAGGACTTTACTTTCATGAATTAATCTATATGTGGCGGTGCTGACATTGTGGTAGTTCTTACTCCTGTTCCGGCAGTTGTCGTTCGTACTGCGCCTGGTCGTGCACCACCAAAGCTAGAAAGAATACTTGGAGCAGTGGTAGTTTGTACCGAACTACCAGCGGTAGTTTTTGTGATTATTAATTGCCCAAGATTAAGACCTTTAGTAATTTCTATATTTGTATCATCAGATTCACCGATAGTGACTTTAATCATTATAGGTGTTTCTGCTGTTGAAATTAAAACTGAGCGTCTGGTACTAGAACTTGTAAGGTTGTTAAGTAGGGAAGGATCAAGAGTCTGCACATACTTTATTGGACCTTGAGTTTTTACTGCACTTGAAGGAACAATGAGTACATTTTCCAATTTCTTAGTAATAATAGAAGTGTTTACACTCATGCCAGGTTTGATTCTAGGATCATCTGTATTGATTGCAACCTTTACAGCATAAGCGACGACTCCATTCGAAACTGTTCCTATCTGATCGACTACGGAAATTTTGCCTGTGGCGTTAAGTCCGTCTATAGCATCAAAGGTTATATTTACATCCTGATCAACTTTTACTTTTGCGGCATCGACTTCATTCAAGGAAATGCTGGCAATTTTTTGTTGTCCAATAATAGTAGCGATAGTAGTACCAGAACCGGCTTGACCGAAAACATTTACAGGGATACGTCCGATGATTCCATCATAAGGTGCACGAATAAAGTAATTATCATAAGTTCTTCGGGCTTGTTCTAAACTTAGTTGAGATGAACGAATATCTAAAGCATCAGATCCGGCAATAAGATTTTGAAGTGTGCTGTTATTACTTACTATACTGTTTTGTGCAGAAACTAAACTACCTAAATCACTATTTGCTTTGCTGGCCCAGGTATTAATATTAGTAGCTACAGTGCTTGCTGTACTAGAATTATAATTTGGTTCTACGCTTCTTATATAGCTAATAGCGTTTTGAGCATAAGTAACAGCTTCGGAGATAGCTTTTATAGTATTGTAAGTATTTGCCATCATCGTATCTATACTTGAAGTAGCACTACTGCGAGTAAGGCTCTTGAATTCTTGTAAACTTAATTCATATTTATTTACAGCTTTAT
>JBAZRX010000012.1:0-31749 GCA_041662725.1 Minisyncoccota bacterium
CATCCATAACTTGGGTTGTTCCTTGGTATAATTTTCCAACATAAACATTACCGCTACCAGTTCCATACGTTGAACCAACTGTTAAACCACTTTGTAATATCATCCTTGTGGTAGGTGTAAATGAAGCTCCGCCAGTTGCAGCTGCGTTATCAAAATAAAATTTAATCCCAGCATTATATGTAAATTCTATGCCTCTTGATCCAAAACTTCCGTGCGTTTGTGCCCACTTATAACTTGCTGCTCCTGCACCATTAGAATCCACATACATATTATGACCAATGAGAAATGAAGCTTGGGTATCAAATGATGATTGTAAATAACCCGCTTGATAAGAATCTGCATTGCCAATTCTCAAACCATGTATAACTCCAGTTGTTGATGGAGGGGTTGTTATAAGACCACCGGAATTAATATTACCACCTGCTGTTATATTTCCAGCATTGACAATATTATGTCCTTGTAAATTGAAATGGTTTGAAGCATCTACAATCCAAGCGTAACCAGATAATACATTAGAAAATAGCCCGAATTGATTAGATACAGCACTTGCACCCGGAATAAATCTATGATCTGAAGTAACTGCTCCAGTACGAGTAAAGTACATCTGTGAAGAAGTACCACTTAAAGTAATATCACCTGATGAAGTTATCGCTCCAGAAGAAATTGTGCCAATATTAACTAAATTTCTTGATGCATCCATTATTTGTGTACCATTCAACTGTAATATAGTTGAAGCACCAGAAAAATTAACAGTGTTTGTAGTTGTAACTAAATATGTAGAAGATACTGTAGTTATACTTGATAAAGCACCTGTAGAAGATAGTCGGAGTGTTCCACTAGTATATACATTTGCGATATCAATATCCCCAGTTGTGCCTGTAAATACTTCGGCTGTATTTGTAGCATCTGGTATAAATGTAAATCTTCCTGTTGAATCGTCAAAACCAAAAAAACCAACTTTAGCAATTGTGCCATTATGCCAACGGAATTCAATACCGCGATCCTTGTTATCATCTACAGTAGGTACAGTATTACCGCCCAATGTAAATATTGGATCGTCGATTGTAACTGTTGTAGAATTTATTGTTGACGTTGTACCATTAACGGTAAGTGTTCCAGAAATAGTAACGTTTCCAGAAAATGTAGGGTTACCTGAAAGTGTTCCATAGTTATATGTTACGCCAGCAACATTAAGATTAAAAGTATCGCCTGATACTCCTAAAGATAATGTATTAGTACCTTGACCACTAATTGTAGAAGACTCTTCAAAAATAAGATTTGATGCTGCACCAATCGATCCAATAAGAACACCATTAGGCGCAGTTAACCTTATAGAACTAGTTGCTGGTCCGGCAATAATTAAAGTTCCACTGTTAAATGAAAATTGAGATGGATTTGCTACACCATTTACATCATATAAATCAATTGTTTTACCATCGTAGATTGCAAGTTGGGTTGCCATATTTTTCCTTTAATAAAAAGAGCCTAAACAAAGAACAATATGTTCGAGTTTAGGCTCTTTGTACAAATATTATACTAAATTAAAATTATATTAACAATATCCATTGTACAACACCACCAGCAGCGATATCAAAATTAAAAGCAATAGTCGTACATGCAGTACCATTTTGGGCTTTTTCAAAGTAATCTTTATCTCTAGATGACCCAAAATATGGTGCTGTTCCAGTTGTTCCAGAATTAGTATCTTTTCTCATTAAAACACCATTTACAAATACCAATAATTTATTGTTTCCTGCTGTAAATGATGGAACAGTTACTGCAACTTCTTGAGCAATACCTCCAACCCCGGCAACTGTTTCACCTCTAGTAGGTGCTGTTAGTGTTGATAATGCAGCCCAAACAGGTATAGTACCATTAGATGTAAGTATTTGTGTATTTGTACCGACAGTTAAACCAGTTACAGTATTTGTGGTACCAGCATATAATAATGTTCCTGCTGCATATGTATCAGCAAAAGTTGTTGTAGTCCATGCAGGTGCTGTACCTGTCGATCGTATAATTTTACCTACTGTACCGATTGCAAGTTTTGATAAAGTCGTGCCACTTACATAATAAATTAAATCTCCCGCCGTGTAAGAAGCAAGACCAGTGCCGCCATAAGTCGTAATAATTACATTACCATTCCAAGTTGATCCAGTAGATAATGTTTTATTAGTTAAAGTATCAGTACTTCCCGCAGTAACGATATTATCGGTACTAGTAATACCTGCGGTCTGAAATCCTGCGTTATCATCGCCAGTTCGTTTTCCAATTACCCATCGTCCTGTGTTACCATAAAACATCAATACAGGATTATAACCATTATCAAAACCAACGCCGGTATTATCAACTTCAATACCATACCAGCTAGTATTAATAGTATTTGCAATCGCTGCACCATTATTAGCCACATAAATAGCTGTAGCAATGGTTGATGATCCAATAGTAACACTACCGTTATGGAATACGGGGGTAGACCAAAAATCTGCTTGACCACTAATTGATATACTTCCAGTTATATTTACATTATTAAACTGAGTATTGTCTAAATTAAATATTGCTGCGCCTTTACCTAATTTAATATAATTAGTGGATGAATTGTAAACTTGTAATCCATTATTATTTAATTCAGCAAAAAAATCTTCACGCGTTACTGTAATATCATCTACGTCCCAATTAATTGCTTGACCGCCTGGATTACCTGACCAGTAAAGTATGACAGTTAAATCGGCGGTATATGCCCCAGTAATAAGACCTCCAGTGCTGCCAGAAATAGCAATTTGTGAAAATGTATTTAAATTTGTATTTCTTAAATCTAATGGACCTGCCAAAGTTTTTATTTCTGTAACAGTACCAGTACCTCCGGTAGTATAAGTAGTAGAAATAGCTTTAAATATTTCACCAGTTAAATAAGTATAACCATTTGTCACCGATGTATAAGAATTTACACGATACCAATTTCCAACAATCAGTGCACCGGATGTAACATTTGTTGTTGTTTCGTGACCAAGAAATGCTTGAAAATAGAAATTAGCATCTGCGTCTTGTCTAGTTGATAATTTTAAAACATATGTAGAGTAAATGGCTGCCGCACCGACAAGCCTTTGATGAAAAGAGCCTCGATGACTTACATAGGTTGGGATAGTTAATCTAAATGCTTCATTAGTGCCATTATAAGTTACAGAACCAACGGAAGCCGTTCCGGCAGTTATATCTGTTGTCCATCCAGACCAACTACCGGTAAATGTTGTTTCAAAATCACCGTTAGTTATTGAAACAAGTGTGCCAGTTCCAGGAGTCCTCCAACCATCTGTACCAACAGCGCCAGCAGTACCAACTAACAAACCATACGCAGTTGTAGTAACATAAGGAACAGCACTAGTACCTCCGAAACCTCCGCCTTGTGCCCATAGATTCCCAGCGGCAGTTAGTTCCATATTAGTTGATTTTATTTGAAGTGCTGAACCACTCCAGTATATTCCCGACGACAATGTTCCAGTGGAAACCGTACCAATACGAAAAGTTGGGGTCCCTGTATTATAATCTAACCACCAACCTGTATCATTAGATAAAGCAGCGGTAGAAACTGCATGAAAATTTCCAGCAGTTCCCATTACAATTGCACCTGTTAAGTTTATATTTCCGCTAGTATCTAAAACAATTTTATCAGTAGATGCTGTGCGTAAATGTATGGAATTAGAATCAATGTAAATATTTGAAATTCCTGCAGAAGTTTGTCCAATCTGAATAAATCCAGAAGTATTCAAGGACATTATTGTGGTTGTATTTAATCTAAAATTAACAGCTCCTGAAGTTATTTGAATATTTTGTTTAGATGCTGCCACTTGACCGACAACAATATTTCCACTACTATCCCATTGAGCTATAGTTGTATCTACACTTGCTGCACGATTTAAAATTCTAAAACCATTTGTAGCATCGATTGTTATAAAAGATTGATTATTGGAATATTGCCCAAAACCGGCGCCATAAGTTGCTACACCATAACCATAATGGCCAATTAAATTACCAATAGCCCAATGTTCAGTATAATCACTGTATAATGTTCCTCCTGCAAATCTAACATTACCAACAATTGTTGGCCCTGCAGTAGATCCACCATTTACGCCTGACAATGAATATAAATCAATAAAACCATCACCAACAGTACCAGTGTTTACTACGGCATCACCACTTAACCATTCATTAGCTCCGGAACCATCTTGATCTCGTAAAATAGTATAAGTATATGGAGCAGCAACTGCTGGACCAGAATGCCTAGGCAAAGTTGTCCAAGAAGTAAATGCTGAAATTCTACATCTAACCCAAAACGCCGAAACGGTATTTACGGTTGTTGCAGCCCATCCAGACAATGTTCCAAGCGTTATTGTAAATTTACCAATAGATTTAAAATCTGTAAAAGATGTGGGAACAAAAGATGCCCATGCTAAACCACTCCAATATTCCCAAACCAATGTTGCTGTATAAACGCCTGCTGTAACAATATTTAAATTGCAAGATGTCCAGGATCCTCCAGTATTTCCAAAATACACAGCATCATTTATTTCTGTATTTGCACCATCGGCATATAGATTCCATGAACGATCATTTGCATGACTACTACTATAGACGGAACCAGTATTGTTAAAATTATAAACATGTGTAATCGTGGGAGTAGCCGCTGAATTTATTTTTATAAATTCAATTTTACCTCCAGATTCTAAATATGCAAAATCACCAGAAGAAAGATTATTATATTGAACTTGTATAGTAGTTGCTGCAGAAGTTAAATCAGCGAATAGTGTGGTCGTTGGGGCAATGATAATACGACCACCTATAGTAGCCATGGTATCTTGCGCTACTAAGGTCTCAACCCAAAGTTCGGCAGCATGTAAAGATAAATATTTTTTATTTATTTGCCCTAAATTAATATCATAACCATTAACAGGATTGATTTGCTTACCTGATGGATTTACAAATATAGTTGTTGAGTTAAGAGTAAGAGTAGTAGTAGGACTAATAGTCAAAGCACCAGAACTTGATAACGTACCCCCGTTAACTTGTAAATTTCCTGTTACAACTGTTGTTGCGTTATTAATAGTTAATGTACCAGTCACAGCACCGATAGAAATCGCGGTTGCGGTACCAAAAGCATTAACGGTTGTTGCAACAGTGTTCCATAAATTTGCGGATGTTGTAGTACCGACAATAGTTGGATTACGTAAAGTTAAGGTTCCAGATCCAGCACCTAAGGTAACAGTTGATCCAGCACCTCCAATATTTATAGTAGTTGCTGTTGTATCTACAATTGGTATTGAAGTTTGATTCGTTGTAACTCCACCAGAAGCATTTAAAGCAATTGCACCTGTTGTAGTTATTCCTACTAACGTAGCAGCACCAGAACTCGCTATTCTAGTAACATTATTCATTTTAAAATCTTTACCAGTAAGAATATTAAAATGTTCTGATGAAGTCCAGTTTGTATTTACAGAATCCCACAAAATAGTTTTATTTGTAGCACCTTGTAGAATAACACCACCACCGTTAGCTTGACTATCCAATGTAGCATTTTTTGCCATTGTTATAGTAATATCATCCACTGCTAATGTAGTAGCAGTAGTTGTAGTAACTGTACCATTGATAGTTAAGTTGCCGGTAACTATAAGATCTCCTGCTACAGTATTACTCCAAGCTGGAATACCTCCAGAAGAAATTAAGAATGTACCTGCACCGCCAATCGTTAATTTTGCTAAAGTATTTACTCCTGACGCATATAACATATCGCCGGTAGCCCAAGATGTTTGGTTAGTTCCACCATAAATGGGAGCAATAGCCGTACCATTCCAAATAGCAGAAGATATTATACCTCCACCAAGATTAAGTGCCGGCGCATAAAGTGTTGAACCAGTTACAGAAAGTCCAGACGCATTGTATAAAATAGATGCACTTAATGCATTATTAGCATTGAAAAAATCTATTTGTTCTTGATCATAAACACTATAGCGTGTTCTTGCCATTATATAACCTCAATTATTTCTCTAGCATTTCCAACAGGGATATTTAATTCAGCAGTTTGCGCCAAATCTATTGTAATAAATTCTGAATATCCTGTATTTACCCATTTACGTAAAATATTATTCCAGTATAGAAAGTTTTTACCAAATTGCGTACGAATAACAAACATATTACCATCCTAGTATATAAAAAGTGATTTTAGCATTTGTAAATAAATTATAATTAAATGTTACAGTAGTTGTACTTGCTTCTTGATAATCATATGTTGCTCCGGACCTTTGTAATACACCATTAATGAATACTAATAGTTTATTACTACCCATATTATACGATTTTGAATTCGGAATTACAATAGGTGTTCCTGCAGTAATATTGCTTACCGCAACATATGTTTCATTATAAATTTTATCGACATCAGATTGTACTATAATTTTATCAAAAGCACTAAACGTCCCTGCTTGATCACCAGTTGTTCCCGCTGTTCGTTGAAATATTCCCCAATTATTTGCACTTACATTATACATCAACATTGGATTATTTCCGGCAGTATTATCGATCTCTATACCTGAGAAAGTGGTGGGCAATGTTGCCCCATTATTTAATACTTGAATCGGGCTTGCAACTATAGAAGGTCCTGAAATAACAGTAGTACCATATACTGTAAAATTTCCGGTTACTACCAAATTTGTAGCTTGTACCTCTCCAAAAAATTCTGATTTGCCTTTACCAATTTTTATATACGATGAGGGTGAATTAAAAATAAAAACACCTTGTTGACTAATATCTGTAAAATATTCATATTTTTTACAACTAACGTCATCTAACGCAACATACCAACCAGGAACTGAGGCTGCTGATAAAAATTTAATTCTAATCTTAGACGTATTTGCACCAGAAAAATAAGTTATAGTGTGATAATTTCCTGCAGGAGGTGATGGTGCTAAATTATATATTTGTAAAATATCCCAAGATGTTCCATTCCATCTCTCTAAAGTAGTAGTTAAACCAGAATACCCATTATGATTATGATAATATGAAAAAGTGTATGTAGTGTTAGCTAAAATTGTAGTAAGCTCCCTAGCAGCCCAATGTGGTATTGGTGTGCCTGTCATTACTCCTTCATAATCAATGTGTAAATTATGCGTTGGGCTATGAACACTTCCCACAGTAGAAATGTAAACATAAGTTGGGTTTGATACGCTCCAAGATGCACCTAAAATAGTTTCAAAATCGCCATCTGTAATTAATTCAGATGATTGATAAGCAACATTGGTATAATCTCTCCATCCATCCGCATCACTTAAAGATATAGGAGTTATTCCTAAAAAAGCTCTTGATACTAAATTCGAATCATTTACCTGTAACCCGTCATTATTAATAAAAACTGTAGCTGTTGTATAAGAAGTACCGCCAAATCCACCAACAGTTCCCCAAATACCGTTAACTCCGGACGATAGATAACCTATTCTTGCATACTCTGTCGTACCATTACCAACACCGATGTAAGGAGTAGTCGTACCAACTAGTTCTATTTTATAACCAGTTTCACTGCGAACGATACGATCTGAAGTAATGGCCCATCCACCTAATTTTGCATAAATGTTAGACAAAGTTCCAACGGTTTGACCGGTATTATATAAAGCCACTACAATATTACTTGAACCATCAATTCCACGTAGACTTACATTATCTATTACAAAACCAGAAACACCGTTTGATGAAATAGATATACCTTTTTCTACACGTATACGTCCAGCATCTATTTCATCTGCAGCGAGCCTTGAAGTTATTTTTATTGTTAAATTTGGATTTCCAAATTCAATTCCAGTGAATTTTACTTTATATGCAGAACTAATAATTGCAGTGGTTAAAGTGTATATTGCTTTTTCACCTGCTAATAGATCATAAGGTTCTGTACGATCACAATTCCAATTAGCATCAGTTAGTTGGTAAGCGACATCAAAATTTTCCGGAGTTAACAGTGTGGCTTTATGTTGATCGATGAATTGTAAGTTTACACCTGTTATAGTACTCAAGCCGTCATTAGTTACTATAATTTTTGTAGCATTTACTGCTACAGAATATTCAACTTTTGTGATAGAGGCATTTACACGCGTTATTGTCTCACGTAGTAATCCCTGGACATCTGCGGGCTCTATTGGATCAAAAAGATCCGGCCCCATAATGTCAAAAAGTTCCCAATCACCTAATGGCGGTAATTTAGGAACTAAACGACTTCCATAAAACTGTATTATGTATTTTCCAGAAGGTAGGACAGAATCAAGAATTTTGAAACTCCAATAACCGCCAAGCTGTGTAGTAGTTTCGCCATATTGGATGGCAGTATCTTCTTTTATTAATTTTACTACTGCTCCAATTGCTGGCTGACTGTTACTATCATTTTTTAAACCCTCGATAATGAAATAACCCGCTTCATTTCGATATGTTATCATCTTACGTAAACTTGTAATTTCTCAAAATTTTGATCTGCGATACTACGCGGTCTTCCATATAAAGTGAAAGTACCTACTAAATTAGAAGCATTATATAAAAAAGTATCATCATATGCATCTATAATAAGGGTTCTCACACCGTTTTCATTTTCTGCGTACAATGTTGCATCTGAATCCTGATAATATGGTGTGTTGCTTGCAGAAACTAATAAAGAATCATTGCTCGATTCAACGCCATTTTGAAACCAACGTAATCTTGCTTTAGTTCCAACTAAAATATCACAATCCATATAACCACGTGTTATTAAATAGTCTAAAGTTACACCTGCTTGGTATAATAACATTCGCCCACGTTTTGTTACATTACCAACTATTGCTCCTACTGTAATTGGTGCTGAAGCACCAGATAATTGTACTAAGCCAAAGTGAGGTCCACCATAGTAATGTACAAGATATTCTTTAATTGTACTGTTAAGTGTTATTAAATCTCCAATATAAACATTAACTGATGTTGCGATTCCGGTCATAATAGCACCAAGTAATGTTGTAGATGTTTTACCTGTATAAGTTATAGTATTAACAGTAACCCCTGTTGCGCTTTCACGATATAAATATACTGTGCCAGATGCAGGAAAACTTGCAGTATCCCCAACTGTTAATGTTATAGAGGTACTGGGAGGAAATACAGCATCTGCTGTAACAATTGTTGCTTCGGATACAATAACTGTGCCTGTTGGAAGACTTGTTAAATAACCACTACCTGCTGCCTGTGTTGCAGGAGATCTTAAATTAGAAACAGTCCATGATGTACCACCACCATCAGCTGTAATCGTACCGATATATGTTTGTAAATCAACTGGAGTTTGAACAATGATCACATCGTTAGGTGACTGGCCACCAGAACCTGAAACAACGCTTGTAGATAAAGTAGAGCCAATAGCTTGACCACAAAGCAAAGGTCTAACTTTAATACTGTACGTTCGTGTGCCTGTGGCTGGAACGTCTATAAATCTTTCAGATGTAACCCTTCGCTCATGTTTTGGATTTGCAAAATCAGCTCCGGCGTTATCTGTGGTATATACATATTCAAATTCATCAGCTAAGTCCCATCCACCTGTTGTTGAATCAATAGATAAACCCATCGCAAAACCATGTGGGGTAGAAACTGCGGATATCGCAGTAGTACCTGTTACTACTGAAGGTAGTTCTACAGGAACAGGTATCGCATAAGAAATAGGATTGTTTGAATATTTAGAGCCATTAGTTGGTTTATAATATGAGCCTGTTGACATGGTGACTTCACCAGAATTTACTAAATTAGCGCTTGCAGCAGTTATATAAAAATTAACTAACCATGTTGCTGGTACAGTGAAGGTAGTTAATAATGCTGCATAGATTCCTAACGTACCATTTTTTGTAACTGCTACAGTACGTTGAGAAGGAATAATTTCTGTTGTTGTTGATGCCGCTAACACTGGAACAAGTCGTACATTATAAGTATCACATCCATTATGTATTGAACCTCTAATTGCAGATGTAGTATTTATTCCTGTTAAATTTGGAACACTACCGCCCGCAGTTGTAACAGATAATACTGTCACGTTTGCATTGGTTGCAGTGTTTCCTATAATTTTATAACTAGTATTTTGTACCGGAATATGAATCCAGTGCCCTACCAACTCATTCAATGTAAACGTTGCATTAGCATAGCTAATTCCACCATCTACTCCCCGTGAATGTGTGTTTTGTGTATGGTCAATTGAGAATGTTCCAGAAGCACCACCAGTTCCGACAATTCCATCATAGCCCCATGCCACTGTAACTTGAACTAATTCAGATATTCGTCTCGGTAAATATGGTTTTATCTTCGCTTTAGTAGTTGTACCATAAAATACATCATTATTTCCGCCACTAATATCTACTATACGAAAGTTCTTAACATTTGAAGGAGTATCTGGTTCAGTCAAGGCATTAAGGCCAACACCGCTCGGTCCAAGAGACCCAACACCAATCTTAAAAGATTGCGATGTCGTTCCAGAATCTGTGCCTTGAATGTGTTGACGATCTGTTGTTAATTTTACTTTTTCAGCATCAACTGAGATTGCACCAACCTCTGTGCCAGTTGTCTTAAATTCGATAGAATTAGTATTTGTATTTGAAGCAACTTTCACACTATCTTTGGTTACAAACTTACTTGCGATAGTCTGAATATCTGTCCAATCGGTTCTCACATATTTTGCAGGAACCACATCACTTCTCAAAGTGAATAAATTTTCATGACGACGATCTGTTATAGTATAAACAACCCCGACATCCGTATAAGATACATCAGCAATAACAATACCTGATGTAGAGACATCCCAAATAAATTCATAAGAATCAAACTGACGTGTAGCCGCAATTGTTTCGCCCGGATTAAAATTAAACCCATTCATGATCGTACTATAATTAGAATCGATCGTTTTTTGTTTAATATATAAAGTATGAATACCACTACCCGCCGGCAGTGTAGTTGATGTTGTCGGTACATTAATGAAACCTAAATCAGACGTAATAGCATATCCAGAAGCAATATTGATAGACCAGGCCGTTGTATAAGAAGCCTTAAGAGATGTATCTGAGTTAAGAACTTTACCATCTTGTCCCGGCTCCGCCATTATGCCATAGGTTTCAATCAAACCCAAAAGAGTTTGTTGAAACGCATTCTTAGTGTTTTGTTGAAGATCATTAAAAAGAACTTCCATATTGTGGCGTACGCCGTTTTTTGCTAATACTTTATTCATGTTTGTCCTTATACGGTGGTATTAATTGTTAAAAATTGTACCGGCAATAACTTAGTTTTAAATGCCGCGTAATATGTTGAAGATTTACTTACTAGCGTTGCCTGAGCAGCCGTTGTTTGAATGATAAATGTATTATATTTTGTTAGCACGTTGGCTACTGCACCCACTACTGAGGGATTATTATAGTAGTCATATACTGCAATACCTTTAGCTAGTATATCGAACTTTTTAACTGTTGCACCATTTATTACAATCGGTGTTAAACCTACTGGAAACGTGTATGTCTGTGTTCCAATAGTAACTTCGTAATGATCTGTTACATAAGCAACAACCGCTATGCCCGCATCGTATGCGAACGGCATTCCAGCAGCAATATTAAGAGCATCTTCTAACGTTTTTATAGTTGGAGACTGTAATCGTTTATGAAATAGCGCCCATACAAAATTCTTTAAATGCTTGTACTTATTAGCATCTGTTACCGTCTGGAATATATTATACTGATTAAAATCCGTAAGTTCAAGGTCTATTAAACGTAACCATAAATTCGTCAATACCGGATTAACACGCTTCACCGAGTCCGCTGTCAATGTTAACACATGCATACTTGGATAACGCTGATCCCAATGTGGTGTTGTCTTCCAAACCAATGTATTCATACCAGAAATGGTGTAATCAACATTATTGGTGTACGTGTATGTTACACCGCTTGCAACAACATAATAACTCTGAGTAAACGTTGGAATCGACAATGTCCAATCGTTGATATACGTCTTAAATATACCAGAACCATCAGTAATTACCACCGTATTTGCACCGGTTCCGGACTCTATAATAGTAAAGGTCATCGGACCATCTTCTATAATAGGTGGCATGTATTGCATTGTTCGCGAATTTTGTACATCTAACAACCGAGACATTAATAGATCTGAACCTGCAGCCACACCAGTCCACATACTTTCAATAGTAGACTTGTCTTCAAATCGGCCCCAGGCATCACTGAGATGCGCCCATAAATTTGTTAGATCTCGTTTTGATATTGCCATTATAGTTTAACAACTCCTGTTAAATCGTATGCATCCGTATATCCAGATCTGAATGATGGAATGCTGTAGCTTGTTGTTATGGATGAAATTGTTGTAACATTACGAAGATGATCATATTCATAGGCTTGAATGTCTAAAGTTGTTGTGTCAATAAAAGTTGCACCATTACTCATAAGCAATGCTATGATTTCAGATACAACAATAACTTTATTATCCAACACATACAGCTTAATAAGCTCTTTTACTTGGTCTACTGTTGTAGTGCCTTTGTATTCAAGATTGTTCACCCGAATAATAACCGGAGGCATAATCTTTGCTAATGAATCCGTACCAATAAATCGATACTCCGATGAATCCAATAAACTTTGTATTGATGTGCCCTTCTGATTAAATCTATAAGCAACACGAAGTTGCAGCAAATTATATGCGGGATCAACCGATAAGTATGGTACTTCTCTTGTTGAGTAAGCCAACCCAGTATTATCACTGTATAGTGCCCAATCAGAAAACTCTGTTAATTCATCACCTGTTGATTCAACAGTAACTCTTGCAACATTAAGTATTGGGCTCGCAAACCCATTTGCACTACTTAAATTAATACGACCATCTATATTATCGACCACTTGTTCAGCAGTAACTATGTTGATTGGGTCTTCAATGTAAATGTCTGATTTACCACCAATGTGTATTCCATCTGGCGATGTGTTCTCCAAACTAACATAATAGGTAGTAACCTCAGATGGAGCTAAACCAGTATCGGGAGTTGTTACCATAAAATAAATAAAATCAGAACCATCGCGATAAGTAGTTCCCATTGTGAAAGTTTTTGATATTAATGTATTTGCTGACGGTGTAACATTGGTCGAAGTATTGCTACCGATTTCTTCCCATGCAACTGTCAAAGGTTTGTACATGAATGCCTTTAATCCGTAGGTTGTGCCGTCATAACCATAACCATAAAATTTAACAGTAGCGGAAGATCCATTAGGAAACAACGATGAATCTGCTTTAAGCTTAAATAATGCTGACGTATGTAATGATGCTGAACTCTCAATCAATAAATCATCATAGTACCATTCAGCGCCCTTCGTGCCAAGTACACCAATACCAAAGTGTTCTCCGTCTGATCGAGGAGTAAAGCCGCTATGCGTAAGTTTAATAGTGTTAACACCGTTGACGTTTAATGCACCTTCTGAGGTAGGCCAGATCCAAAGATCAATCGAATAATTAAGACCAACGTCCATTCTAAAAGAATACTGAATGTTAGTATTAATAGTACCTTTGCCTGCAGAAAGAAACGTATTTTCTCCGGCATTCTGAAGTAAAAAATTCTCATTAAGCATGAGATCATCATTCAATGGGTTACTGTCCACTAAGTAGACGTTATACTTTGAACCATCACCGATAGTCCAAGCAAAACCCAAACCATCCGCCGGAGCAATTGAATCTACCTGACGCAATACTGTAACATAACTAATAGCACCGGTATCTGTTGTAGAGGTTTTGAACTTTCCTGACAAAGAAATACCGTTATGCACAGTTAATGACGTGTGTAATATTGGGTAGTAATCTTCCGCAACGGTGTTTACAATAGTCATTGCATTGATACGCGATACTACATTTTGAATTGCTGCCATTCTAAACTCTTCAACAGAGCGTCCCGCTACTTTTTCAGTTATCATATTTAAAATCTCTCAATTTCTTCATTGATGTTTGTTGCTACTACCTCTGGATTGTAAGAACGCGCACCATGCGAGGTAATAGTTAGTGCCATACCAATAGCGTCTTTTATTTTCTTTAAGAAATCACGACTAAGTGTTATAGGTGTTGCTGTCACTGTTGCGGAATCAGGGGTATACCCAAGACGAACACCATTAGCAGTAGGTTTTATTTCTTCACCATTTTTGACTGTACGTGCACCATAATGTGCGTCGCCCGTCATCCAACGTGGATCCAATGCACCACCAACAAAAGGATCATCCAATAAAACTGATGTCTTTACTGTTGCCTTATACACATCATTTAAATAGTACAAGCTAGAATACATAGAGGTGCTGAATTCCAATAAGAATTCATCCGGATTTGGCAGATCTGGAGTTAATCCTGAAGTTGCCGGATCATCATAAAACAATGTCCAATACGCCTTACTTTGAGGATAAGGGTATTGATCAAAGTTTGCTGTGCTATCAAAAACTCCGCTGGTGCGAATATATACACCACCACCTGAACTTGTATAAAAATCTGAAACACTTATTTTACCACGATAATCCACTACATGATAATTTTGAATAGATTCAATACCAGAATAAAAAATGTCTCGAGACATTCGTGAATCAGTTGGACCTATCACAACTGTCTGACGAATAGACGGAAAATTTTCTGTTAATAACACATCAATACTTGCCGCACTGGCCAAGCTACGATTAAGAACTGCCTTCATTAAACGTTCAGCCAATTCTGTATTTGTTTCTGTAGCCGTGCTAACACTAAATCCAGTACTATTAGTTACTAGAGTCGGTGCTGGATCAAGATTTGTGTCTATGATTTCATCTGGACCAATTGCTGGAGTAGATGTTAACTGTGCCGTAACGGGGATAAGTCCGGTAGAGTAAAGCGGGAATCTCCAAGTATTTCCTGACATAGCATTCGACATGATCTGCACCGCGACAGGAGTGATAAAAACTGAGCCATCTGCAGTGGTGAATTGTGTACCTGCAGGAATTAAAAGTGTTTGTGGTGTTTCATAAAACATTTCCACATAACCTGAAGAAGGAATTCCCTGATTACGGTAGATTAAAAAGTTAGAAGCAATTGCTTCAAGCTCTAAAGGATGAATTGACTCCGGATCTTTTAATCCAAGATTATCCAAAAGATATTTTAATTGTGTTAATACAGGATCAAATATCGCAGAAGTCGGATTAACAAACAACTCTGATAAAGGAGAGCCATCTGATAAATCCAATGCCGGATATGACGCCTTAATTATATTCTTGATATATTGCTTAGTAGTTTCCATTTTATACCGTTAGTATATATTCTTCATTTGATTCTGTGACAACCAGAACTTCTACCAATAAGTTTGTAGGATCGGTAGGATCTATGTACACATTACTTAATTTAAGATCCAACAAACGTTGTGTTGGATTTAATTCTTGTGTTGCTTGTTCGGCTTTAATTTTGTCTTTAATTGAATTCAAAGACAATGATAACTTTGCCTGTATTGCAGATGTATCTTTAGAGTTAGCTGTGCGTTGTATAATAGTAACAAACGAACCCATCTGCGGATCAAAATCACTTGAACCGATAGTGGTTAATAAATTCAGAGTTACTTTATCAAGCAATACTTTTTCAGCACGTGATGTAGATGGATGATCACCTAGACCTATTACTACTCTGTTTGTCGCATCATCTATATAAACGATATCTAATGATTTAGCTTCTTTCACTGGTCGTGCCAATGGAAGATCGATAGAGAAAGACATACCGTCTGCTGAGGATGTAAAGATTTTATTATACGACATTATATATAACACTCACTCTCAAAAATTTGCTTATACAGTTTATCAGTTTGTACGGGCGGGCCATCGACCAATTCTTCATCACCGGTTTTTCTTAATTCTTCTTGTTGTTTTGCAATATGTGGTTGATTAACTGTAAATATATCCGCATTTTCGGTAGCTTTAGCGTTGTTTTTTGCTGTTTCTTTCTTAATGGTGGTACATCCTGAAAACATCTCTTTTATAGACTTCACTGCAGATACCACTGACATAAACATCGCTGCAACACTTCCGGCCTGTCCGGTAACTAACGAGTTAGCAATTGCCGCCGCTACGGGGCTTTGTCCTGCAGCCGCATTCAAACTGTTCATTGCGGCCATGACCCCCGGATTATCCATTATATTAAATTCTGCTAAAACTTGCAAGAGTTGTCGCTCTTCAGCAATAGCAATACTAAGTGAACGATCTATTTCATTAAAGACTATCAAGGCTTTTTGTAACGATTGTCTATTTAATGGTCCAGCGACCGCTAATGCGGTTGCTTTAGGTACCAAATGCAATAACGTGGCTATTGCTTTCATTGACCCAAGATATGACTGACCTTTCAAATATCTCTGAATGTTCTCCCAAACTGCCTGATCAACTGCAACCGCTTCAAAATCTTCACCTGCTTTACCAAATCCACGAATCATTGTCTTTGAAGCTGATAGTTTAGAGGCAACATAAGGGATGAATAGTAATGAGGTGGACAAGGTATTTGGTAACGATGATGTATTGTTACCACCATTCTCTTTATCTAAATGATTTTTAACTTCTCCCTCTGTGCTCTCAAGGATAGTAAAACCTGGTGACATCATTGCCCATAGAGTGTTGGCACTAGCAGACATAGTATTCCAGGATACATCGAAATTAACAATTATATCTGCACCTTGTAACGCTAACTCATGCGTAAATACTAATCCTTTATTTACGTCAATCCATTCCATTGTCTTGAAGGGCTCGATTGCTTTCGGAGTTAACATCCTCCACTTTGCTTTTTCTTGCTCTAATAATTTTTTACGTTCTACCAAAAGGTTTTTACGGTTCGGGTCCAAGCCAGGAATGTTATTACCCGTAACTAGGGTTGCAGCCCCAAGACTAGCTGGGTACGCACCACCAGCAACAACAGCCAAAAAGTTTGTTAAGTGCCAAATATATGTTTCAGCACGAATAATCTGTTCAGACAAAAAGTCATCAAAGATATAATCTTGAAATTGTTTTGTTAGTTTAGCAGCATTGGTTTTACGATTGATACTTTTAATAAATTTTTGTGCAGCCGTACTACTACGTGTACCGGTTAATATATCAATTGCTCTATCAATATTTGCAAGTATAGCGCGATACAATTGTATATTGAAACGTGGTTTGGGGTCTTTAGCCATTTCACGTAATTTACGGAACTGTTTAAGGGCGGCTAAAATATAAGGATAGGCCTGACGCAAACGTGGATCACTATTTTGACGATATGGTTGTGCAAGATAATTCAATACCGATAGTATTCCACGTGCATGGAATTGCATCTCACTCATTAATATAAGACGCAGTGAGGCTTGACGACGAAGATTATGAACCATCATCATACGAACAGCACTGGTTAATTCACTGCCGACATTTAAAAGAGCAACAATGTTTGCAAGGGCAGTGGACACCAATTGATCATCAATGCGTTCGTTTATATAATTAGTAAGATTGGTTTGGGCCTGGTCCACCAATGACGCTGCTGCCGCGCTAGTCAAAGAGCTTAAAGATTCCGATAGTGATTTTAATACTGAATCAAAGATGGGAATACCTGTACCGGCAAATGCACCGGCAACTTCAGCTTCCTTCGACTCTTTGAGTTTAGTAAGCGTATCAGCATATGAGGTTGGTTCACAAAATAATTTCATTAATATAGATTTTGATGAATAGTATTGGCTATTAATTTACTTGACTCTTTTATTTGCTCTGGAGTCTTACGCAATTTTTTAGCAATTTCGTCTACGGAAAGTTTTGGGCCACCACCGATACCAAACCAATACTCCATAATTTTTTGATCTTGTGGTGGACTCGACCAATATACGAATTCTACTACATCTCGACTATGATCCGTCATATTGTATTGACTGTCAAAAAATGCCTCTTCTTTACCTTGAATAACATTTAGATCGGCACGAAGTTCACTTTGCATACGCTCAACCTCTGCAGGAGACCATGTCAGATCATCGGCTAACTCAATTACAGTAGGTTCGCGATTTAATTTTTCCGCTAAATGAGACTTAACGTTCTTAAACTTAGAAATTGCTATACCACGGTTTTCCGGTATTTTTCCTACATTCTGATAATCTAGCACATATCGATGTAAATGCTTTAACTCATGGCCAACATGTGTGCTTAACTGAGTACCCATTTTCGGGTTATAAGTGCCAAAGGCTTTTAATGCTAAAAGTCGTGCTTCCGATTCAATAGCAGGACGCGGCAAAGGCGCTGCAGAGTATTTATTCACATATGATTGAAGAAATGGATCTAATGACTTTAATAAAAAATTTGCGTGTACTGGATCATTGGTTGCTTTCCATTTCTTCCATACATCTATTTCATTTTGTTTTAGTTCATTCATTGTTGTACCATTGAGGCTATTTTATCTAGATATGCATTTTGTGCTTGCATACGCTTAGTTAATGCTGCATCTTTTGCTGCGTACACAGCTGTTTTTGCTTCACTACTTAATTGAGACCAATTTAATTGTGCATAATCTACATTTTTTTCTGCTTGCTTAAGTTCCTCATCTGCTTTATTAAAAGCAATTCTGAGTTTCTTTAATTCTGCTCCTGATTTTCCAGACAACTGTGTTAAAGAATAAGTACCTTCTTTTTGATCATTTGGAACTCCAATGTTTTCTTCTCGTAAAACTGCCCAGGTCATTTGAAATTGTACCATATTAGGAATTCCAGTATCTTGCATAATTTGTAATTGAAGAGGATAGCCATATATCATAAATCCCTCTAAATACAACACAGCAATGTTATCTTGCTCAGCCAATTTTGTTCCACGTAAATATTTATTATAAAGATCCTGTATACCAGAAGACCAGCGATATAAAACCGCTAATCCTGCTTCAACAGTTTGATTTTGTCCTGGTCCTGTATTGTTAATTGCTGTATTAGACATAGCATCTAAGTTGTTACCTTCAAATAATAAACCAGTTATGGTGTAAATTTTTGTACGCTCACCAAAGAAAAATAATTTCGATTCACGGAAAGTTTCAATTATTTGAAATCTCTCCATTTTGGGTTTCTGGATACTCTGTAAAAAAAACTTATTTGTAACATACTCAACTAAAGCTGTCTTAGTATTTAGTACTGCAATTACCGCAGGTTCTTCAATATCTCCAAGAGATATTTCATGTTCCTTTTGAATGGCAAAATGTTTGTCAACTACGCTATTACCTACCATAGCTTTAAATGATAAATCTTTATTATCCGGGGTAACAGTGGGAGTATGAATGGTAGGGTCAGGTAATATTCCACCAGTACTAACAGCTTGCGATCCCGCAGTGTTTTGAATAGTACCTGTAACTGTTTTATCCTCAGCGCCCATATTATTTAAGTATCCCTTCTTTATCTTTCCAAATTGCTATATCAGGTTGAACCTGTTTAAATATAGTAAGAACTGCTTTTTGTCGTTCTGTTACAAACGGTCTCGGGGATTCATCCCATCCAACACTTTTGGATGCAGCTCTTGGCGTAAAGCCTGTTTTATCGTTTCTTAGTACAGCCATTAATTGTCCCATGGTTGCAAGATTTCTCCAAGTCAATGTATATAGGAATTTCTCCAATTCATCTATTTGTGAGATACTATAATATTTAGATTGTAGTGCTTGAACTGTACCTACAGTACCCTTAGGAAAATCAGTATTATTTTTTATAGAATAAGCAATTCCAAAATCTTCCAACGATGATGTTTCTTTTCCAGTTACATAACTATACAAATTTTTACCAACTTTATCAATGGTGAATTCAGATAAATAATTAGGTAAACTATCTGTAAAATTATCCAAATAGTCATCAGGAGTTGCAAGTGCATTTTCGGTGTTTAAGTTTGCAATATGACTAAATACTAAGTACTGTGAAGCTTCCCCATTAGCCGAAATACGCGTTACTATTGTACTTAACACTCCAACCATTATTCCAATGTCTTTAATAAAAATTGTACCGGTATAACCACAAATCCGATATGGTGAGTAATCGGTAGTAAGATTTAATACACGCGCACGACGTCGATGTTCACGGTAAGTAAAATCGGAAAGTTGTAAATAATAACGACTTAATGCATCTTCTCTACTTATTATATTGCCAGCAGGATTAAGTTCCTCCATTGCAGCCACTCCAGTATCCACATATTTTGTTGAGGCATCATCTGCCACATAATCAGAATACGTGTCATAAGGTTTAGTACCTTTTGGTTGTTTTTTATTTAAAGCATCAAGTAGAAAAGCATACTCAATACCTGATTCATCATTATGTACTTCAGGAATAACCCCACGTAATCTCTCTTCATTAGTAATACCAAACATTTTTAAGTCACTTAACTGCTTTTTAATCTCCGCAAATTCACTTTTACCAGAAGGATCAGTAATAAACATTTTTTTAATATCATCTTCCAATTTTATTGAATCTTCAACTGCTTTTTTATCTGCATCAGTTGCGTCAACATCCATACTATGTTTTTTTGCATCTTCCACCGCAGCACGAGCATTATCTTTTAACTTTTTTTCTAAATCTGCATCATTAACATCTCCACGAAGTGTTGCTATTTTTGATAAAGCATCTTTATGACTTAAAGCAAACTCTGCTTGTTTACCTAATTGTTTACCCATTACCAAATGATGGGGAACTACTGTAGCTAATGTCATTTGTAACATTGTTTGATTTTCTTGATTCTGTGTAAGAATTGGAGAAGCTAGTTTAATCAAACGTGTAGGTTCTTTTGAAAGATCTCGTGCATAAGAGGCAGTAATAATATTATCATCAAAAATAGTATTATTAGAAATTGGAGCAAACAATTCTGGACGAGGTGCAAATATAATTTTACTTAAAGTTAGGCCAGTTGACACTGTACTGTCTGGTACAACTATAGGTGCCGCAAATTCTTGATAACCATAACGCATATAAGGTAAAATATTATTCAGTACCTCATGGATAGACATTGATCCACCCATATTTTTCAAACCATTACGAAGATAGTTAATAGTTGCAGAGTTACCAAAAAAACTTTTTACAACTTTAGAGCCTATGTAATTAATCATAGTGTCTAATGCAAGTGATCTAGTTAACGAGTCACAAAATTCTCCATAATTTAATAAGAAATGTTTTGCCATATATTGTAAAGCTATTTGTAACTCCTTTGGAGAAGTTCCTGATACATTAGAACGTATAGAAACGACTTTTTTAAAAGCCTCATTTTTCTTATTACTGACTGCCTCTGTATAATTCTTTAGATGTGTGCGTGTAACATCTCGTTTAAAATTTAATTTGATTCCACGTAAATACGGTGATACTCCTGCAGATTCATTTTTTAACAAATCCGCAAAAGATAATAATAATGTTGGAAATCCTTTATAATAAATACCGAAACTTTTATATGCTTCAGATACAGTTTTAGTGCCCTCACCGGATTTTGGTTGATAATAATTTATTCCGACAATTTGTGACTGCATAAGAGTTGGTATGGTACTATCTACTGGAACGATGGGGGACGTTGTCCAGTTATCCGTAAATCCATTAAATGTTAGTTCTACTTCGGCAGATGCTGCCGTACGATTAAGACCATAACCACGTAGCTCGCCCCAGAACTGTACCACTTCTTCAAATTGTTTCTTACCGTCGATGTCATAGATAGTATCACCAGTTTTTGGGTCACGCATCTCGACATCAACTGTAATTATACAATTAGTTTTTGGTAATACATTATAAATATGAAGTACAGGTGGAAGTGAGACAATAGCAGTTGGTGGTGCGCCTACTGTCTCAGTGATAGCAAGTGAACTAAAATCCACTTCTATGCCTTCCAAATATAAATGTGCTTTTGCTGTTTTTGATGTTAACATAAATTAAAATAGTTTTGCTCTAATTCCTTCTTTAAGTAATTTTTCTATTCCATCTGCAGTACGACGTGTGTTAGTCTCAGTGTATTGCGCTAATTTTGCATTGATTTGTCCCATAACTTCATCAGAGGCACCTCTACCACCCATCATAGCTTTGCTATCAAAACTGATATCTCCTAGACCTTTACGAATTTCTGCAATTTCGGCCATTTGTTTTTTCATAGCTTGCACACCTGTACCAGATGCCTCAGCAGCTGTATCGATATTTTTTAATGATTCGGCGCGTGCAGCTTTAGTTTTAGTACCACGATTAAATAAATTATAAACTATACTAGCCCCGGGCATAATAGCATCTAATGATGTTGAAGCTACAGTATCTTCAACATCAACAAGTGCTTCATAAAAAGTATCTTTATGAGCTTTACCACCAGAGTCAATAACTTTTGTTGCTCTATCGGCATAACTATATGCTTTTTGTGTTACTTTAACTTCTTTTGCATATGTTTCTCGTAATTGTTTTACTAATGGCTTAATTTCATTTTTAGCTTTATTAATTGCAGGTATTTCGTCTACACCTACTCCTTGATAATACTTTACGGCCAGTCGCTCAATATCCCCGTCACTGAGCTCACTAAATTTTTTACCTAAGTCTGTTTCATTTTTTACACCCATTACATCCATTAAATTTATATCTTGTGCTTGTTTTGTAAGAAGAAGCGCCCCAAGATGTGAACCCTCTGCATCAGCTTCAATTTTTGCTGATTTAGCCGCAGATTTTGCAGCGGCAACAGATAATTCATAATCAGTTTTCTTTGATCCTGCTTTACCAAATTTTGCACGCTCTCTATCAAGTTCCTCTTTTGACCACCCAAATGTTTGACGAACTTTACCATCCGTATCAAGTTTAAACATTCCTTGACTTTTTTCAGTTATAGTAGCTGCTTTATCTTTAAATGCTTTATCTTCAGCAGACATCATTGAGTCACTGGACCAATCAAACATTCCACTAATTGTACTTTTTATAGAATCCATAGTAACGTCCCAACGTGTGGGAGCTGCTGCTATAGCTTGATTCATAGTTTCTTGTGCTATTTTATCATATAGTTTTGAGCCTTGTTTAGCATTATGTTCATTTACTTGAAAAAGATTCCAAACATTATCTGCTTCTAAAGTGGACTTCCCATTTTGAACAAAGTAACCTCTTAAAGATGCTTGATTAACAGTTAAACCCATCATTTGCATTTGTTTAATCCACTGTGATCCAGAATAGGCCGCAAGACCTGCTGCAGAGTATTGTGAAATTCTCTCAGGCATAGAACCTTGGGTCTCTAATATGCCTTGCACACCTCCGGCGGTTAATGCTCCTACAGCTGTTGCTAATGTATCTACAACGCCTAACCCGGCCGCTTTTGTTGGTCCACCCATTGCAGCATCTGCAACTAATTGTGTAAAACCAGACATACTATTTGCCCACTCATACCCCGTACGTTGTGTAGTTAAAGTCATATTTTCTAAACCACCACTTTGAGATACTAATGTTAAAGGTGTAATGCCTTCTTGCATACCATATTTTAACATAGACAATGCAGTCATACCACTGAGAAATGCGGAACCCATATTGATACCAGTACCGCGCACCATTTCCGCAGATTGTCCGGCGAACTGTAAAAATTCTTTTGGAGTATATCCAGCTGAATATGCCATTGCAGCTATACCGGTAGCATTAGATCCAGCATCGATACCGAATTGATCTAGACTTTTCATTGTCTGCAATGCATCTTGTTCTGACATACGAAGAACTTGCATTACTTTACGGTGATTTTCTACTACAGTTTTTATTTTTTTACCATATTCTTCAGCGGTACGAACAAAATCAAAACCACCTATTTCAGTATACTCTTTTGTTAATCGTTCAATATCTGTTTTACTAATATCATAACCTTGTGTAGAAACATCACGCGATAAACGTACTGAATCTAAAGCAACCTTACCAAGGTCTTCTCGATCCAAACGTCCACTTAAAAATCTCCAAGAAGTTTCACGTCCATAATTGCGTAAATTTTTAGCAGATGCATAATCTCTTCCTATTGTCGCTTCTGTAGCATCATAACCAAAATCACTAACCATCCCACCAATGGTAGCGCCGGTCACTGTACCCATTGGGCCCCATAAACTTCCAATGAGTCCACCAATGCCTGTACCAAATAAATTAAAATTATTTTTTAAGTTTCCTTCTGCTAATGCCTCAGCAGCGCGCTCTTTATAACGGCCAGGAGTTATGCTTGATTTTGGATCATAGCCATATCCAAATGTAGTTGCAGCCCAATTAGTATAAAAACTGTCTGGATTAAATATTGGAAAACTTGCATCCCCCATAAAACGATTTTGATATCCAGCAGTGAGCATGTTATTCTGTGCGTCACCAACAAATTTCTGAAACCCTAAACGTGTGGCATTAATGGTATTTTGTGTTGCAGACATTCCATTAATTGTTGCATTCTGTAAAGAGTTTCCGAAATTACGTGCGTCACCAGTTGCCATCCCCATTGCATTATCCAATGGGAAAGCAAACATTTGTGGTTGTGGTGCGGGAACAGAAGTGGAGAATGTTTGTTGAGCAACAGCATTGTTAATCTGATTACGCACTTCCTGTAGTTGTGCGGCTAGATCACTTGTGTCTATTCGCGGACGGTACTCTATGGTTTCTTCAGCCATTACTTTTCTTTCTTTTTATAATTTTGAATGTTAGAAGGTTTTTTAAAATTCTTTGCTATCGCATCGAATTTAGCAACTTTTGCATCGAATTCTTTTTCTGGAAGAATTGCTTTTTTAAGATTCTCTGGAAACGTTGCGTCGAAAGATCGTGCAACTAATTCATTGAACTTTTTTAATTCAACTGAATCAGTACGATCTAACAACGTAGCTTTGTAATCTATTGCTGAACGAGTATACGCTATGATCTCATCATTAGCTTGTGCTTGTAAAAGAACAAGCTCTCGTATGGACCCCCTAGGTCCTGGATCAACTCCTTTTATATAGAGCTGGACCCTTCTTCGGTTCCTGGGGTTTTGGAAAAATTTTCCTGCACCACCTCTGGGGATGTAATCTTTTTCAGTTCAGCCTCAAATTCAGACTGTGCTTTAATCATTGCGTCGATGATAACCGCCGGTCGCGATTTAACAAATTCAAATGCGGTGGATTGGTCTTTAAACTCCACAACCATGTCCTTAGCAGTGAACTTTTTTAGGGCATAAGAAAGTGCTAATAATGAGTACGTATGCATTACGTATAATGCCGTACCAGTTGATGATCCAATTTTGGATTCCACCTCTAATTGCTTACTGCCGTTCAAACTTGTTAATGTAATTGTTACATTATCGTTTATAATGGGTACTTCAGTAGTTGCCTCGCCTTTAAATACGAGATCTTCGAGCCATGTCTGCTGCTTTTCGGTTAATTCCATGATTTGCTTCTCCTTAATTATTATAGTACAATATACGTAATCGTTGGGTCAAACGCAACTATTATGGTATAAGACCTTATGAGTAATATCACTATTTACCTAAACGAATACATACGAAAAAACGAACTCTATAACTATTGAAAGCAACACTAGGAAGTGAATTAACCATATCCGGCTACACTGAAGATGACGCTCGACAAATCAAATCGAACCTAGTCACAGAGAACCCCAATTGGGTAACGGCAATGAGTATGGGCAAAAGCGTTTGGGGACTAGACCAGAAATTGCGATTCTATAAGGAAGTGAATGGAGAACTGATAGTACCTATTGGTTTTTTATCTTCTTTAAAAGCAATCGATCCCAATTTAACCATTGTGGATAATCGGTACGAATCCAAACAGAATATTGATCTCGAATATAAAGATAAAGAATTTCCGCTGTACAGTTATCAAGCGACGGCGGTAGATGCTATGGCAGCCACAACTAATGGTGTGCTATGTGCAATTACTGCTGCGGGTAAAACAGTTATGGCTTGTGCACTTATTGCAAAATTGGCACAACCGACGTTAATATTAGTAGATACTATCGAACTAGCAAATCAATTTACTGCTAGACTAAAAACGTTTACAACTGTTAAAAAGGTTGGACGTATTGGTTCAGGTAGATTTGAGGTTGAACCAATAACCGTTGCTACTCTGCAAACAATTACTAGGATATCTGATATAGAATTAAGTGCTTTAAAATTTGGTGTAGTTATAGTCGATGAGGTACACATCGTACCAGCCCTAACCTATTCAAAGGCGATGGGCAAATTAAATTCCAAACGTAAATACGGTTTATCAGCGACACCAGAAAGAGTTGACGGTCTCACAAAAGTCATACATTGGCTAACAGGACCACTTATACATCATGTACCTGAGGCGGATTTAGCTGACAAGATAATTAAGCCATCTTACTGTTCAATCGATACCGAGTACATCTATCCGTTGTTCGACTCGAGTGAATATGGTAATATGATTACCCATATGGGTACTGATGTCAACAGAAACAACCTCATTCTAAAAACGTTAGCCAATTATCCTACACAGCAATGTGTATTATTGTGTCATCGTCAAGAACATGTAAATACGTTACAAGCACAGATTCCCGGTTCGGTTGCTTTGCTTTCTTCTACAAAAAAGAAAGATAGAGAAAAAATTATTAAACAACTTGAGTCAGGAGAAAAAAGAATTGTCATAACTACTTGGCAATTGTTTCACAAAGGAATAGATCTAGCTGAATTGGAGATACTCCTTATATGTGCACCAACCCGTAGCAGAGTTTGGTTGAAACAGTCTGCTGGACGGTTGATGCGTGTGTCGAAAAAGATCTCGAAAAAACCTCTCATTGTCGACTTCGCAGATAAGAAAGTTGACTTATTGAAATATCAATTTTATGCAAGACGAAAGGTCTTACAAAATATATGATTACCACTAAGTTTACTACCGGCCTCACACGAAAACAAGTGTCACTTGATATTCAAGAAACAAAATGTATCTTAATTCACGCCATGTATTTTCTTGGTGTGTGTTATAGAAAAACCAAAGAAGAATTTTATACACTATTAAACGCAGAGAATCGTTTTGACGAGCTTTGCACAACTTACGAAAGGTTAGGATATGATCGTACCGATTAATGTATACACCGTCCCTGAGCAGCTTGCAATTCTGAAACGACCCGCTGTAAAGGGCGATATCGGTATTGCCTCATTACTTGCTTTTGACCTGGAAGAGACCGCGAAGTCCCACGCACCTAATTGCGTAGGATTGGCCTCTAATCAGATATGGACTAAACTTGACGAACCCACTCCTCATGTTTTTGTTGCTTTTGTTGAGGGAAAGTGGCAAACATTTATCAATGCCACATCACTACGCGCTGGTGAAAGGGTGTCAATGGATGAGGGCTGCATGTCAAAACCAGGACTTACCTGTAAGACAAAACGTCGGACCCGGATCACTGTTACCTATGTCGATGAGACGGGAAAATCGAAAAAGGCTAAATTTAAAGGATTTGACGCAATTATCATTCAACACGAACTTGACCATATGAATGGTACGCTCATCTAAAAAACTTTGCTGAGATGACGTTCAAAGTTCAAAGTGACACTTTGGACTTTGAACACTATTTCTAAATCTTTTTTATTTTTTACTACTTATAACTACTAAATTAGAAAAAGAGTAATAAAATCAATAAGATCAAGGTGTACCAAAAGTTTTTTTCTCAAATTATCAGATTTGCGAAAACCGCTAAGTCGTTGGAATCGATCGTTTTACAGGTGTACCAAAAATATTTTTCACCCTTAAAATTATGACCATTCACGAAATTGGTGTTGAAATATTCAACACTTTTTCAAAGAAACACCCAAAAGCAGTCTATCGGGACTCAGCCAGACGTATATTTGTCCAAGCTCAAACCCTTCAGGACTTCCAAGCTTACCATAACCATTTAATCAAATACCTGGGTGAGGGTGTTGTCGCCGGCAATGTCAGGGACCTACCGGTCGCTACCCCGTGCGCGATATACTCCTTTATCCTTGGAAGTAAGAAAGTCGATAAAAATTATAACGACGTTCTTACCGGATATTTAATACATGTCCCATTTTCTCATGTTGATGGGATATTAATAGCGCAAGCTACAAAGAGAAGAACTCATGCTCGAATTAATAAAAAACGAACTAAATAAGTACGCAGGACAGCAGGCCAATCTCGATTCAGAAGAGGTCCGTAATAAAATTGCTGAAGACGTAGTTCAAGTCGTTGCAAAAGCTCTAGATTTTCAGGTACCCACCGATGAATCAGAGAAGGCAAGATTTGAAATTTTCAGAGTGACTTTTACTCCCACAATTTTACATCTATTGAGCTCAGTCTCAAAAGAGTTAAATGATGAGGAATCAGCAAAAGGTATCGCTGCTGCATATGATGACATCCTTGCGACGTCAACAACCCGCAACAACGGTACAATGCTTTTAGCTTTGTCACAGGCAATTGTTACGCTTTTGATTACCGCAACGCAACAAGCACAAGAAAATCAAGCAGACACATCAGAGGTTACTCCTATTGATATGACTGACGAAGATGAAACTCCTGTGGCAGGCGTTTGAGATATGAAACTGCAACCGTAGCTGGCACCCGATTCTACTACAATTTTAATGGTAGTCTCGAGGGCGATTTATATATTGTACGGTTCGAATATGGTCGTGTGGTAGATGATACCACCGACCTCCAATTCAATAAAGAGATTATATTTTGTACTGATATGGAAGACATCCAAAAAGAGATGTTCATCTTAAAACAGTATTGTATTGATCTCGGATACACACAAACAAAATCACGAAAGACACATGTCATTACCCAATACTGATTTCGAACCACCAGGACTAACCGTCGCACGCATTTGTAAGAACTGTAAGTTCTATACAACTCGAGGATCGACCGTACCAGAAGGTTGGAATGGTGTTTGTAAATTACAACAACTCGTTGATAAGGATGCACTACCTCGTCCTATTCATGGGACATTCAGATGTGATGCACACATCTTTAAAACTATCGGTATTACCGTACATAGACTTTGTGACAAATATAACATTAAACCACCAGACCAACATGAACTCTGAGTTTGCTATACACTATGCGGTATTAGACTTACCATTTAAGGTATGGTTTTCACAAAAGAATAGAGACATTTTAAACTCCACATTACAGTCGGAATTTGAATGGGCTCGGCCGGTTACGGCAGTACACCATTTTTATAACATCTGGGTATTTGCTGAAAATGTAGATGAAACCCGCATGTGGGAAGGTTGTTCATACGTATGCTCGTACCTTACGCGCGTGTTTTTATCAAGAATACGTGTACGTAAGCTTGAATCAATTGAGCTTGCGAAAAAAGAAATTGATGCACAAATCCATAACACCTCAGTTAGTATTTATCAACGGTTGCCTACGATGCAGAATGATTTGTTTGAACAGGCAAGTGTAAACCAAATGCCAGACTGGTTTAGAAAAGGGACATGGATAACTCAGCCCTCTATGCGATAGAATCATTAGGCGCCAAGGTTTATTTCTTCGGCGAATGTGTTTGGGCAACAATACTAAAGTTGCCAGTAACACAGTTTAAACTAGCGATTGTTGGAGGAAACCCGGCGCAAATACTTCCTGCACTAGAAAAGTATAAAGTCGAGTTAGTCAAACAAACTTTAAAGATTGTGGAAAATGATATCCTCTATGAATTCCACTTTCCAACTACCTTAGAAGAAATCCCCTTAGACATTATCCCACTTAATAATTCAATATTAGGTCTTGATGGTAAAATGTTTAGGGCTACAGATTTAGCAACCAAAACAATTCATATCCCAGAGAATATCATTCTCGATCATCCTGAAGTAATGTTGACTGCTTGCAGAATTGTGGCACAAACAAACTTCACACTGAATATTGGAACTTGGTTGTCAATCCATGACTATGGTACGTTGATCAAAGCAGTAATAAAAAGAAATCCCGCATTTATTGGAAAAGAGCTCGATGAGATACTTTTATCAAAGTACCCTTCAGCCGGACTCCAATTAATGCGTGAAACCAAGTTACTAGATTATATACTTCCGGAATTATCTGCCTGTCACAGTATTAGTCAAACACGTCGTGGAGAAAATACAAATGTATTTGCTCACATCATGTTGACTATTGAAGCTGCCGAAAACGATAGGGTGATTAGGTGGTCCATGTTATTTCACGATATAGGTAAACCAGCGACATTGGAAATTTCAGAAGAAGGTAAGATGCACTTTTTCAAACATGAGCTAGTCGGAGCGAAACTGGCCGAAGAATATATGACACGTTATAAAATGTCCAAAGACCTGATAGTTAGGACAAAGCGACTAATAGAGTATCATATGTTTGATGCGGATCCAAAACTAACACCAAAGGGTGTACGCAGACTACTCAGAAGAGTTGGAAAAGAAAACATCTTTGATCTTATCCGAGTCAGAGAAGCGGATAGAAAAGGCGCTACTCGTCCACCATCAATGGACAAGATAGAACTGTTAAAACAAAAAATCATAAAGGAACTCCCAAACCTATGAACGTAGGAGACTTAATATTTCTCGTCACATTAATGTTTGCGATGTTTATGTCGATTGTATATCGACAAAAATACTCTCGTATTTTAAGTCAGAAGAAATCTTCAGAGGTTAGGATTGGTCAGATAGCTGAACATTTCTCGCCGTTTCTTAATCAATTTAATCATGACCCAAAACAAGCTCGATTCATAGGAATGCCTATTGATTTCGTTGTTTTCGAGGATACCGGTATTTACTTCGTAGAAATTAAAACCGGTGCTGCTCGATTAAGCACCAACCAAAACAAGTACAAGAAGCTTGTTGAGGAAGGTAAAATATTTTGGGAAGAAATCAAGATTCAACCTGATGGGGTAAAAACTACCTCTACTTATAAACTGGATACTGTTACAGGACGTTATAATTCGGAGGCTTTTCATAGTCATCCGGATTTATATCCAGACATAACTAACACTCCACTTCAGTCAGTACCAGAAAAATAATTTGCTTCTTTTGGGGAATTTTCGTATATTACTAACATGATTGACTTCCATAAGTATATTGGCGAAAACATCGTTTTAGTAACCAACTTCGTTAAAGCCCCAGAAAAAATTATTGGTATAAGAAACAAGCTTTCAAGTATTGATATCTTTAGTTATCGTAAGCACTATGTGTGCGCGCGACCGCTTAGAGAGTCCGATTTGAAGGATGAAGATTTCATCCAATGGTTAGTAGCCATGTGGCCTGATGAAGCGACACTAAAACTATTTAAAACCAATAAAAAATTATGGATAGAAAAAGAATCCAGCCCGACTTAAAAACTTCAGTTTTCAGAACCCGCGGTACATCCAAGATGCACCGTTACAAGGGACACACACTTAGAAGTACTCACGTATACATCGCAACAGACAACCAAGAATCAGAAGCGAATCAGAAATTCACCAAACGTAAAAATTTGTTCGTGGCCTATTCTCTAGACAATAGACCGACCGTCATGGTTGAAGTTCGTTCCCCTGCATTCGATCGTGTTAAATCCGGACACGTGAGTTTCAAATACTTATCAAATGATGAACGTACAAAATTATTGACGTTGATCATTCAGTATGGTAACACAGCTTCACGGGTGTTGGCATATGGTATCGGTCTGGGACTTAATCCAAGACAGATCGGTGCAATCAGACGTTGGCACATTTTCGACTGGCGTTTACTCGCACCAAAGTTTTAAAACTTAATTAAAAGAAACAACAAATGAAATTACTACCCATTGGATCATCGTCCTCGGGTA
>JBAZRX010000013.1:0-27169 GCA_041662725.1 Minisyncoccota bacterium
TTTCTACAACAAACTCGCTTTTTGTATGTACACGCATATTGTACAAGCTAACCACATTTCAGTTAAGCCGCCAATTCATCAAAAGACCAACCAATTCTGATACAGTGCCTATTTTTTTCATCTACAATTTCTCTTTCTCTTGGTTTTTATTTTCTTTCAACTAAAGAATCGAGATACGAATCTACGACTCTTTCAACAACCTCATTGATATTCTCAATTTGGTTTTTGGAAATCTCTCCATCCAACTCTTGTCGCTTATGCGGGTCAGAGAGGATCATATAAGATTCCGAAATAGCAGCAAATCTTTGCTGAGCTTCCGGACCATTGTTCTTGTCCGGATGCCATTGTACCGATAGTTTTCGGTATGCATCCTTGATTTCCGCTATATTAGCAGTGGGTGTAACCCCAAGGATTTGATATGGATTTTTCATAGAACTAACCTATCTGCAAGTAGAGCATATCGGATAGCTTTTGTCAAAGTGTTGCGAGATAGATTTAATAAGTAAGTACGCTATTAAAAAACTTCTCAATCATGATTAATTTGTCCAATTACCTATTATTTTGACTATTATTCTAATACTTATGAAATCTCACCTTTAGAACCTCTCTTAGCATGTTAAACATGCCTTTAAAAGTCACTTTACTCTGATCATTATCAGTCCAGACAACTGGTATTTCTTTGATTCTATAATTTAGTTTACGTGCTAAGTGCAATATTTCCACATCAAAAGCCCAACCAAAGACTGTTTGTTGGGAAAAAATATCCATAGCAGCCTTATTAGAAAACATTTTAAAACCATTTTGTGAGTCTTTAACACCTAGTGGTACGATAAATTCAACAATCGTACGAAAGATCCAACCTAGAAATAGACGATACCAGGGTTGCTCTGCTTTGATAACAGCACCGGACACTCTTCTAGAACTTATAACAACATCATACCCTTCCAAAAAGAATGGTCGTAGTTTTTCTATTTGATCTATTGAAGTAGAACCATCAGCATCCATAAACAACCTATAATTTCCTACAGCAGAAAGCATACCTGCCCGTACAGCATAGCCTTTACCACGATTCATATCATTTTGAATCAATAATTTCAAATATGGAATTTCTTTTTCCAGAGAACTTACTAATTGCACTGTCTCATCTTTAGAACCATCATCTATTACAATAATTTCATAATCATAAGATTGGTGAGAAAGATAGTCATTTACACTTATCAACGTTTTACTTAAACGTTTTTCTTCATTATAAGCAGGAATTATCAAGGATAAGTACATGGGAATTAATTTAATGGCTTAGGAATTGAATATAGAATATAATCGCCAGCCTCAAAAACTTTAGTAAAAATATGATCAAAAGTAGCTACATCAGCTTTATAATCTTTTACAGCCGTATCATCAATAAGAATATATGAGATTGGGAATTCTTCAAAGAGTGTACTATTTAAGTTTGGTGACCTATAAAATGACATTACTTCATTCTCCCTTGCTGAATAATTGATACCTCTAGTCCATAACCAACCAGGATAACCAACCACAACTTGTCTACCAGCCAAAGAAGAAACCGGATTACGATGTGTGGTGCTAGTTAAAATCATATTGTTTTCATCAGTATTTAATCTAATATATTCAGCCATTAATTGAGCATCGTTACTGAAAACTATAGGCAAATCTTTTTTAGCAATAAGTAAACGTGGAGTAACTTCAACAACACAAGAGTAAGTTGAGAGAATTAAAACACCCGTAATAACTACCCCTTTAATATATTTGTGATTACGAAGAATATATGACAGAAGCCAAATTATGAAAGAGGCAGTAAAAAATAGAAAATAAACAAGTAATTTATTATTATCAAAATCCCATGGTTGAAACTTTATCAATTGAACAACGGTGAAAATTGAAAGACCTGATAAACCAAATATTAGGATATTACTTTTATCTTCCCCATTAAAATACTTGCGATAGATTATTGCGATAATAAAACAAATAATAAATAACGGTAAAATAATGCCTAGATTTACCCAGAGAAAATCTAGAAATGCCAAAGAAAAAACCGATCTTTGATCTGTTGGAAACTGAATTGCACCAATCCCTGTTTCCATCATCCAGCCTAGGCGAAATCTGGCAAAATCAGCGGCCACACTTAGAGTATTTTTTGCACTTAAAAGAAAATACAATTGCGGTAAAGAAAGTACTACACCTATAGAAAAAGTTAGCAATAATCCTTTCAAATAATGTTTATATCCTTTCTTCAGACTTAAGATTAAAGAAAAAAATAAAACAGCGGTTGCGGCTACAAAACTATGAGTATGTATAAGCGGTAAACAACCGAAAACAATACCGGCAATTATAAAATATTTTCTCTGGGGATTTTCTTTTATTAAAAACAATAACCAAATAAATAATAAGAAAAATAAAAATCCTAGAAAGAAAGTTTGTTGATGAATAAAAACTAAAGATATTGGCGCCCTAAAATCAATATTTTGATCGGGAAATACAGCATCAAACTTCAAACTATTCCAAGCATTCAATCCTGAGCCTAAAAAGAAAATTAGAAAAGCTACAATTGTCAAAGCATTATTCTTAAGAAATCTTTTATAAATTAGAAAAAGTAATACGATATTTGCTATAACCAAAATATAAACTGGCCATAAGACAGAAGCCGTCCAAGCACCAGAAAATCGCAAGAATAAGCCTCTAATTAAGTTTGTAATAAACGGATATTGCAAACTATTACCGTAATAAATCGGTTCATTTAAATTGAAATTGTCAGAAAAAGCGAACTTACTAATTTGGGTTAAATGTAATGGTATATCGCCATAACCTTCAGTTGTAGAATGGATGTTATTGTCAGTATCTACATAGAAAGTATTAGAAACCAAACGTAATTGTAATAAAGCAAATAGTATTAGAAATACAATAGTTAAGATGACTGAAACATTTTTTCTTGGAAATAAAAAAACATCTTTAACTTTCTCTATATATTTCTGAGAATTGAAAAAATCATTCATAAAGCATTACTATATCCAATTACTAAACCAGAAACGTTCATTCTGATGATCTGTATCGAGCGGTAAGCCATATGAAAATGGACTGAAGAATATGAAGCTCACAGTAAACAATAATAAAAGTCCTACGCTAATAGCGATTTTTCTTCTATGAACTTTTATTTGATCAATAAGATAAACCATAATGATAATGGCAAAAACTAAGGCAGATAAATAGTGATACAAAAACATTACTCTACCTATCAGAATAAATGGTAACAAATTGGCCAAATAGCCAATAATTATAAAAGTTGGAACCTTATAACCTTTCCAGCAAAAACTTCTTTGATATAAAGATTTGAAGAACATCTGCATAATCAAAAGAATAACAGCCAAACTAGATAACCAATAGATAAATGGATTACCTAGCAAATATATCTTTGATTCCACCAAAGGAGCTCCTTCTAAACTCTCTTTATGAACCCAATAATAGATTGGACGAGCCATATATGGCCACGAATACCATTCACTAGAATAAGTATGCTTGAAAGTGAGAGTTTTGTTAGCAAGATACATCTCCTCATTCAATTCTAGGAATTTACCAGCTAAACCTAACGGTTTTGTATTAATATTATTTACTTGATCACTTCCTTCCAAAGTTTTCTGAAAAGATTGTGTCATGAACGCATCGCCTGGACCAGATTTTGGTAAAAGAGAAAAATGTATTGCAAATATAGAAAAATAAATAATAAAACTAATAAGACTAAAAAGTAATGCTCTAAAAAAGTATTTCTTCCAAACAACAAAACTTTTTACATTTCTAAAAAGATCCCATGTTTCCGCAAGTGCAATTAGTCCAAAAAAAGAAAGTCCAGTCCATTTCACAGAAAATGATAATGTCACAAAAATTGCTGACAAAATAAAATTTAATAAAAAGTGCCTTCTGCTCTCGGATTGTCTTGCTGATAGATAAAAATATAAAGATAAAAAGCCAAATAATAAAAGGAAGCTATCTAAGAAAATAAATCTGGATTGTATTAAAAGTGAATTTTCTAGAATAATAAATAGGCCTGCTAGAAAAGAAGCCAGTGGAGACAATTTCAACTTACGACATAATAAGAAAATAACTATTGGTAATAAGAATCCTGCTAATATTGGCAAGATCCTATACCAAATATACGCTGAATCAGTAAAAGTGTTGCCTATAGCCGCATAATCAGTAGAAACCGCATTAAAACCACCAATATAACCAGCGGCACTGATCAAGAGTTTTCCTAATGGTGGGTGAATATCAAAAAAATACATCCCTGTGTTATATGCTGAGGCGAAATTACCGAAATACACCTCATCAAAAACCAATTCAGCCGGCCGACCGAAGTATATGAAGTGCGTAAAGGCAGAGAGAATAATTAGAATCGTTATGTAATATTTTGACATGGTCATATTGTAGCATTTCAACAAAACACATACATGATATAATATATCCATGGCCACTGAACCTCTCATTGCTTGGCATGCTCCAGAACATTTTCATGTGGATAAAAATCCCGACTGGTATTGGATTGTCGGGATTATCACTCTTGCCATCGCCGCCGTAGCATTTATTTTCGGAAATATAATTACCGGAATATTCGTCGTAGTTGCGGCTGTCGCTTTGGTACTACATGCTTCATTTACACCAGAAAATGTTTACCACGAGATTAATGATCGTGGTTTCATTAAAGACGGTATTCTCTACCCTTTCCTTTCCATAGAATCTTTCTGGATTCCTCACGATGAAGTACCTCCAAAAATAATTTTGAAATCAAGAAAAACTTTTATGCCTTTCATCATTATGTACATTGATGAAGTAGATCCTGAAATTGTGCGAGAAATTTTACTGAAATACATCGCTGAAACTGAACATCATGAGCATTTTATGACGCATCTTTTGGAGAGGTTTGGGTTTTAAAAAATCTAATCTTATGATAGTGTGTTTCGTACTGCCCTCGTCGTTCAACGGATAGGACTCAGGATTGCGGATCCTGTAATCGAGGTTCGATTCCTCGCGGGGGCACCCGACCAAAAATCACCGAGTTTTTCTCGGTGATTTTTGTGTCGCTGGAGGAACCACGAGGAATCGAAAGCCGGACTGAGCGAAGGTGAAGGAGGCGGGGTCGCAGGTCGAGCCAGCAGGCTCGAACCTGTGACCGATTCCTCGCGGGGGCACAAAATGAACGGAGTGAATTTTGCTGGTAATTTCCCTACTTCCCTGTATCAAAACCAATACGTCCTTTCTTTAATTCTGGAGTAGGCGCCATTAGAGCATCAAGTATTCTATAAATCTTATTGATGTGTTTCGCGTGTTCTGTTGTCTTATCTTTAAATTGACGTTCAAGTTCATTAATTTTCTGTGCCAATTCTACATGTGTCGCAAGGATATATCTGAGTCGTACAAACGCCCTTACAACCAATATGCTCATATCAACAGCGTATTGAGAATTAAGTATAGTAGCTGCCATAATAGCACCATATTCTGTAAAGACAGATGGTAGATTTGGAGAAAACTTAAGCATTAAGAGGTGGTCGCAATTTGCGACCACCTCTGTCTTTTCCTCCTGAGTAAGTTGAAACATGAAATCGGGTGGAAAACGTTTTATATTTCGCTTCACCTGTTCATTCAATCTTTTGGTTGTTACTCCATAAAGTTCAGCCAAGTCAGCATCAATCATGACTCGCTCGCCACGAATAAATAAGATTGAACGTTCAACTTTATTAAGTACCAATAATTTGTTTGTCTTAATCAATTTGTTATTCATGTTTTTAAACCGCACTATTGTATCACAACGAGATAAAATCCTGATAAAGATTTAAGTGACATGGTTTGGGTTATAATTTACAATGTTGCTAATAAATATATGTTAAATAAAACAAAAACCGTAAAAAAGCCTATTTTCTTCAAAAGAGAAATCCTATCAGCTTTTCTTGAAAAAAATATTGCCGATGACTTATTTCTTGAAAAATCTAAAATAGAAAATATAGATTTAAGTAAAAATATCGCGACTGATGTCTCTATTGAAACTACCTCCATAGAACACACTGAATTAAATGATTGTAAACTTAAAGGTTTAAAATTGGTAGATGTTTATATTAAAGCCTCCAATTTACTTAATAGTGATCTTGAAGAAGCTCTTTTCAGCAGAGTTGAATTCTCTAGTTGTCGCCTTACAGGATTAAAACTTATCAATACCAATCTAAGAGATATTACTTTTAAAGATAGTAAAATCAATTTCGCACTTTTCCGATTTTCAAAACTTAGAAACGTTTGTTTTGAAAGATGCACCCTTATTGATTCTGATTTTCAAGGCGCAGAATTAGATAATATTTCCTTTATTGAATGTGATTTGAAAAATGTAGAATTTTCTCATGCAAAATTTAAAGATGTTGATTTGAGTAGCTCGCAAATTGAAGGAATTAAAATCGGACAAGAACAATTGAAAGAAGTTACTATTGATTATTCACAGACCAGTCATATTGTTCAACTTCTTGGAATCAAGATTAAGTAGTATAAATAAGAGATAAAAATACTAAAAACTAAAGAACAATAGCAATATTTTTTAGCAAATGTATAATAAACTCATACAAACTAACTTATTACCATGTATTACCTAATTTTCATTATTTGCGTCATCATTGCCTCCTCTATCCGCCAGGTTAACCAGTACGAACGTGGAGTCAAATTCATGTTCGGTAAGTTCCATGCCATCATGAACCCGGGTTGGAGGATTGTTTGGCCGATCATTCAGACATATCAAAAGATTGATCTTCGAACCAAAGCTGTTGATGTTCCAGATCAAAACGCTATCACCAAAGACAACGTTCCAGTCAATGTTAATGCCGTTATTTATTACAAAGTTGTCGCCGCTGACCAAGCTATACTCGAAATAGAAAACTTCAAATACGCCATCATGCAATACGCTCAGACAACCATGAGAAATGTTGTTGGTGAAGTTACTCTTGACGAATTGTTAGCTAGTCGAGATCGAGTGGCAAACAGGATTGAGGAATTGGTTGAAATAGTTACAGCCGCTTGGGGTATCAGTGTCTCCAGCGTTGAACTCAAAGATGTGAAGTTGCCTGAAAATATGGAAAGAACCATTGCCAAGCAAGCCGAAGCTGAACGTGAGAAGAGAGCTGTTATCATCACCTCAGAAGGTGAACTAGCTGCCTCACAAAACATGGCCAAAGCCGCCGCTACCCTCTCGGCTGTACCAGGAGCCTTACACTTGAGAACTCTTCAATCCATCAACGATATTTCATCTGACGCTTCAAACACTGTTGTCTTTACTCTACCATTAGAAACAATTCAGGCTTTTACTGGTTATATGAAAGATAAGACAAAATAAGTTAAGTCTTAAAGATTTTATCTTCTCAAAAATAATACGGGACTCCAGATAATAAAGTTGAAGATAATATAAAAAGAACTCTCATAATTGAGAGTTCTTTTTATATTAATATTTAATTAACCTAACTTTTTCAAAGCGGCCATCGCTCGAGATTTCAATCTGGAAGCAGTATTAGCTTTCAAATATTTTGTTTTTACAGCCTTATCCAATGCTTGATACAAAGATGGGATAAGCTTAATTGCCTCTGTTTTATTCTTAGCTGTCAAAAATCCACGAAGTTCCTTAACTTGATTATCAATAGTAGATTTACGTCTAAGATTGAAAACACGCTTCTTTTTTGCAGCACGTAAAGCTTTTTTAGCTGAAGATGTAATTGCCATATATTTGTGTCTGTTAAGTTAACACAGTCGTAAGATAAAGTAAATAGGTTCTAGAGGCCTGGCCTCTAAAACTCTGCTATAATCACTTCATGATCGCTTCACTTAAAGGTACTATTACTCATACAGATTCACGTTATATTATTGTGGATGTTCACGGTGTCGGCTATAAGGTATTTGTCACTGCCGATTCCTTACATACCATGAAAAAAGGGAAAGAAATTAGCCTTTGGACTTATATGGCTATACGCGAAGATGCCATGGATATTTTCGGCTTTCCTGAAAAAAAGGATAAAGATTTCTTTGAATTACTTATAAGCATATCTGGTATAGGACCAAAAGGCGCCATGAATGTTCTATCTGCTGTTTCAAGCGATACTTTAATAAATGCCATAAGAACAGGTTCGACTGCTCATTTAGTTAAGGTTTCCGGTATTGGAAGAAAAACTGCGGAAAAAATTGTGCTTGAACTAAAAGATAAACTTGGTGGTATTGCTGGCGAAGACATTACCATAGGAATGTCCAGTGATATGGATGTTATAGAAGCTTTGAAAGCTCTTGGCTACGACGCAGATGACGCTCGCGAGGCTTTGAAGAAAATTGATAAGAACATTTTAAATACAGCTACTAAAATTAAAGCCGCCCTTAAAATGCTTAGCTAATTTCTCCAATCTCCCTATGTGCCACATCAGTATGCTATCCTTAAAATATGCTAGATAAAACGCTTTCAACAATTCGTCGTGTCATACCAGCAACGATATTCAACTCTTTAAGCCCCGCTTATCACTGGACTCTTGCTTTATGTGCAGCTATTATTTACCGCTTCCCCTCACGTCAAATCAAAGTCATCGCTGTTACAGGAACAAAAGGCAAAAGCTCAACAGTTGAAATACTAAATACCATACTTGAAGAAGCTGGATATAAAACAGCTCTCTCCAACACTATTCGTTATAAAGTTGGTAATAAATCATTCTCAAACCTTTTCAAGATGAGTATGCCCGGAAGGTTTTTCGCGCAACGTTTACTTCGTAAAGCAGTAGACCAAGGTTGCCACTACATGATTATGGAAATAACTTCTCAAGGTGCCCTTTTATATCGTCATCGTTTTATTGAGTTAGACGCTCTTGTATTCACTAATATTTCCCCAGAACACATTGAAGCACATGGCTCTTATGAAAATTATTTGAATTCAAAAGTTTCTGTAGCTAAAAATATGTGTCATTCAAGAAAACCTAATCGTATAATTATTGCCAATACTGATGATAAAGAGTCAGAGAAGTTCCTTAATTGTATGTCAGACCGTAAAGCTAACTACAGTATTCATGATGTTGAACCATATACCATAAAAAAATCTGGGATTGATTTTAGTTTAGATGGACAAGCTGTACATTCTCACCTTTCTGGACTTTTTAATCTCTATAACATTCTAGCCGCTATTACTACCGCCAAAAGCCAAGGTATAAGCACACAAAATATAATTCATGCTTTGGAAAAAATCACGGGTATTCCGGGACGAGTAGAAAAGATTGAGAAGGGTCAAGATTTTCAGATTATTGTTGACTATGCACATACCGCCGACTCATTAGAAAAATTCTATCAAGTTTTCAAAGGTAGCAGAAATATTTGTGTCCTCGGTGGGACAGGTGGTGGACGAGACACATGGAAACGTTCCGAAATGGGTCGTATTGCAGATACATATTGCTCAGAAATTATTCTCACCAACGAAGATCCTTATGATGAAGATCCGATGAAAATCATCAACGATGTTGCCTCGGGGATCAAAAATCATAAACCAGAAATCATCATAGATCGCCGTCTAGCTATCAGAAAAGCTATTAGCTTAGCTAAAACTGGTGACGCTATTTTGATCACCGGTAAAGGAACTGATCCATATATCATGGGACCAAATGGCTCTAAAATTACATGGAGTGACTCACAAGTGGCGAAAGAAGAGGTTGAAAAAATACTTAATTAGTTTGCATTAGCATTTTAGAACCTGGCAGGCATGTCCTTTTCCTGTGTCGAGAATGTTTGAGCGAGTATAAATTTCTTGGTAAAAAGCGAAACGAACTCGGAATCATTGCGTTATTAGAGGCTAGGCCTCTGCGTCGGTGTGGAGGCCTAGCCTCTAATAACGCAATGATTCCTGAGCTTTTTACCTAGAAATTTACCGAGCGAGTTTCGCAGACACAGGAAAAGGACATGCCTGCCAGGTTCTAAAATATCAATTTTTAGCTCGGTAAAAATTAAATCGTCTTACTTCCGTAAATATTGTTCAACATTTCAATAGTTTTAGAACCAATTGTTCCATCCTCCCCCTTTATACCGTACTTATTTTGAAAAGCTTGAAGTGCCGCCCTGGTACATCCACCAATCGTACCTGTACGTGGACAATCATTTAAGGTTTTACCAGCTGGCGGATAAACACCGTCCAAAACAAGAGCGGTTTGTAAAGCATACACATCAGAAAAATTAGCATTACTACTTGCAACTGAATTACTCCATTTATAAGGTACTGCTAAAGTATCAAATGATGCCGCAGTAGCAAATGGACTACGTGGTTCAAAGAAATCTTGTAGACCTAAATATGTTTGAAAGGCTAAATCCTGCAAAGCTTTATCTCGTAATTCATTATTAGTAAATTGTGGTTCATAAATATAACCATATTCTATAAGCATACTCGCCGCATCAACCGAATTATTTGCACCAATCGCGATTAAATCTTGATCTTCAATAATACCCTCTGATTCACCAGGTAAATCAGATACAGCATTTAATCTCTGTAATCTTTTAAAAACCGAATCGGCTAGAGCTTTAGTAGTAGTACTGTTGTAATAATCTTTTTGTGGTACATAGATAGAAAATCCGGAATATCTTCCAGGAACACCTGCGGGATGTCCAGCACTATCATTGAAATGAATATGGAGAACAATATCTATATCGTTTTCATTAGCCCACTTACCTATGCCATGTAAACGCAAAGCTACATTAGGTGGTGCGCTACGGTGAACTACACTCGGTGTAAGTGAGCTAATTTTTCCGATACGAGTCATGTTGGTAACAATATCTTTATGTCCTTTTTGCCAAGCGATAATATCATCCCAACCAGTCTTCCAATAATTAGCAAAGGTCGGATCCCATGCTTTATCGTCACGAGTTACGAATATTTCATATTTACTATTCTTCTGTAGTAATTGCTGTAAATCTTTCACTAATTCTACAGTCATTTCTCTTTCTCTTAATAAACCATATTCTGCACCACCATAATCTGGCTCATGACCAGGAACAAGTAAAATACGAACTTTCTTGGCTTTTACATCAAAAACTCCTGAAGAGTTATACCGTGATTTTATTTCTGCAATGGTTTTTGGATTATTATTTAAAATAACAGCCGCCAACTGATCCTCCATACTTTGCATCTTTGAAAAGAAGAAACTTGCTTGTTGTGGATGATACATCATCCACGGCACCGCCAAAAGTAATATTACAAGGAGAACTGCTATAAGATGTCGCATGGCAATATTATAGCAGTTAAAATATTTCCGCGTGTAGTATATAGTAGTAATATGCCAGAACTTCCAGAAGTACAAACAACTGTAAATGGCTTAAGGCACCATATTATTGGACTAACCATAAAAGATGTCTGGTCAAGTTATAACAGTTCATATTTTAAAGGTTCAGAAACTATTAAGGATTTAGTGTATTTCAAGTACTTCAAAAAAGAAGTGCTCGGTAAAAAGATAATTTCCATAGAAAGACGTGCTAAAAATATTCTCATTAATTTAAACAATAACAAAACTATCCTTGTTCACATGAAAATGACAGGCCATCTTCTTTTCGGCATCTATTTATTTAAATCTAATAACTCCAATGATCCATGGGAGCCCAAAGAACCAGAATCACTTAAAGATCCAAAGAATCGCCATGTGCGTTTCGTTATAACTTTTAATAATGGCAAACACATGGCTTTATCTGATATGAGAAAATTCGCAAAAGTTACAATTATAGATTCAAAAACAATTCACGAATCTAATCATTTGAAAGATCTTGGCCCAGAACCGTTAGATAAAAGTTTTACCTTTCAAGAGTTTAATAAAAGATTAGATTTGCGTCACTTAGGTAAAATCAAACTTGTTCTTATGGATCAAAATATTATTTCTGGCATCGGAAATATTTACGCTGATGAATCTTTGTGGCATACAGGTATTCATCCGCTGGAAAAAGTTCAACATATTGCTAGCTCAAAACGTAAATTATTGTTTATTACAATAAAAAAGATCCTGGCTCATGGCATAAATCTTGGTGGCGACTCTATGTCTGATTACCGCAACGTTTCTGGAGAAAAAGGTAAATTCCAAGAACAACATCATGCTTATCAAAAAACTGGTTTAAAGTGTGATAAAAAAGGATGTAAAGGGATTATTAAAAGAATAGTTGTTGGAGGCCGAGGTACTCATTTCTGCGACAAACATCAGAAATTTTCTGGGAAATAAAAAAGTGAGCCTAATTCTATTCCTCTAAAAGAGAAAAGAGCTGACTCACTGTGATGGTTCTTGCACAGGATGCTGTGTGCAAGACAAGTTTATTTTATCACAAATCAAATAACCGATACAAGACAATCCCAGCCGTTATACAAACATTAAGCGACTCCTTCTTACCTCTCATCGGTATCTCCGCAATTAAATCAGACTTCTTTATTAACTCTTTACTAACTCCATTAACTTCATTTCCTAGAATTAAGGCACACTTTGATTTTGGCTTAATCTTTTTATAATCGATTGAATTATCATCTTGCTCAACAGCAATAATCTGGAATCCTTCTTTTTTGAGTTTTTCAATCAATTTACTAGCATTCTCGGAATACTCCCAATGAATAATGTTCTCACTTCCTAAAGCCACTTTTGCCAAATCTTTTCTTTTACGACCAAAGCGATCCAGTGGTGAAGGTGTTGTTCCTATGCAATAAATATGACTAACACCAATAGTTTCAGCTGTACGAAAAATAGAGCCAACATTGTGAACACTACGGATATTGTCTAGTAATAATCTTATTTCTTTGTTTTGGTATTTTGTCATTTATCTCACGATTAGGAATAATAAATCATATCGCTTATAATTACTTCATTACCATATCATAATACAGAATAAAATCATGCTTTCATTATTTCCTTCCCTTTTCACATATGAACAATTCGGTCCGTTCATTATTCGTATTGCTCTTGGTTTAACTTTTCTTTATTTCGGTTACAGGAGGATTAAAGAGCAAACACAGCCACGCAATGCTCGTGTTATTGCTTATGGAATAGTAGAAACAATCGTAGGTATTTTGACAATAATCGGTCTATACACTCAATTAGCCACTTTGATAATAGTATTGATTCTTCTTATCAAATTAGTGTATAAAATAAAAAATAGAGAGTTTCTAACTAATGGTATTAACTACTACCTTCTACTCTTAGCTATGGCACTTTCACTTTTGGTTACCGGCGCTGGTTTTATCGCTTTTGATATGCCGTTATAAAAAACCCTATTTGCGAAACCACGTGAATTTGTGTTAATGTTTTATGGCGTGATTATCGTTTGCGCCCATATATTCATATAGGCGCGGCACTCGGACAAATAACGAGTGTGAGCACTAGTTCTTTGTCCTCGTTTGCGCCCATAGCTCAGCCCGGTAGAGCACCTGCCTTTTAAGCAGAGGGTCGCTGGTTCGAATCCAGCTGGGCGCACAAGTTGACGACTACAAAAAAGAATGCTTGTATTATCAAGTATTAGATTTGAAAACATATGGAGAAAGTGAGTCATAATGAATGAACTAAGAGTTGTACTCCCTGACGGATCAATGCAAGAAGTCGTCACAAACTTACTCGCCAAAGCGGGTTTGACTGTGACTATCAGAAACAAAAGAACCAAGGAGGGAAAGATCGCGGTTGATTGGATTCAAAGCGTTTTCTTCCAACGACCGCAGGAAATCCCTCTGTATCTGAATAATGATCATTTCGATGTGGCCATCGTCGGCGAAGATTGGCTGGCCAACTGGGGCTTCAAGTTTCCTGTTCTTCTCAAGCTCCCGATCGGCCGTAGTGGCAACACTGCTGTGAAAATCGTGCTGGCAGTCGACGAAAACAGTTGCTGGCAAAAGATCGATGACCTTCCGGCTGGTATCGAGATAGCGACTGAATACGTTGGACTCGTCCAAAGATTTTTCTCGGAACGTGGTCAGAATGTTCGAGTCACTCCATCTTTTGGTAACACCGAGCACAAAATCCGCTATGGCGCTGGAGCTATTGTTGATGTGACTGAGAGTGGACAGTCGTTACGCGAGAATCGGCTTAGGATCATTCACATGATCATGGAGTCGAACACCGTCGTCGTGGCAAACCCAAACTCGTGGAGTAACAAGACCACAAAGTTCCACATTGACAGCTTCACGCGACTCGTGAAAGGCGCAGCGCAAGCAAGCCAATATGTCATGCTGACGGCCAACACACCCTCAAGATCCATTGCTCGAGCAAGCCGGATCATCGGAGGACTCAAAGGACCGACATGCTCGCCATTATGGGGAGTGAAAGGTTGGTCCGCGCTTCAGTCTATAGTCCTAAGAGAAAACGAGCAGAAAATCATCGTTGAGCTTTTGAAGATCGGTGTTACCGACATTGTGGTCACCCGCGACATACCACTTGTCATGTCGTAAGGCTCAAAATGGGCAACGCAGGCAAGGAGCCGTCTCCTTGCCTATTTTTTTACCAACTCCTAACTATTTCAAACAGTAGCACACTAGAAATCCAGATGATCTTGGTTCTAACTTCATTCAATAAGGAGCATATTAATGTAATAAAAAGTAGGAAGAATAATCTTCCTACAAATGGATTGGTTAATCGTACTACTACGATTTCTCTCGAACGGTCTGTTCAGCAACCTTGACTCTCTGCTCTAGTTCCGCAAATCGCCGGAGTATTTCAGCTTTCAGTAAATCCAAGGTTTTTTTGCATTCTATTATAATGCCCGCTTTTGCTTTAAACTCCGCCACAATACCTTCGATATGAGAACTTGCATTAATAGGTCCTGCAAGTTCAAAGGCTTGATGAAGGGTTTCGGTAATAAGTAATTCAATGGTATTAGCTGGGTCGCTTAAAGGTTCTTTTACGTATTGATAACTCATAGTTCACCTTTCTGACTACTACATTAAGTATTATTAAATTATTGTCAAACTTCAGGTAATGAATTAGCAAACTAATGTACCATCATAAAAATTGACACCTGCACTACTAGTATGGTAATGTCTTATTCGTATTAGTACATACTTTTAACACCTACGTTAAGGGTATTTGAAAACAAAAAACCAAGCATAAAAGAGGACACTGTATGACAGTACCATTGAAAAATAGCTCCCTTCCGAAACCTGAGACTTCAAAAAAACTGAAGCTACAACTCAACCTTCCAAAAAGCCCACTGACGCCACACCGTCACCCAAACCGTCACCAACGGCCCCTAATCTAGAACAGATTTTTATGGCCAGATTGGCGGCAATACTTTCAGGGAAGCATCAGACTCCTCCAGATCAACTATTCCAACCGCTCAAAGATGCAGATGATGTGATGGACTTGGAACCTTGTGGTCTCGTGGATCCTTTGGGTAAAGAGCTTTACTCTTTCTCTCAAGAATTGGTGCAATCGGCAGGACAAATTCCGTTTCCAAGGAACATGTCCGAAATTGAGAGTAAAAAACATCAAGTTGGAACTCTCACGAGACAAGCCCGCAATGTCCAGAATTTGTTCTGGAACCAGGTCAGAGCTTCATGTCATGAGGTTAATGTTCCTAGTGGAACTATCTGCGTCAGAGCAGGCTGGAAAATCTATTTAACGCCTGATGAAGAATCTTCGGAAAATCTCGATCCCATCTGCAGTAAAGAGAATATTCTTCGGGCAATCTTAAGCAGGATCAACCAAGGCGAGTAAGCGTCTGTCCTTACCTGATCTCATATTGCATGGTTCATTAGATGAACCATGCAATTTTTTGTATAAACTAATTGTTTGTACAAATTTTGCATATAATTTTCCTAATTAAGAAAGACCCGATTAGAATGTACGGACACTGGATTAGATTTTCTGCTAAGATTAAGGTAATAAATCATGAACAATAATAGAATTAAAAATCAGGGATTTACTCTTATTGAATTACTCGTAGTAATATCTGTTATTGGTATATTATCAAGTGTTGTCTTGGCTAACGTAAATTCTGCACGCGAAAAAGCGCGTTTGGCCGTCGCAACTGCTTTTGAAGCGAATATCCATCGTGCATATGGTGCAAATGCGATTGGTATATGGAATTTCGATGAAGGATCTGGAGTAAGTGTCGCTGATACATCTGGCCGTAACTATTCTGGTAGTCTTACAGGATCACCTCTTCCAGGCTGGGTAGCAGGTATTAATGGTACAGCTTTGGATTTTACTAGCACAAATTACGTTCAACTTCCTGACTTACGCAATCGTATGGATCTTGTCGGTGGTAGTCCTGGAGGAAAAATAATGATCTGTGCATGGATCAAACCAACACAGTACATCGCATCACGTTATTCCATATTCGCGAGTGGATTTCCCGGTCTACTATATTTTGGTATCAGTCCTAATCGTAATTTAATACTTATGGTAAATGCGCCAGGTCAAGGTAATGGTAATTATTGGCCAAGTTCATTAGCAACAATTACTCTCAACAAATGGACTCATGTTTGTTTCCTCCTTGAAGATGGAATAGGATATCAGTTTTATATAGATGGAAAACTTGATAGAACCGTATCACAACCATTGATAAAAATCATAAATATGGGAGGCGCTCAAACAGCAATCGGAAGATCTTACTTTGATGATCCTGCTGGTGGTGATTTTATCGGTTATATTGATACAGTAAGAGTTTACTACGCCAATATCTAAATATCAGAATCAAACCAAACCAATGACCTTCAATTCAAAACGAGTTGAAGGTCATTTATATTTTCAACATCATCTTTTCTGTAGCTAATTCCAAATCTATAACTCCCCTATGTCCGTCATGATACAAAATGATAATATTTTTTAGAAGATTATCTAATTCTTCTTTAGAAAAATTCTTTGCATATCTTTTTGATTTATCAAAAACGAATGGTTTCAAACTAGCTTCATTTGCTGATTTACAATTTACCGCCAAAGCCATTGATTTTGCTTGCCAAAATAAAGTACCGAGAATGCTTTCCGATTCAAGACCATTTTTGATAGCTTCCCGATAAATCATCCATGCTTTCATTTTATCTCTAGAGCCAAAAGCATCCGCTAAAGCAAAAATATTAAAATCTTTTTTACCATTAGCCCCTCCCGATGTCGCTTTACCATAAGAAAAGGCCTTAACTGGTTCATCTGATACCACAACTTTTTCAGCATATTTTTCAAAGATTTTCTTCAATTCAACATTCAATTTACCCTCACAAACTATAAAAATATTCGTTGATTCATGCATCGCTTCAATAAATTCAGGAAGTTGGTCTTTAGCTTCAGAATTTTCAGTAACTCTATCAAGCAAGATTATATATTTATTTGAAAATAATCCTTGCCCACCGAGATGTTCTTCAATAACTGAAGTACTCCAGTCTTCACTACTTAATTTTACAAAAGTAGCATCTGGTTTTTTGGCACGCAACGAATTGATCAGAGAATGTGCCTTCTCTACCGACTTACTTATATTTGATCCATGAAGTATATAAAGCATTAAATTTAATTAGCCCTTGATTATTATTTCTTACTTCAACTCACCCCAATTATTCCCCATTGTTGCAGAAGATCTCAAAACGATCCCTTTTGTATCTTTAGGATCCATTACAGACTCCATAATTTTCATTATTTCTGGCATTATCTCCTTAGCTTTTTCTTCACGAACTTCATATATAAGCTCATCGTGTACTTGCAATAAAAGAAAGAAGTCATTTTCAAGTTTATTTTTCTTTAAATATTCATCAACCTTGATCATAGCCAACTTAATCACATCAGCCTCGGTTCCTTGAATAGGTGCATTTATAGCCATACGTTCAGCTTGTGCCTTTACATACGGTATTCTGGAATTAATACCATCAAAATAGCGACGACGACCAAAGAATGTCTCTGTATAGCCACGAACTGCCGTTTCTTCTTTCACATTTTTAAGATAATTCGCCAAGGTTGAAAACGTTTCAAAATAATCATTCAAAAATTTCTGAGCTTCATCTCGTGTAGTACCAAGGTTTTGTTTTAAGGCCATAACTCCCATGCCATAAATAATTCCAAAGTTAATTACTTTTGCCTGACGACGCATTGTAGATGTCACTTCACTTTGTGGAACTTTGAAAACAAAAGAAGCAACCGAAGTGTGCACATCTTCTCCGTTTTTAAATATTTCAATAAGTTTTTCATCTCCAGATAAGAAAGCGGCAATTCGTAATTCCATTTGTGAATAATCAAATCCACATAAAACAAATCCTTTCTCTGCAATAAAAGCATTTCGAATAGCTTTACCCAAATCACTTTTTATAGGAATATTTTGTAAATTAGGATTTTGTGAAGCCATACGACCAGTAGTTGTACCTGAAGGAATAAAATCTGTATGCAAACGATCGTTAGTATCCAAAAGAGGAGGTATGGCGTCAATATATGTTGAAAGCAATTTGGCCAATTCACGATATTCAAACAATAGTGGCACTATCGGGTGTAAATCTCTTAATTTCTCCAACTCTGATTCGCGTGTAGAACGAGCCCCACCACTGGTTTTCTTCATATTCTTAGCCGTCAATTGGAGTTTATCAAAAAGCACTTCACCCATTTGCTTCGGTGAATTGATATTAAATTTCATTCCAGCAAACTCCCAGATTTTACTTTCAAGTCTAGAGAGCTCGGCATGATATGTTTCGGCTAATTCCTTTAAAATAATTCTATTAATTTTTATACCACGTTCTTCCATTTTATGGGTAATAGGTATCAGTGGTAATTCAATATTTTCATATACCTTTCTTAGATTTTTTCTATCAAGTTCTTCGAAAATAGCTTTCTTAGCTTCTTCTAGATTAGTCTCTGATCCTTCACTCTTAAAACTCAAAATATCTTCAATGGTTGGATTGGTTGTATTTGAATTAATCAACCATAAAGCAAGACCAACTTTTTCAATTTCATCTTTATTATCAACTTCATCAATAAGAGTTGTCTGGCTTTTATCAATTTCGCTAACAGAACCAACTTGCTTATCATCAATTTCATGGTTATCCATATTCACAGGATCGTTATTGTTAGCGGAATTATTACCAGCAACAGAACTCATAGGTTTATTGCCAACCACTTTTTCAAGTCTTTGTGTTAATGTCCTAAACTCCAATTCATGCCAAAGAGTATTTACTCTTTTTACATCCAAACCATCTTTAAAAGTCTTTTCTGGTAACTTGAAAGTTATAGGTGAATCACGACGAATAGTGGCTAAAACCTTACTAAATTCAGCTTCTTCTTTGTTATCTTTCAATAATTGAATAATGCGTGGCGTAATACCTGCTTTTTTGAATTTATCTTCCCCACCAGAATCCAATTCTTTGTACATGTTCTCAATGGAACCGAAAGTTGTGATGAGTATTGTAGCTGTTTTATCACCAATTCCTTTCACACCAATAATATTATCGGACGGGTCACCGCGTAAACCTTTGTAATCTGGAATAAGTTCTGGGCCAAAACCAAATCGTGCACGCACAGCATCTTCATCGTACATAATAGTGTCACTAATCCCCTTTTTTAAAGTATAAACTTTAACATCTTTTCCACTCACTAGTTGTAATGTATCCATATCACCAGAAGCAATGATGATTTCTAGATTTTCTCGAGGCCTGACCTCTGTTTTTACCTGTTCTACAATTGTTCCTAACATATCATCTGCCTCAAAACCTTGTTTGTCATACATTGGTATACCTAACGCATCGAAAATATCTCGTGATCTTTTCATTTGTGCAATCAAATCATCCTCAGCTACTTTTCTACCTGCTTTATAATCTTTATACGCTTCATGTCGATATGTAGGTCCTTTTACATCATAACAAGCCACAACATAGTCAGGCTTCAGATCTTCAATAATCTTTATAAGCATTGTTGAAAGACCATACAAAGCGCCCGTTGGCTCACCTTTCGCCGTAGCAAAGTCTGGCAAAGCATGGTAAGCCCGATGCAAAATAGCATGAGCGTCAAGTAATACTAATCTTTTTTTCTCCTTTTTTTCTTTAGCTGAAGAATCTACCATGTCGATATTGTACCATTTTGCTATTAACATCCGTATTTAAGAAATACTATTGAATCTCTAACTCAATCAAACCACCCTTATCAATAGCCTGCATATTTATTTGTTCATCAGTTTTAAGTCCGACATTTTCAGGCCACTCAATCATGATTAAGTTATATTTATTAAGCATAAGTCTTTGAAGATTTAATATCTCTAATTCTTGTGCATTTTCCAATCGATAAGCATCAATATGAATAAGTTGATGAAATCGACTTTTTTCAACTATTTTCTGACTAACAGAATACATTTTCATAATCACGAATGTGGGACTGGTGATTTCTCCAACTACACCCAACTCTTTCGCCACAGCTTTAACAAAAGCTGTTTTCCCCGCCCCAAGATGTCCAGACAGGCCAACAACCACAGCTTTGTCTGATTTATTGTATTTATTAGCCAATTCTATTAAATAATCGCGGGCAATTACCTGTGTTTCCTCTAATGAATGAGAAACTATTTTTTTCATATTCGAATAATAACATAGCTTCATCTTAATTTGATATCGCAAATTCCTCCTAAATAATATCTTTTAACCCGACGAGTTGTCCTTTTCCTGTGTCGAGAATGTCTGAGCGAGTATAAATTTCTTGGTAAAAAGCGAAACGAACTCGGAATCATTGCGTTATTAGAGGCTAGGCCACTGCGTCGGTGTGGAGGCCTAGCCTCTAATAACGCAATGATTCCTGAGCTTTTTACCTAGAAATTTACCGAGCGAGTTTCGCAGACACAGGAAAAGGACAACTCGTCGGGTTAAAAGAGCATATTCCCTTTCCATGCGCTATAATATTACCAATGAGTATAATTTTTGATGAAGATAAACAGAATCGTAAATTAGACGATCTATTACACAAAGAGGAGGAAGATCTCGTACAGATCTTGTCTGGTAAATACGGTCTTGAATATATTAACCTCTTGGTCACACCGGTAAACGCTGACGCTCTCCGTCTTATCAATGAAGAAACTGCAAAAGATGCGCAGATGGCCGCTTTCGCTCTTATAGATAAAAAAATTAAAGTTGCCGCTCGTAATCCGAATAATGAAAAAGTTTTATCTGCATTAGAAGATTTGAAAAAGAAAGGATATACTCCTGAATTATTTATAACTTCAACCCAGAGCTTAGAAAAAGCTTGGAAAGTTTACACAGATTTATCATTTGCTTATGAAAGTAAAGCTGGTTCACTTCAAATCTCCAGCGAAGAGATTGCCGCTATTATTGAACAAGCAAAAAGCTTATCAGCTATAGTTGATATATTACAAAGCACTATCTCAGCAAAGAAAAGCTATAGAATTTCACGTATATTAGAAACAACCGTTGCTGGTGCTCTAGCAGTAGAGGCCTCCGATATACACTTTGAACCCGAAGAAGGTTACGCTCGATTACGTTATAGATTGGACGGTGTACTTGAAGATGTTATTCGTTTTGACAATGAAACTTATGCTCTACTTATTTCCAGAATCAAACTGATAGCTGGCATGAAACTTAATATTAAAAAAGATTCGCAAGACGGGCGTTTCAGTATACATTTAGGTAATGATGATATAGAAGTTCGTGTATCTTTACTTCCAGGAGCATATAACGAATCCATCGTTATGCGTCTGCTAAATCCGAAATCTATCAGCGTATCATTAGAAGATCTTGGTATCCATGAAAAACTTCTTAAAATTTTGTTAGAAGAAACAACCCGTCCAAACGGCATGATACTTACAACAGGACCAACTGGTTCTGGTAAAACAACAACTCTCTATGCTTTCTTGAAAAAGATTCATAATCCTGAAGTAAAGATAATCACCATAGAAGATCCGATTGAATATCATTTACCAGGAATTGTTCAGACCCAGGTTAATGATAAAGGTTATACATTCTTAGAAGGCTTGCGTGCCGCAGTTCGTCAAGATCCAGACATTATCATGGTTGGTGAAATTCGCGATAAAGAAACAGCTAGTATTGCAATTAATTCAGCCTTAACAGGACACTTAGTTTTCTCTACACTACATACCAACGATGCCGCTGGAACTTTTCCACGACTAATAGACCTTGGAATTAATCCAAAGGTTATTACTTCTGCTATCAGTATATCTATAGCTCAACGTCTGACTAGAAAATTATGTACGTATTGTAAAAAAGAAAATGTTTTAGCGGGCGACGCTCAACAAGAAATTGAAACTGTAATAAATAGTATTGAAGATAAATCTTTAATTCCTCCTGATCGCACCAAGATTTGGCAACCAGTTGGCTGTGAAAAATGTAATAAAACTGGTTATAAAGGACGTATTGGTATATATGAGGCTATACTTACTGATGAAAAAATCGAAAATGTTGTACAAAATAATCCTAGTGAACACGAAATCTGGAATGCCGCCAAAGGTCAAGGTTTGCTTACAATGAAACAAGATGGGGTTCTAAAAATATTAAAAGGGATCACCTCTCTAGAAGAATTAGAGAGAGTGATATCGTTAGATAATTAAAATAACATGCTACTACTAGGTCAAGAGCAACATTTAGGACACAAGGCATTCGTTCTCTTGTTTATAAGAAATACATTTCCATCATTGGCAATTCTATTTTTAGCTCTTATTGCTTCAAATATTAGTGGATTCATGGAACAAAGTATACTTGAAGCATTAAATGCAAGTTTACAATTAAATAGCTCATCACCATCTTTAGCATCAACTATTGTAAGTAATATCGTTTTTGGATTGTACACATTAGCACTTTTCCTTTTCGTTGTTGGATACTTTATAGCCGAATTAACTTATAAATTTTATACATTTACACTGGAAGAATTTGATCTACGTTTAAAAAGAGGCATTTTCAATCTTGAAACCGTCTCCATACCCTATCGACAGATTCAAGACGTAAACATAAACAGAAGCCTTTTTTACAGAATAATCGGTGTTAGTAAAGTAATAATTGACTCTGCTGGACATGAGGAAACTGGTGAATTTAATGAGACTGATATATTACTTGAACCAATAGATCGAGAGGTTGCAGAGGAGATAAGAATAATATTGCAACGCAAAATAGGTGTCCAAGTAATAGAACACGAAAAAGAAGCTGATAAAGATATGAAACAAAAAAGCACTTATCCACAGTTATAATTGCTTTTTATCTATAGGCAAGTGTAGGATAGAAAAAGAATAAAAAAGTTAAGTTCTAGTACAAAAATCTCTAAGCAATATCTTCTGGCGTGATGCCGGAAGCGAGGCAAAGTACCGAGGATAATTACAGTACGTAATACCGAAGTGTTACAACCAGAATGTCCTTAGTGCTATGCCCAAACCTGGAAGGCCATTGCTTAGAGGTTTATGGACTCGAACAAATGAAATAGTACCGCTTAATACTAGCATATACCCCTATAAATGTCAAGAAATTCCAAAAAAACACTGACAGAAGACAAAGATACAGGATTTTTAGATCAAACCCTGCGACCATCTCGTTGGGATGAATATATAGGTCAAAAGAACATCAAAGATAACCTGCATATACTTCTCACAGCAGCAAAAGAACGTAAACATCCTCCAGAACATATACTTTTTTATGGACCACCAGGACTTGGTAAAACCACATTAGCCCATCTCGTAGCAAAAGAAACTGGTGCACAGATGAAAGTTACTTCAGGGCCAGCTATTCTCAAAGTTGGCGATCTTGCCTCTGTTCTTACAAACCTTTCTTCTGGAGATATTCTCTTTATAGACGAAATACACCGACTTAACAAAGCTATTGAAGAAGTGCTCTACCCTGCTATGGAAACTGGTGTTTTAGATATTATCATTGGTAAAGGCCCTTCCGCAAGGACCATCCAACTTGATCTTCCACCATTTACATTAATTGCCGCTACCACGCGCATTGCCATGATTTCCTCTCCTCTCCGTTCTCGTTTCTCTGGTGGAGTATTTAAATTAGAGTTTTATTCCAATGATGAAATTAGTCAGATTATAAAGCGCTCCTCTAAAATATTAGACATAGAAATCCATCCTGATGCCGTAAAAGAAATTTCTGTTCGTTCTAGATTTACGCCACGTACTGCAAATTACCACCTGAAACGATGCCGTGATTATGCTCAAATAAATAAGACCACTTTAACACATGACGTCGTTGAAAAAGCTCTATCAATGCTTGGTGTTGACGTTATAGGTCTAACCGGAGCAGATCGTGACATACTTAAAACTATTATAAATAAATTCGGTGGAGGTCCAGTCGGACTGAATACCATTGCTGCCGCTCTTTCTGAAGAACAAGCTACTATAGAAGAAGTCTACGAACCTTATTTAATACAATTAGGCTTGTTAGAACGAACACCAAGAGGTCGTATTGCTACCGATAAAGCTTATGCGCATATAGGAGTTAAAGATACAGCAAAGTTGTTGTAAAGACTTCTGTTTTAAGTAAGGTTTGACAAAACAGTGCTTCCATTCTCAACATTGACAGAATGGTGTCACATAGCGCATTATTCTAAATAGAAAGGCTTGAAAATGAATACTGCTACATTAATACTGTTGTACTTTACATCAGTTGTTTTAATCGGTCTGCCAATAGCCAAACTTTCTCTCTGGATTTATTCCATGGGGAAAGAACTCGATGTTAATCCTCACAAAAAGCGTCTGAGACTAATTCGTAGTTTTCTATTTCCAGGTTCATTTGGTTATAAAGAACATTTCAGCAAGGAAAATTGTCACTCAAACTATGAAGGTCTTATCAACAACATCATTTCTTATAACAATGATCCTGTTGATGAATTAAATTATCTGGTTTTGGTTTCAGTTCTATGGCCATTTAGGATATTTTTTAGTTTGATTGGTCTATTTGGAGCGATCTTGTTGTGTATTTTACCTTCATCTTCGTCGCAACAAAAATGAAAGGGCTTAAATCTCATCCTAGAACAAATTGAAAGGAAAATATGGATTTAATAAATCTAGACAATATTCCACAGCTATTCAAAGAAGATGCTGAGCGAATCAATGAACTTACCAAGAAACTTCAGACTGGGCACGAAAAAATGATTGCAACCTGTAATCATGAATTTATTCCGATTAAAGGTTTCGACCATCGCTATCAACCAAAAAAGAACTCCGGGACATGTTCTTTTGAAGTTATAATCTACTTCAAATGCCTAAAGTGTTTCTGTGTAAAACGAATAGAATCTCCAGAAAATCAATGCCACATATGTGGTGGGAAAATAGAATTTCAACAACAAATCTTACTTGGTTGTGAAATATATAACAGCTTTAAATGTGAATCTTGTGATCATGAATATGATTCATGATTAAATATTTCAAGCTCAAAAAGTTCTAAATATTTACAGACAATAAAGATGGGTGGTTAAAAACAGCGCATAACTCGAGATTATAATTCCGAGTTGTGCGCTTTGTTGTTTTTATGATTAAAAAACAATTTTAATGAGCTAAAACAATAAATGGAAAGCTTTCTGTAAAAGTGCTAGAGTGTCTAATAATTATCAGCTGTTGCAAAAAGTTTTAAGTTTTACACTTTGCGTTTTGCATTTTAACTTAACTACCATGTCAGGACATAATAAATTTTCAAAGATCAAGCATATCAAAGCTAAGAATGATGCTCAAAGAAGTCAACATTTTGGTAAACTTGTTCGTCTTATCACAGTAGAAGCCAAAGCCTCCAAAGGTAATCTCTCATCACCAGGCTTAGCAGCTGCTATTGAAAAAGCTCGTAAAGAAAATATGCCTAATGACACCATAGACCGTGCCGTAAAAAAGGCTATGACCGATAATAGCGCCGCCATGGAGAATATTGTTTACGAATCATATGGCCCAGGCGGTGTAGCAATTCTTATTTCTACATTAACTGATAACAGAAATAAAGCCGCACAAGAAATAAAACATATTTTGTCTCTTAACGGCTTTGAACTCGCCTCCCCTGGTAGTGCTTCATGGGCATTTAAAAAAACCCATGGAGGTTGGGAACCAACTTCATCTATGCCTTTAGAAGATGCAGACATTGAACTCTTAACAAAACTTGTTGAGGATTTAGAAAATAATGAGGATGTGCAAGAAGTATTCACAAATGCAGAATAGTTTTAGTTACATCTATTATGAAAATTCTAGGAATTGACCCCGGCTATGACCGTCTAGGTATAGCTGTGATCGAAAAACCAATAAAAGGAAAGGAGTTTATAATTTACTCAAATTGTCTCCAAACATCTGCAAAAGACGATATCTATATTCGTTTTGGTAAAATTGGTAATGAAATATATCGCATTATTAAGAAATTTAAGCCTGACGCCCTCGCTATAGAGACATTGTTTATAACTAAGAATCAGAAAACTGCTATGCGTGTCTCAGAGGCTCGTGGCATTGTTATTTATGAAGCAATAAAAAGAAAAGTTCCAATATTTGAATACAGTCCTATGCAAATAAAATCTTCTATAACAGGAGATGGTACAGCAGATAAGATACGTATGCTAAAAATGATTAATTTATTAGTAGTTTTGCCAAAAAACAAAGCTTTAGATGATGAATATGATGCTATTGCTGTAGCACTTACGCATTCAGCGAATCATAAAATCAAAAAATAGAACCTGTAATTTAAACTTGGTAACAATTATCCACAGTTGCATTTTCTTGCAAAAAATATATAGTCTGCTACAACATAGACACGTTATTAATAATTAATTCATATTACGCGTATGTCATCTAAAAAAAATACGCATCTGAAGCAGATGAAAAATAGAGTGAGATCAAAAACTGTTCCTGTAGTCAAACAAGAAACACCTGAAGATATTATTGACCCACAATTATTAAAAAATAAAAAAATAATAGAGTTGGATACTGTAGAAGATGCTGTTCCTGTATTAGAAGAAAAATCTGATGAGGAAACACCTGCCACAGAAGATACTGATGACTCTAATACCGATGAAATTTCTCTAGATGATGATGAATTAAACCCTTTTGGAGATAAATGGGAACAGTAATATCACGGTACAGTTCCAGGAAATCATTTTCCCAATCTGCTACAATTAGCATCTAAATGTCTAATCACCGCAAACGTAGATTTCGCTTCGTTAAAGCCATAATTCTCTTGGGAATATCGGCTATTCTCATTTTTGTTGGCCTAACAGCATTATGGGTAGCAACCTTGCAG
>JBAZRX010000014.1:0-24605 GCA_041662725.1 Minisyncoccota bacterium
CTCTCACTCTTTGTATTATCCATACGTGTTACAATTAATTGATAATCGACCCTTACCCACCATTGTAACCGCTGGACTAAAAGGTTTTATAGCATTAAAATGAGCCTTGGTCAATATTTTACCATCACGAGTATCCCAAGCATTCCTATAACTCAGTCATGTGTACTCATGGTCTCTACCGCATCTACAACTCCAGTGTCACAAATTATAAAACCTGGCCAAAGCGCAGTTCCTCTGGTGAAATTCAATGCAATTCCGAATTGTGACGGCATACTAAGCAGTTTTGCTGTTTCATTGTTACCGATGCCAAACGGCTACCAGAACATATCCGCTTTGCGTCTCTACGACGACGTGAGTGGTATGTTGCTTGGGGCGATTCAAAGTGTTACTAGTGCTGGTATGAACTTTTCTCTTGCTAATATACCACTTACAGCCAACCAACCACTCGTTTTGATGGTAGTTGGTGATGTCAGTTCTTTAGCCAGTGGTTCAGTCTATGGTGGTTTCGGCGGATCTTATGGTGTTACTGGCTCTGGCGAACTTATCGGGAATAATGCATCAGGTAATCTTATCTCCGGTAATACTATGACAGTAGTGCGTTGATTCTCAGTGTTTTATATTTGACTTCAATTGTTATATAACATACATTAATTATGTAGGCCTGTCCTTTCTGATTGCATGCGATTGGAAAGGGTTGCCAAACCAGGGTTTAGAGAACAACATATTAGGACTAACGACCTTGAAAATAAGAGGTAACAAAAAATCCTTTATACATATAAGGGATAGGTGTTTCCTGACAAGGAAATTCCGCATTGGTTTCAATGCTTCTCTCTCTTTGAGCAACGTATTCGTCGTTGACCCGAGATGTAGACCTTGAAACCTCAACAAGAAAATTAGAAGTCTTAATATGCTTTAAACCCTGTTGATTTATTCAAGTCATTATCTTGTATAATGACTTGTTTTTTAATCTAAAAAATGTAGCATGAAATACGGTATTGATCTTATGACAACTCAATTCAATTATTGGTATTTACCATATTTAATGCCATGTTTTCGTCGTTACAGGATTACAGATCACAATCCTGTAAGTAATCAGACGAAACAGCGGATTATTAGTGATCCAAATCTATCAATGAGGTGGATACACCATTATTTGATCAGATATATTCGCGAAATGAGAATACCGATGCATAATGCAACGGGTGGTAGGCGAAATAATTCAGCATTTAGAAATGTTCTATATCACCGAAAATATGGAAAAATCGCGTTCAATCGATATTTCTACATATTAGATATATCATCTGCATATAGTACAGTTAATATTCATCAATTGACTGGAATCTTATCAGAATTTTGTGCTGATATATCACAAGAAGATATCTGTGAATTTCTAACAATGTATTGTTTTGAACCTGATAACAAAGGCCTAGTTACTGGAGCTCCTGCTTCACCTGATCTATTCAATCTTTATTGCGAAAAATTAATAGATGGATATTTACGTGAACTATGTACGAAGTATAATCTCGTATACACTCGTTATATTGATGATTTAACCTTTTCCTCAACTGTTCCAATTGGTCTGAAGAAGAGAAAGGAAATTCGGAAGATCATCAGAAAAGCTGGGTTCGAAATTAGTGACAGAAAAGCAAAAGTTATTGATCTACGCAAAGGTCCTACGACAATAAACGGAGTTGGCATTTGCCTAGATGGAAGAACTTTTCTACCAAGAAGAGTATTGAAGCAGATTCAAGCATTGATTCATCGCGCCTTGGAAAAAGGAGATATAAAGCCATCAATAATTCATGGAAAAATGAGTCTATTGAAAGCCGTTACATTGCCTGGATACAGGACTATGACGGAAAGTAGAGTGTTTGGTATGTATAACAAATACTGTGCTTCTATCAAAGATAGTGAGTATACGAACTAACACAACATCAATTGTATAAAAACATTGATGTTTTTTATTCCGATTATTTTGCACTTTACGTGTTTCAATGTAAATTAACTCTATGTCACTAAGCATCGGTGCCCTCAAGATGCAACACAACATGACCTCGGTAATAGCTTCCGTTTAAAGCAGATTCCGTTCGAGTTTACGGTTCACTTACCAGCCCCGCAGAAGCTGTTTGGAAATAAGTAATAGTGATAATATATAATTTATGATTATCTTTCTAAATGGTTCAATAAATGCAGGCAAAAGTACCGTAGCGAAGATTTTGGTTGAGGAAATAACCAATACCGCTCTTTTAGAAATTGATGTATTTCACGAAATGATTGAGTGGATGCCGATAGATCAAGCTGTGCCCTTTAATCTAGAAAATGCTGTTTCAGTTATTTCTAACTTTGTTAAAAAAGGTTTGAATGTAATTGTGCCATATCCACTCTCTCAAAAAAATTATGAATTTATACTAGAAAATCTTAAAGGGCTTGATACTAAAATTTACTTTTTTACTTTAGCGCCAAAAATAGAAGTAGCACTCACTAATAGGGGAAATAGAATATTGAATGATTGGGAAAGTGAAAGAATAAAACACCATTATAATATTGGAATAACGAATCCGACATCTGGAGAAATTATTGATAATGAGAAACAAACTTCTGAAGAGACATCCAAATACATACTTAATAAAATATCTCAATCATGAATTACAATTTAAGTTTAAATGACAGACCATTCAAAGCCATAGAGACTGGAACTAAGAAAATCGAGGGACGTACACCAAAAAATGAAAATGATAAAAGATACGATCAAATGATTTCTGGGGATGTTTTGATATTTACAAATAATATTACTGGGAAGCAAATCACCTGCGAAGTGTTGGGGGTAAGAAAATATCCAGACGTTAGAAAAATGCTTGAAACTGAAGGCGTAGAAAATGTTTTATCTAGTGGTCTTGATGTAGAAGGTGGAATAAAAAGTTATAACAACTTAGATGGTTATGAAGGACGAATCAAAAAGTTTGGGATTTATGCGATTGGGGTTAAAGTAAAATAGATTGAGTTAGACAGAAATTTATAAGACTTACTTCATGATATAATCATATATTATTAAATATATGTCTACAGACGGAAAAACAACTGAATCATACAACAATTATGCAGAAAAATGGGCTAATAGGATGCGCAGTGGCAATAATATTGCACATGAATATCTTGAGAAGCCAGCCATGTATGGAAAGTTACCCAATCTAACTGGATTAAATATTTTATGTGTTGGTTGTGGTACAGGAGAAGAATGTCAGCACCTTAAATCTCTTGGGGCAAATCGAGTTGTTGGCGTGGATATTTCAAACGGACTTATTGAATACGCAAAAAAGAGTTACCCGGATCTAGAATTTGAAGTAATGGATATGGAGGAATTAGATTTTCCGGCTGAATCATTTGATCTGATATATTCAAGTTTAGTGATGCATTATGTGGACTCATGGGAACAAACTTTAATATTAGCTGCGAAAGTATTAAAAAAGAATGGTAAATTTCTTTTTTCTACTCATCACCCTGCAATGTGGGGGGCTGATAGGACTCGTATAGAAACTGAACGAACATCACTTCTTGGTTATAAGAAATTTAAGGATTTAGGAACATGCGAAGTTATTGGTGATTATTTGAATACGAGGAAAATTGATGATATTTGGTTCGGAGATTTCAAAGTCACATACTTTCATCGTTCCATGCAAGATATTTTGAAAGATATCCTAAAATCAAATTTTGAGATAATAGATTACTTGGAACCAAAACCAGTGGAAAAGTGCAAAGAGATTGACTCTGTATTTTGGGAGATACACCAAAAGATTCCTTTGTTCATGATTTTTGAATTGAGAAAGAGACAAGATATTATTATAGCAACTGAAAAAACTGAGGAGAAAATACGCATTAATATTGCATATATTGATGCTACTAATTTAGATAAGGCATTAAGGAATCAACTCAAATGGCAATTAGATTACAAAAGATTTCGTGTGTGGTTGAAAGAGAAGTATGATGTAGAAAAAGCATATATATTTATCGGTCTTGTCCCAAAGTATAAAGGTCTTTATTTATATTTGCAGGAATGTGGATTTGAATTGGTATTTAAGGATGTGACCTATGCAGAAGGAAAAGTAAAAGGAAATTGTGATTCAGATCTATTAATGAAAGCAAGTAGTGATTTTTATGAAGGAGATCTAAATAAAGCAATTATTGTTGCTAGTGATGGAGATTATGCACCACTGATAAAGGTATTACACGAAAGATCTAGACTGAAAATTATCCTATCACCAGGAATTGCAAAAAAATGTTCTATTTTATTAAAAAGAACTGGTGCTCCAATTGCATATATAGATAATCAGCGGTCTATATTAGAGATTGAATCTGCGAAAAAAGTATCTCTAAATGAAAAAGCCCCCAATGCAGACAGAACTGCATAAGGGTCTTCTTCGTGGTGATTATTATAAGTATAGGGTATGGTTATATAACTGTCAAGGTCAAATTATTCAAAGATTAATATAATAATAAATATCAATGTCTTCTTTATCCATCGGCATCGTCGGTCTTCCAAATGTGGGCAAATCCACGTTGTTTAATGCACTTACAAAGAAATCAGTACCAGCCGAAAATTATCCTTTCTGTACGATCGATCCATCGGTTGGAGTTGTAGCTGTGCCGGATGACCGTATACAAAAACTCTCAGATTTTTCAAAGTCTGCCAAAACTATTCCAGCCGCAGTCGAATTTGTGGACATCGCAGGGTTGGTAAAAGGCGCTTCAGAAGGTGAAGGATTGGGCAATCAATTCTTGTCTCATATTCGCGAGACTGATGCTATCGCTCAAGTAGTGCGTATTTTTGAAGATGAGAACGTTATTCATGTGGATGGAAAAATAGATCCAATAAAAGATATTGAAGTTATCAATCTCGAATTAGTCTTAGCTGACCTTGCCACTGCCGTTAAAAGAAAGAATTCTATAGGGAAAGAAGTAAAAGCTGGCAAAAAGGAAGCCGCTATTGAAATGGGTTTATTGGAAAAATTAATACCAGTGTTGGAAGCAGGTAAGTTGGCTTCAACTGTGCAAGTTGATGAATTTGAAGCACCGTTTTTAAAACAGCTTTGTCTTATTACAGCAAAGCCATTTCTTTATGTATTAAATAAAAAAGCTGGATCAAAGAATATGGATGAACTTCGTGATGTACGTTGGGACAAATTGCAAGCATTCTTTAAGGAAACTCATGCTGGTTACGTGATCGTTGACGCGGGAATAGAGCAAGAATTAAAAGATTTGGATGAAGTTGATAAGACTGAAATGCGTGAAGGGCTCGGAGCTCATGATGATGGTACAAATCAGCTTATTAAAAAGGGTTATGAGCTTCTAGGTCTCATCACATACTTCACAACTGGAACTGACGAAACTCGGGCTTGGACCATCAAAAAAGGTTGGACTGCTCCTGAAGCTGGTACTGCTATTCATGGTGATTTTAAAGAAAAGTTTGTGCGTGCAGAAGTTATTGAATGGGACACGCTTTTAAATGCTGGCTCCTACGCCGCCGCTCGTGAAAAAGGACTTTTAAGAACTGAAGGGAAGGAGTATGTGGTTAAGGACGGGGATGTAGTGGAGTTTAAGATTTTTAGACTATTGACATGTAGTGCATTTCATGCTAATACTACGTTGGATAACAAAAAACATCAGACTTCCACCAACTCAGACAATACCATTATGAATACTGCAGCTCTTGAACAAATTATCGCAGCCCGACAGCCTGTTAACGAAGCTCTTAAGGGCATCGGCCAGCAGATTGTCGAAAGCGGACGGACATACGACGAACTCAGCAATGACGAAATCGAGGCCGCCCTCCGCTACATCATCGAAACCTCCGAGACCGAAGACGAAATCAAGCATCGTGTCAAAGAAGAGTTCCACTATCCCTACACCCCTTCGATCTACTCGCTCACGGCCCTTACGGCTGTGGCGGGAGAAGCGAAGATGCTCTGTCAGGCGATGGGTGGGCTCAAGATGAAAAACGGCACTCTCGTTCAACTCATGATCTGGAGCCCTCGTGGCGAAACGATCATGATGTAGTTCGAAATCAAACCCATCAACCTCAACCAGGAAACCCTTGTCGCGAGATGGTGGGTTTTCTGTTTTTACTTGCTATATATAAATGTCGTTGGTAAACTTATAAATAAGACGGGTTTGAAAAAGAAATAAAAATCGGACGATTCTCAAAGTTTTGTTGTTGGATTTAAAGGTAAAGAAGATGGTAGTGCTATAGAGTTTAAGATATAAGAAAAAAGACTTATTCTGTTGGAGCAGAACAAGTCTATATAATTGCAGAAGATGTGCATTATTCACTTAAGAGCAGATCTACATCGCTAGGTGACATAAATTCATGCAGACAGAATTCACATGTCCCAATTTGGTAGTCACGATATTTTTCGACGTTGGGATGATCGCAGATAGTCCCGAGTGCATTCAATAAATCTCTTTTTTCTCTAAGTCGATGTTGAAGTTCCTGGATGTCTTTTTCAAGTGCTAGAGCAATTGTCTGGATTGAGGCATTCTTTTTACTGTCCATATTTTAGTTCCTTTCTAAAGAGAACATTATTGTAGATAGACACAGATGTCAAACTTAAAAAATTGTGACGTCTTGGAGTTTAAGATTTAGGCAATAAAAAAGCCTGCGTTTCGTGGCGCAGGCGCTTATCAGATTATCAGCCAAACACTAAATGAGTGCGCACTCATGAGTAATTGGAACCTGATTTGTACTTTAAATCTACCGTTTGTAGATCTGAATGTCAACGAATTGAACAATTTCTCTCGATGTTCCTGTTACCTTGGATTGGTATCTGCCTGTTCAATAACTGGAAAACCGGAAAGATGTTCGACTTCAAATAATCCACCATATATCAACGGACTAAAGTGTTACTGACCAGATGATATCGTACATTTAGAATGAGAATTCAGTAACTGGTGCTTGATTGAGATATAACTCTCATAGAGTTTAAGATCTAAATAAAAAATAAAAGCCTAATCTCAAAAGATAAGGCTTTTAAAATTGAACCTATTGCATCGCAGTTAATCCGACTTACGTGAACAGTATTCTGAAATCACGCAAGATCAGTGGACATTAGGATGTTATCCTGAGTGGTTTTAGCCACCCGACTCAGATGCTAGCGAACGCATCATCATAGTCTCCTACAGCTGTAGCACGACATGTAATAGGTTCAAAGGAGCGAATCAATCATTGATAAGCTGTTTTAGCTAGAATCTTAAGAAAGTCTCTGGTTGTTCTTGCTTGGTTTGTGTTCAACTTCTTGGTGCCTTTCGAATCGATAACACGTTGAACTTCACGAACAAGACTAGCTGCCACAAAATCCTGAGTTTCGCACAGTTTTCCTTTGAACACGTCGCAAACTGACTTTATAGTTACATCATTTGGCATATATGTTCCTTTCTTATGCTATAGTAACAATATAATAGCCATTTGTCAAGTCTAGTAAGGTAATGTGCACACATATATGGCAGTGTTTTAAAGTTTAAGATATAAAAAAGCACTTGAAGAATTACTCCAAGTGCACATCGGCCAATCCCGTTGATGGAGCAAACTCCAATGTTGGAGTAAACCTCATGCTGGGGACCGAGCCCAGGGCAAGGTACCAGGTTTCGCGGAAAGCCGCGCCTGACCGTTGGCCAGAGTCAACGCCTCACCGTCACTCAAAAAAATAGCAAAACTAATAAGAATAATCAAGTAATATTGATTATTTGTAATATCACAAATTTTGTGTTATAGTCACCAAAGCTTTTGAACAACAGGAAGGAAAGTATGAGGATATCCTTTAGACGTATGTCGAAATACCGACGAAGTACTGGTTTTGGTTCCAAACAATTCAAGGGATCACTAGGTGAGTTATTTCATTTAGATCCTACTAGTAACGAAAATAGCATCGATTATTCCAAAAAAAGTCTCTCAGGAGATAAAGATAATTTTGGTTTTTACGTATTTGGAGCCATTACGATGCTTTTCATGGCCATACTAGCTGTGATATTAGCGGCACAAAACAATTTGACTCGTTGATCATTATTGATTGCGAGAAAAAGGCACACATTATTATCATGTGGCCTTTTTATTTTACCTGCGCTATTATTCTCTAATATGAAAAAAGCTATAAAAACCCCTAAAAAAACAGTGAAAAAGGTTACGGTCTATGATCCAGCCAAGATTGAAAAGAAATGGCAGAAGAAGTGGACATCATCCAAACTCTACAAAACAACTGAAAATAAAAAGAAAGAAAAGTTTTATGCACTAGACATGTTCCCGTATCCTTCTGGTGAAGGGCTTCATGTTGGTCATCCAAAAGGTTATATAGCAACTGATGTTATTTCTCGTTTCCAGAGAATGAATGGCAAATCTGTTTTGCATCCTATGGGTTTTGATGCTTTCGGATTACCAGCAGAAAACTATGCTTTGAAGACGAAGACCAATCCAGCTGATGCAGTCAAGAAAAATGTAGCCTATTTCAAGAAACAATTGGAGATCATTGGTTTGGATTATGACTGGTCACGTGAAGTGAATACGACTGATCCAAAGTATTACAAATGGACTCAGTGGATTTTCTTGCAACTTCTGAAGAAAGGTCTAGCTTACGAATCTTATGAGCCGATCAATTGGTGTCCTTCTTGTAAGACAGGGCTTGCTAATGAAGATATTGAAGATGGTCGTTGTGAGAGATGTAGTACTCTAGTCGAGAAAAAACCTTTGAGACAGTGGGTTTTGAGAATTACAGATTATGCGGAGAGACTTTTGAATGATCTCGATCTCAAAGATTCATCAGGTAAAACATTATTGGATTGGCCAGAATCTATCAAAGAATTGCAGAGGAATTGGATTGGTCGAAGTGAAGGAGCGCTCGTGAAGTTTCCAATTATCAATGATCAAGGTTCAAGTAATTCATCTGAAAAGAAGTTAGGGGAGGTTGAGGTGTTCACGACGAGACCAGACACATTGTTCGGTGTTACTTATGTTGTGCTGGCTCCGGAAAGTCATCTGACGAGTGAACTATTGGCTTCAATTCAAAACAAAGAAGAAGTTGAAGGTTATATAACTAGAGCAAAACAAGAAACTGAAATCCAAAGAACTGATGCTACCAAAGAAAAAACTGGAGTGCAGTTGAAAAGCGTATTTGTAGTCAATCCAGCTAATCAAGAAAAAGTTTCTGTTTGGATTTCAGATTATGTTTTGGCTGACTATGGTACAGGTGCTGTGATGGCTGTGCCTGCACATGATGACCGAGACTGGGATTTTGCCAAGAAATATGGTTTACCGATTAAAACTGTTATTACGCCTTTATTTACCAGGGCTGGAGAAGAAGATGCTTGGAGACCAAATGAGCCAGAGATCAAAAGACCTGTTGTAGTTTGTCTAGTTAAGCATTGGTCTGAAGATAAGTATTTATTTTTGAGAAAAAAAATAGTTGATAAGGCAACTGTAGCAATTGCTGGAGGTATTGATGGTGAAGATCTAATCGAGGCAGGTAAAAGAGAAATTCGTGAGGAATCTGGCTATAAGAATGCAAAATTTATCAAACATCTAGGAGATCCAGTTTATTACCGTTTCTATTCTGTAGTTGGAAAACAAAATCGTATCTCTGATCTGAAACCTTTACTATTCCAGTTAATAAACGATGAAAGAGAAGAAATCTCTAAAGAAGAAAATGAGCAACATGATAGCGTCTGGTTGTCTCCCAATGAAATAGATGAATATTTGAAAGGTAGACCTTTCAATGAAATATTCTGGAATCGTTTGAACGGAAAAGATCAACCGTATATTCATAATGGAATATTAATAAATTCAGAGAAGTCTAACGGTAAAGACTCCGAATCTGCCAAAAAAGAAATTGTTGAATTTGTTCGTGGAAAGTTGGTTACAAAATACAAGCTCCGCGACTGGGTTTTCTCACGCCAACGTTATTGGGGTGAGCCGATGCCGATAGTTCATTGCCAGAATTGCGCTCTCAAGGAATATAAGAATCAAGCGAAAATTACTCTTAATTTTTATTTCAAAGAAATTTGGGAAGCTCTCAAAGATGGTACAAAAACAGTTGAGACTCGAGCTTTGAATCCAGATGAACCTAATAGGTATTTCGGTAATTTGGCTCTCGGTGACATTATTCATTGTACTTTCAAGACAAAAAAAGCAACTGAGGAACTTTTGTTTAGAATCAAATCTAAAAAGATATATAAGACATTCCAAGAATTATTTGATGATAAATCAACTATAAATAAACTCTCCAGAAAAACTTATAAATCAGTTATTGAATTGGAAAAATCATACGCCTTTACTCCAGATTATGTAGAACGTATCAAAAAGAATGGATTAATTGCTTGGGAAATTGAACCAGTAACAATTGCTGTACCTGTTCCCGAGAAAGACTTACCAGTTATTTTACCAAAAGTGAAATCTTATGAACCGACAGGCACAGGCGAGTCTCCACTTGCGGCGATTACAAAATGGGTCAATACGAAGTGTCCAAGTTGTAAAGGAAAAGCTAAGAGAGAAACAAACACCATGCCACAGTGGGCAGGTTCTTCTTGGTACTATCTGAGATACGAGGATCCGAAGAACAAAAAACAATTGGTTAACCCAAAAACTGAAAAATATTGGTCATCAGTTGATTTGTATGTCGGAGGAGCAGAACATGCTACACGTCACTTGATCTACGCTCGTTTCTGGCACAAATTCTTGTATGACACAGGTGTTGTCTCAACTGTTGAACCTTTTAAAAAGTTACAGCATGTCGGTTTGGTTATGGGTGAAGATGGCAGGAAGATGTCAAAGAGATTTGGTAATATTATCAATCCAGATGAAGTTGTGAAGACTTACGGAGCAGATAGTTTGAGAGTTTATGAGATGTTCATGGGTCCTTTCGATCAACAAATTGCCTGGAACACACCAAGTATGGTCGGATCACGCAGATTTATTGAACGAGTCTGGAAACTTAAAGAAAAAATTGCAAAAAATATCAGTGATTCTGACTTAAAAAATATTGATAGAATCGTTCATAAGACAACCAAGAAAGTAACAGATGACATAGAGACAATGCGCTTCAATACCGCTATAAGCTCTCTCATGATTCTTGTAAATGAAATTGAAAAGTCTTTATCAATTACAAAAGGGCAATATGAAATCTTGTTACAGTTACTCGCACCTTTTGCACCACACGCTACTGAAGAGTTATGGGCGCAACTTGGTAATAAAAAATCTATACACATATCAAAGTGGCCTGAATATAATGCCTCGTTAGCTGTAGATAATGAAGTAACTATAATGGTTCAGGTCAATAGTAAAATTCGCGGTTCATTCATGGCTGAAACTAATATATCAAAGGAAGATATGGAGAAGAAGGCTCAGGAGGTTCCAGAGGTTAAAAAATGGTTAGAAAATAAAAAAATTGTTAAAATTATCGTTGTTCCAAATAGACTAGTGAACTTGGTTGTTGTATAGGTAAATCCTTCACAACTATGGGCGTTAATATATGCTGTAGATGCCTACTATCAGGGTAATTATTATTACGTTATCCACATGTTTGACAAATTAGACCTAACAGTGTTAATGTGTAGAAGTTAAAAAGATACAGTATTAGACAACATATTTAGCAATTATTAATAAAACCACATGGCCACAATAAATATTTCGTTCAAACCAAAGCAGACCGTAAAAAGGCTCCTTTCGTCTCTACCAGATAGAGCTCGTGACGTTATAATGTTTCGCTACGGATTGGGTAAAGATACCAAGCGCATGACTCTAGATTCTATAGGTAAGAAGTACGGTATTACTCGTGAAAGAGTCCGTCAGATTGAAGCTTATGCTTTGAACAATATTCGCAAATCAGAGGAATATATTAAAGAAAAGGCTGTCTTTACAGAAATGGAAACCCTCTTACATTCATTAGGTGGTGTTATGGTGGAAGATGATTTTCTTGATCATGTTTCTAAAGATAAAAGTTTGCAAAACAATATTTACTTTTTGCTTGTAGTTGGAGAACCTTTCCGTAAAGTAAAAGAAGATGATGAATTTCATCATCGCTGGCATGTGAATGAAGAGCTTTCTAAACAAGTAGAAGGTGCTCTTCGTAAACTATATTCAAGTTTGAATAATCAGGATCTTCTTCCAGAAACAGAAATGGTAAACAAGTTTCTTGAGCATCTTGAAGATGTTTCAGAAAAATACAAGAATCAAGAAGTTGTCAAACGCTGGTTACAGATATCAAAGGCCATTGGCAAGAATCCTCTCGGTGACTGGGGAGTAGCTCATTCTCCGAACGTGAAGACCAAAGGGATGCGTGATTTTGCATTTCTTGTTATTAGAAAGCATGGCTCACCAATACATTTTCGTGATGTAGCTAAACAGATAACGGCTATGTTTAATAAAAAGGCTCATGTAGCTACAACCCATAATGAACTTATTAAAGATCCTAGATTCGTTCTTGTTGGTAGAGGACTTTATGCTTTGGCTGAATGGGGTTATGCTCCAGGTGTTGTACGTGATGTTATAAAGTCAGTGATAGTAAAGAACGGCCCGCTCTCTAAAGAAGAGATTATTGATAAGGTTATGAAGGAACGTTATGTTAAGGAAAATACCATTGTAGTAAATCTTCAGAATCCAAAATATTTCAAGCGCGAGAAAGATGGTAAATATATAGCTGTAGAACAGAAATAAGTACAAACTATCAGGTTAAATGTCAAATCACACTCAGTAGGTAATTCGCCTACTGAGTGTGATTTTGATATAATAAACCCTATGTCTGTTGATGCACCATTCATTTCTCTTTATTCTAAAGTTGTGGAAACTTTGATACCTAATTCTTTCCAGGTATTAATTACAATTGCCCCAGTATTTTTGGTCTTTATATTATTTATAATCTTCTGGGATCTATGGGTAGATTATGTTCGTAGTGATAATTTTCTTAAGATAAAATACACCGTTTTGGAATTAAGACTTCCAAAAGATACTTTCAAATCACCGCAAGCTATGGAGGTATTTCTAAATTCTCTACACAATACAGCAGATGGTAATCTTTATGCTCAATATTGGAATGGGGAGACTCGTCCATGGTATTCGTTGGAACTTATTTCTGTAGAAGGAGTTGTAAAATTTATGATTTGGACTGAAGATGCGCGTAAATCTAACCTTATGTCTGCGCTGTATTCTCAATATCCAGAAATAGAAATTAAAGAGATAGAAGATTATACGAAGTCAGTACATTTTGATCCAAAACAGATTCGTATCTGGGCGGCAGAATTTATGTTTACAAGTAAAGGTGAAAAAAAGGCTTATCCTATTAAAACTTATGTAGACTATGGATTGGATAAAGATCCTAAGGAGGAGTTTAAGGTTGATCCACTTTTACCACTTATAGAATTTTTAGGAAGTGTTGGTCCCAATCAGCAAGTCTGGGTACAAATACTCTTACGTGCACATAAAGATGACCGTTTTGTTAAAGGTAGTTTGTTTAAGATGGAAGATTCTTGGAAAGAAGATGCTAAGAAAGTTGTAAATGATATATTAATACGAGATCCCAAGACAAAAGTCTCTGGTAAAAAAGATGAAGCGACTGGATTTACAAAACTCCCGTCAATATCCGAAGGGGAAAGAAAAATCGTTGAAGCTGTTGAGAGAAGAGTGTCTAAACCTGCTTTCGATGTAGGTATTCGGGCTTTATATATTGCTAAGAATGATGTATTTAACACTCCGTTTGGTATTGGTGGAATTGTCGGTAGTATGAAGCATTTCTCTGCTCCACACATGAATGGTTTCAAACCAAATGGGAAAAAGTGGCATCCAAAACTAGATTATCCATGGCAAGATTTTAAGAAAATGCGTCGCAATAAATTCGGACAACAAGCCTTGGCATCCTACAAGAGACGTTCGTATTTTTATACACCATCAAAGAGTAAACCGTTGATTATGAATTCTGAAGAACTGGCTACGATTTATCATTTTCCTGGTTCAGTTTCCCAAACTCCGAATTTGGACCGTGTACCATCCAAAAAAGCACAAGCTCCGGGTAATTTGCCAATTTAATAATATAAGCTACTGTAACAAAGACAAGATTGTAAAATGTCAGTATTTCTGGAATCCATTATGAATCCTAAAAAATATTTAAAATCATCATATCTTTCAGTGTGTGCTGGTCTTTGTGCATTTCTTGCGATTATATTTTTATTTGTAATCTACTTTTCTATTGCCCCTTCAGATTTTCCACAAAAAGAAATTGTAACTATAGAAAAGGGAATGTATTTGTCGCAAGCGGCAGATTTGCTTGAAGAAAAACATATAATAAAATCAGCTTTTTTGTTTAAAGTTTTTACAGTTCTTGTCTCTGGAAATAGATATGTTCTAGCTGGAGATTATCTATTTGATAGTCCACAATCAGTACTGAAAGTAGCCTCTCGTCTGGCAAATGGTGTTCAAGGATTAGCTAAAATCAAGATTACTATTTTAGAAGGTATGACTGCGAAAGATATTAGTCTTGTTCTTGAAAAGAATATTCCTAATTTTGATAAGGAGTCCTTCTTCAAACTTGCCAAACCATATGAAGGGTACCTCTTTCCCGATACTTATTACTTCTATGAAAATACTAAACCAGATGAAGTGATAGTTGTACTTCGTACTACATTTGATAGAAAAGAAGACACAATATATTCGGCTATTTTAAAGTTTGATAAGCCAGAAGCAGATGTCATAAAGATGGCTTCCATCGTTGAGAAGGAAGCGACTAGTAGCATTGACCGTAGAATTATTGCTGGTGTTCTTTGGAAAAGAATAGAAATGGGTATGCCACTGCAAGTTGATCCACCGTTTTACTATCTTTTAGGTAAAGATTCTTCAGAGATAACTAAAGAAGATTTGGCTTTGGATTCTCCCTACAATACTTATTTACATAAAGGTTTACCACCGACTCCTATAAACAATCCTGGCCTTGATGCTATCTTGGATACAATTACACCAACAACTACTAAATATTTATTTTATTTATCCGATAAAAAAGGGAATATGCATTACGCGGCGACTTATGAGGGTCATTTGGTGAATAAAAGCAAATATATTAAGTAAAAATGGTCTCTAGGATTTCGCGGAATTTCGCTTTGCTTCGCCAAAGTCTCTTGGTTATTAAAAAATCTCAATGTACAAATATATCTGTACATTGAGATTTGTGAATCGGTCTAACTGCAAACACATTCTTTCAAATTTGGTTGTGGTTGCAAGTCTCTTTTCTCCAAGCTAGCGATTGCTTCTTTTAGATCATCCATGGGAAAAGGTTTTTCTAGAAGTCTATCTGCTCCGGCTTCTCGTGCAATTTCTTCTAGCTCTGAATCAATAGTTCCAGAGATTAAAATGACAGATGTGGCCGGCGAGACCTCCTTAATGAATGTGGTAAGTTCAGCTCCATTGAAACATTTTGTCGAATGTTCCGTCGGCAGATTGTAATCTGTTATGACAATATCAAAAGCATCAGAACTTAATATGTCAGTAGCTTTATCTGCGTCATTGGCCAATACAACTTTATAGCCGAGGTTTTCAAGAATATTCTTGAGTACCTCAAGTATAACCGGCTCATCATCAACCAATAATATTTTCACTCCGACACCTTTCTTCCTAAGGTTTGTTTTTTATTTGTACTACGGGCTGCTTTTATGGTATAACATACTACATGATTAGTCAAGTTATCAAAAACAAAAAAGTCTTTGTAGCAACATACACGAATGAGGGGCTTAAGTTTCAAATGGTTTTAGGCCCACTGAAGTTTGAACCGAGTAAGAGGGGACGGAGACCGACTCTACCGGTTGCCACGATTTAAACAAAGACCGCCCCGAAAGGCGGTTTTTGCATGCCGTTTTCACCACTTGGTTGCCCTTGTGGCGAGCTTTGTGCAGAGAGTAAGAGTTTGCCACCCTTTGCACCTAGTCCGAGCCGTAAAACGAAATTTGAGAGTCTGGGACGATTTGCTTAACTTAAGCAAATATGACTGCAGAATGATTAACTTATACTTTTTCGCTTCAGCAAAAGAGAATTAGAAACTACCGATACCGAGCTGGTTGCCATAGCTACTGAAGCAAAGATCGGATTCAGCAAGAGATGGAAAAATGGATAGAGTGCACCCATTGCCACAGGAATAAGAATAACGTTATAACTGAATGCCCAAAACAGATTGAGACGAATTGTTCTCATTGTTTTCTTTGAAAGCACGACAGCCATAGCTACTGATCTCAAATCTTTATTTATCAGCGTAATGTCTGCGGCTTCAATAGCAACATCTGTACCGGTTCCCATAGCGATTCCTACATCGGCCGCCGCAAGAGCTGGTGCATCATTTATGCCATCACCAACCATTGCTACAACCTTGCCTTCTGCCTGAATTTTTCTTACTTCTGATTCTTTTTGATCCGGCAACACTTCGGCAAGAACTCTTTCAATGCCTAATTTATGCCCGATAGCATTGGCCGTTCTCTTGTTGTCCCCGGTGATCATGACAACCTCTATACCAAGTTTTTGGAGGGCAAGCAGTCCTTCTTTTGCACTTTCTTTAATAATATCCGCAACAGCAATAAGTCCTACAAGTTTATTTCCTGTGCCGATCATCATGACAGTTTTACCATTGTCCTCCATTTCGCTAATCTGTTTGCTGGCCGAGCTGATATCAATGCCTTCTTTATCCATCAGTCGCTTATTGCCAAAAACAATCCTTGTACCGTCAATAATTCCTTCTACGCCGTGTCCCGGGATAGCCTGAAATTTTTCGACTTTAGATAGAGAGGATTGTTTGGCCTCGGCGGCTTTGACGATTGCTTCAGCCAAGGAATGTTCAGAACCTTTCTCGATTGATCCAGCCAATTTTAATAATTCATCTTTGCTGATCGAACCGAAAGAAACAATGTCAGTCACTTCAGGCTGTCCTTTGGTAAGTGTTCCTGTTTTGTCAAAAACTATCGTGTTAATTTTATGAGCTGTCTCCAGACTCTCGGCATCTTTGATGAGAATTCCATGCTCTGCCCCCTTGCCGGTTCCGACCATAATGGCTGTTGGAGTAGCCAGCCCCATTGCACATGGACAGGCGATGATAAGGACAGCAACCATGTTAAGCAATGCAAACAGAAGCGTAGGCGTAGGTCCAAAAATATACCAGACGGCAAATGTGAGAATTGCAAGCATCAGTACCACAGGTACAAAATAAGAAGAAACCAAGTCGGCAAGCCGCTGTATAGGTGCCTTGCTTCCTTGAGCCTCCTGCACCAGCTTAATGATTTGAGCGAGCATAGTTTCTCCGCCGATCTTCGTAGCTTTAAACGTAAAAGAGCCAGTCTTGTTCATTGTCGCACCGACAACCACATCGCCCTTAGCTTTATCTACAGGCATACTCTCTCCGGTAATCATGGACTCGTCAATTGACGATTCTCCATCAGCTATAATGCCGTCAACAGGAATTTTTTCACCGGGACGGACTCGGATTATATCGCCGATGATAACTTCGCTTATCGCCAGATCGATCTCTTTTCCATCTCGCAACACGCGAGCAGTTTTTGCCTGAAGTCCGATGAGCTTTTTAATGGCTTCTGATGTACCGGCCTTGGCCTTTGCTTCAAAATAACGGCCGAGCAAAATGAGTCCAATAATAATTGCGGCGGTATCAAAATATGGCATAGGTTCAATGCCAACTTTTGTCACTAATTGGGGCAATATAGTTACAAACACTGAATACACATAGGCCACGGTTGTGCCGATAGCAACCAGTGTATCCATATTTGCTGTCCTATGCTTAAGAGCCGAGATCGTGGCTCGATAAAAAGCGAAACCAGCCCAAAATTGAACGGGAGTAGCCAGCAATAATTGCACCCAGAAATTCTGCAGAATCATAGGCGCTGTTTTCATGAGGCCAGGAAATCCGCCCCATAAAATAAGACTGCCTAAAATGAGACTGACGATAACTTTAAATCTGAGACTTTTAAGCTCCTTTTGTTTTTCCTTCTGCTCGTCATCCTCTGTTTTAATCTCTTCAGTAATGAGAGCTTGATAGCCGACATTGGAAACCGCTGAACTTAGTTTCTCATCGGTAACTTTTGCCGGATCATATGTTACGGTCGCTTTCTCGGTTGCGAGATTAACTGTGGCCTGCAAAACGCCGTCCACCTTTTTGAGCGATCTTTCAAGCACCATAACGCATGACGCACAGTGCATACCTTTTATTGAAAAAGTTTTTTTGTTCTGGTTCATATTATTTTACAATTATCTTGCCGTGATACATGTTCATACTGCAAGTGTATGTGAATTCACCGCTTTTCTGGGGCGTAAGTTCGACGACAACTTTTTGATTAAGTGGTAAGTTTTTGCGAATCTTGAAATCTCCAAGCACTACTTCTTCGAGGCAGGCAGTAGGATCTTTGCGGATAAAATTGAGCTTGGTAGTTTTGCCTTTTGTTATTGAAATAACTTCAGGAGAGTAGCCACCGTCAACAATGATATCTACCGAATCGGAAACTTGAACTTCTTTATCTTTTTTGGCGAGGAAAAACCAATAGGTAAAGCCTATGCCAAGAATGCTTGAAATAATTACGATAATTTTATCTATGCTCATATATTTAAGAATTAAGTTCTACTTTATATTGACCCAGGCCTTCGACCTCCTGCTTAAACGTATCCAAATTAAAATCCTCGTCGTACTCTATGAACGTCTTTCCTGTTTGGAAGTCCACACAACATGATTTTACACCCTTCACATCCTTACATACATCCTCAATCAGCGATTTGCAGGACTTGCAGTGGGTACCATTTATTTTAATGACAGCTGTTTTCATTTTTGTTTATTGAATATTTTGTAATTTCTGAATTGCGACCGTTGTTTTCCTTGCACCATTTGGCACAATTTTTTGCCAACTCCGGATTGTCGTAAGAAAGTCCACATTCAGGACAAACGAACACTTTCTTTGCTTCACCGTGATCATGATTCATTCCTTTCATCATGAATATCATTGAAAGCGGACATATGAGCGTAATCAGAACCCATGAATAACTTGCAAGATTCGGCACAAATTTGTATGCAACAAAAATGACCACGCCTATCCCGACTAATACCCAGGGATTTAGACAATGTTTTATAAAGTTTGGTATCTTCATATATTTAATCGGTTACATTAATTTCTGCTAATTTTGACCCCATACTGCATGTAATATTTATGATCCCTGGCTCTGTCGGGGTAAACGTATTCTTGCTGACGGTCCCGTTCATGGGAATAGTGATGTTGTATTTCGGTATCACCCATACCGACATACAGCCGCCGAGTGGGTCCTTATCATCAATAGTCAGCTCTATGGGCACACCCTTTTTGGCTGTAAGAGAACGTGGAACAACACCTCGCGCACGGGAGACTTCCATAGAAAGCTTTTGTGTTTCGGGACAGCTAGCAATGGATGGATCACATGATGGTGGCGGGGTATTTGCCTGAGCTTCAATTTTCGCTCCAACAATTCCTGTGGTGTTAGGAATCACCGTGAACCCCGAACCGCGAGTCATCATTCCCATACTGCAATTAAATGGAATATCTCCTGTTTGCGTTGGAGTAAAGGTGATCGTGGTGATTCCTTCGGGTGACAGATATTTGCTGATGCCCAAAGATGGCATAACAACAACTTTGCCGCATCCGGCCGCATTGCCTCCATCTATCTGCCATTCAACAGGCACACCTTCAACGACCGTAAATCTGTTAGGCGTATAAGTGTAACCGCTGACTTTCATTTTTATGATTTGTTTTCCGTTCACAATCTGCGCTGTCGGGGAATTTGATTGGCCTGCATTACTCGATCCGAATGTAAATGCCGAAGCGACATTATAACCAGCGAGCGTTAAGCCGTTGTTTATGTTGAACAGAGACAAGAGAACAATCAACACGCCAGCAAATCTTAAGAAGTGTTTTTGAAAGACACCTTTGGCAAAACTTGAAATTGCACTAAGCGAGAGCAGTGCTGGCATAGTCCCCAGCGAGAACGTAAGCATTGTTAATGCTCCAATCTTCCAGTCACCGCTGGCTAAAACATACAGCTGTAACGCTTGGGTAAATCCGCAAGGCAGAAAGAATGTTGATGCACCGAGTACAAATGGTGCACCCTTGCTCTCCTTAGTGCTGAGATCGTGGATTTTATGACTCAAGAATTTCGGCATCTTCGGACTGAATCGGCGTAGCCCAGGGAAAAGGTGAAGCAACTGAAAACCGAGCATAAGCATCACTACGCTCACTAACACCATGAGATAGCCGTTTGCTCTCGGCGAAAGAGTCATAACCGAACCGAGGGCCCCGACTGCGGCACCAAAGGCGGTGTAGCCAACGATGCGTCCCACATTGAAGTAGATGTGTGGTCTGAACTTTTGAATTCCGGTGAGATTAGGGTGCGATTCGTTGTATTTTCCTGCAAGCGCCAGAAGCAATCCTCCCACGACGGCAATACATGACGACACGGCGGCAACTAAGCCGATCAAGAAAATTAAACCATAGCTCATGTGTTGAGATATGGAAAAATTAGGCAGAAAATCAAATTGTTTCAAGATATAGTACAGAGAAACAATCACAAGAAAAATCCATCCTATCTGTAGATAATCTGTAAATGTGTTTTTGTGAGCAACTACAATAGAACTATTGTTGCGATCACCCCATGAAGAAACTTGATAGCCATCCTCCCTAACCAGATTGTTCAGTTGGCGTATATTCGGTTCGCATGAACATATCAGTTCAGCCTTACCATTTGCGTGGTTGACATAGACTTTTTCAATCCCGGCAACCTTTTTGAATTTTCGCTCAATGAGAACTTCACAGCTTGCACAGTGCATGCCGTGAATCTTGAGCTTTACTTTTTTTAAGTGTTGATTGTCCATAAATTAATTTATTAATTCGTGATATTTAAGGATTTCTTTTTTTGGAAGTCCTGTCTGTCTGGTAATTTTTATCAGGTAATCCTTTAGGATTAGGCATCTGACAACCTGTAACATTTTCTGAGTCTTATTTATCTGAATGATAATGTTTTCTGTACATTCGTTGCCTTCGACAGACTTGATTATTCTGCCGATTTTAGCTTGTACGATTTTAAGTTTTCGGATAATTTCTTCTTTCATTTTTTGAATCCTTATATTCCGCACCCCGGCTGTTGGCTCTGCTGTTTAGCCGGAGCACCTGCATCTACACCGCACCCACTTCCGGTTGCTCCTCCGCTTTGTTGTGGTTGAGTGACTTGAGAGGCAATGTTGGCGTATCCTCTTGAACTGGAATAATTAAACCCAAGCATTTCCTGAGGATCAACATCTTTCCAATCAACCCCCTTAGCTTTCATGTAAGTTGCGATTGTCAGATAGTTATTCGGGAACCAATAAGAATTTACCGCCAATGCAGTCTTCCACATATCCTGTTCGCTCACGCCTTGCGAAGCCATAAGCTCCAAAAGTCCAAGCATCGCCATTCCGTGATTGCAATCCGGGAAATGAGTTGAGTTGCCACAGCATGGCCTATAAATACCTTTCGATACTTTTTCAACAAGAGCCTGCTGTTCCGGAGTTAAATTAAAGAACTTGAGACGGCTGTAGTAATTCATCGGATTTCCTTTAGCAATCGTCCAGCCACCGGTAGAGGCAAAATTTCCTGCACCGCCATATGCTGGGTTTACCATTTCACCGGTGTCTAGAATAGGATTTTTATTTGCGAGTCCGAGGGCCCAGAGCAGATTCAGCAAATAGCCGGAATTTGCACTGGTCATTTTTAACTTGCCGTTATTTTCTCCGAGAAGCAGATTCTTGTATTCCTCCGTGAACGATCCTCTCTGCTCGTAAATGGCTTTGAATTTATCAGCATCAATTACGCCAGTACTTACCAATTTTGCGCCAAGATCGCCCCATACTACAGGCAGTTCAATCCCTTGAGATGGCAATACTTTTGCTTCAAGCTCCGATACCGGAGCGGCTTTTTCCTGACTAGAAGCAATAGCAGTTTTTTGCTGGGTTTGAGTCTTTAATCCGGTGGTGTATATCCAAGCACCAGCAAGGATTATGGAAGAAATCAGAATACTCGCAGGAATGAGATAGTCCCTTTTTACCGTTTGTACAGGATCCATCTCTTCTTCGAAAAGATCTTCTGGTTTTTGATTATAATTTTCGTTTTCCATAGTTTTGTTTTTATTCATTACAGCAATCGGCAAGCTTGCTCACCAAATCTTCGAGCTGAGAGCTACTTTTTGCTGTTTTATTTATTAATTTTCCATCTATTAATTTGAGTTTGAGCGCCCAAAAGATCGAATAGACTTTGTATGCCTGTTCGAACTTTATTTTTGCCTCATCTTTTTTATTCTCGGATTGAAGCTTGTTGCCAACCTCCACGAGTCGCATAGTAGTGGAAAGTAGATGCTTTGATATACACCATGTTTCTCCCTCATGACTCGGCATGAGTTCTGCTAGAAGCTTCTTCCTAAGTTCACGAATTTGGAGCGATGTGTCGAAGTACTCGTCTTTTTTTGTCTTAACGCCGGTAAAGAAGAAATGCTCTTCCAGACTGATCAAATTCATGACAGCCAGACTCAAGTCTTCGGAGGTTGAGAGATCAACTCCCGATTTTTCTTTAAGCGATTCTATTTTGGTGAGGAACTCGTCAATTGTAGGTAGTTTTGTGTTCATAGATTTAGATAAAGAAAATTAAGATACCGATAATAATCATTGCGATACCAGCCCAGAATTTGAGTCCTTTCATGTTCGATTTTTTCCATTCCTGCATTTTGTCAACAATCGTTTTGTCTGCCGTTACCCAGAGAACTGCTACAAGGGGCACTATGAGGATCAGGTTATAGAGCACCAGATAACCGAAGCCGCTGAAGTATGTGACTTGATCACGAAGCAAGCCGATTACCATAAGGTATGGTCCACCCATGCACGGAAATTGGCAAATACCTACCAAGAGACCAAGCCCGAAGGCCGCTGGGAAAGAAGCTTTTTCCATCAGTCGTCCCATTGCGGTATGAGTTGCAGTTGGGATTTTGAGCTTAATCGGAAACTTCGGAAAGAACTCGTTGAGGATATTGATCACCCCGAACACAATGAGCAGTGTCGCTCCGAGCTTACCCATGAAGTGGGGCGTGTTGAATAGGTGCAAGACCTTAAGAATTCCGAGACCAATCAAGAGATATGCCGAGAAAATTCCAGCGATGTAAGTTCCGCCTATCTGAAGGATTTTCTTTCTCGTTAACTGCATTCCGAATAGAAATGCAATCGTGATGAGGAGAATAGAGAACGAGCACGGATGTACGCTATCAAGCAAAGCGGAGACTAGAACAAGAGGGAGAAGCCATACCCCTTTATTACTCAAGTTCCAGATGAATGAGGATGTTTCTGGAGTATGCTTCAAAATAACTATCCCAACGATGGCAACCGCTATGACAATTAATGTTGTTATGGTTTTTTTCATAGCAGTTATGGTGTCACTAGGGCTTTAATTTCAAATTGAAGCTTGCCCCCAGATTTATCGGTAAGAATGGCAAATCTGTCGATCGGTCCAACACCGGCAGGGCCGTGGGCATTCGGATCATAGACAACTCGAATTGTTCGGCTTTCCCCGGCTTTGATTGTTTCGTTTACTGGCGGAACGTAGCCCATGCTCGGCATGCCGAAAGGCCCTTTAGTTGTGCCATCCGATTCAACCAAAAACGCCTTAGTACACATGCACGAAGTTACAAGCGTAGGAACGAAGACATCTTTATCTGTAGGATTGGTGACAACAAAATCTTTTGTGACATTTCCATTTTTCATTGAGATCGTACCGAAATCGTAGAATTTTTCAGTGGCAGTAAGGACACCTTGCGGGCCGGTGTCTGCTCCGGTGGGTTTCTGGGTTGAACGACCCCACCACATAAGACCGGCGATAACGACGATAATAATGCTGATGACAATAATAGTTTTATTCATGTTTATTTATCAGAGACTACTTAATAAGGTGCAAACAAAAAGCCCTGCGGTTAGCATTTGCCAAAAGACGACCAAACTTGGCAAACCCGCAAGACCTAGATTGTTGCTGACGCGAAAATTTTCGGGTTGAGAATACCCTGAGAAAATTGTTCTATGATTGAATTAAAAAGACGTATCTGAGGATTCTGTTTTATATAAAGCCTCCAGCGCGAGGCAATATGTTCGGAAAATTCAAAAAGAGGATTTCGCCAGAAAGCAACAACTACTACAAGCAGAAGGGCTAATGCCAATAGACTTAATGCTCCGATTTCTTGGGGGAGGGTTGTCATCATTCCTTCCCAAAGAGCAATATGCTCCGAAAAATTCATGGTGCACACTTCTGTCTGGCCATTAAACAAACAGCCACTGCCTCCCGTCATGTCGGGCTTCATTTCGCTCATATGGTGCATCAATCCAAAAGTACCCAGCCACAAAAAAGAAATTGCGGTTATTGCAAACAGTATTTTTACGAATTTTTTGTTGGCGATTTCCATATGCACGATTATTTTAATGCTATAAAACCTTTTAGTCCAGCGGTTACAATGGTGGGTAAGGGTCGATTATCAATTAATTGTAACACGTATGGATAATACAAAGAGTGAGAGTTCAGTT
>JBAZRX010000015.1:0-18571 GCA_041662725.1 Minisyncoccota bacterium
AATGTCGTCGGAGCTATGACGGTTATAATAAACGGAGTACTTCAGTCTTCAGAATATCGCAAGTTTAAACTTTCAAGAGAAGTAAACAATGATACTGCTGGTCTGGCTGAAATACTGTTTCGTAGGTTGAATCATTCGGAATGGGTATATCCAGACATTATCGTGGTTGATGGTAATCAGATTCAAGTAAAAGTAGCTGAGAATGTATTAAAAGCTCGCAGGATAAATATTCCAGTAGTTGGAGTAACGAAAGATGATAGACATAAAGTGGCTACGGTTATTGGTAATCCAGAGTTAATTAAGAAATATAGAAAAGAGATTACCGTTGTAAATAGTGAAGCACATAGGTTTGCTATAACATATCATCGCAAATTAAGGCGTGTTAAACTATAAGCATGTCACATCGTCTTAGAGTTGGAGTTTTACGCGGTGGTCCAAGCGCCGAGTATGAGGTGTCTTTGAATTCTGGTGCCGCGGTAATAAATTCATTAAATGAACGCTATAAAGACAGGTTCAGACCAATTGATATATTTATAAATAAAAAAGGTATTTGGCACATAGATGGTATTCCTGTGAAGCCGGAACAAGTTATACATCGGATAGATGTTGCTTGGAATGCTCTTCATGGTGCTTTTGGCGAAGATGGAAAAATTCAACATTTTTTTGAAGTTCATCGCACACCTTTTACAGGATCTGGTTCTTTAGGTTCAGCTTTGGGTATGAATAAGATGATGGCCAAGAAGATTTTTCGTGACCATGATATCAAAACACCTCTTGAAAGAGAGATTCTCTCTGATGAAATTCTTTCTTCGTCTGGTATGGATGCTTTGATTAAGAATTTATTTAATACATTACTATTACCAGCAGTAATTAAACCAATATCTAGCGGATCATCTATTGGTGTTTCTGTTGTACGCACTTATGGTGAATTGCCGGTGGCACTTGCTCTGGCCGCCAAACATGGTGATTCTGTAATTGTAGAAGAATTTATTCCTGGAATAGAAGCGACTTGTGGAGTAATAGAAGATTTCCGTGGGCAAACTTTATATGCTTTACCTCCAGTTGAGATACGACCGACTACAGTATTTTTTGATTATGAAGCAAAGTACAATGGTAAATCTTTAGAAATAATTCCTGCGACATTTACAGATAAAATAAAAAAGAATATTGAAGATATTTCTTGCCGCATTCATCGCGCTCTTGGTTTACGTCATTATTCACGCTCAGATTTTATTATTCATCCTAGAAGGGGAGTTTATGCTCTTGAAGTCAACACATTACCAGGGCTTACCGATGAGTCTTTATTACCGAAATCTCTCCGTGCTGTTGGAAGTGATATCCATGAATTAGTTGGACATACAATAGGGTTGGCAATGAGAAGGTAAATATAAAAAGAAAAGGTGTATCCGTTGGACCTGGATACACCCACCACAATGTTTTTGTAGACAATAAGATTTTTTGATCGAAGAGGATTCAATCACTAATTATGATCTTGAACACAACAGGAAAGCTTCATAGAGGTATGTGGTTAAGCTCAGTAGTGGTAAATTAATGTACAACCAAGCCTAGAATTTGACCTAAGTTAAAGATATATCATAAGTAGTATAAAAACAAGATATAAGAAAAGGTGTATTCGGGGATTTGAATACACCTTAGTCGCAACAACCAAGACTCTCTCTAAATCTAATTAGAAAATTGAAGATCCAAACTTGTATTTCCAAAGAGTAATATCTCGACAACCTCAGCAAAACATCTGACTTGTTAATCTTGTTGTGTAACTGTGTTAACAATAGATGATATTAGATATATTTACAAGTGGATAGTAGGCTTAGTTGGTGGACCCGAGCGGACTCGAACCGCTTGCCTCCTCATTGCAAATGAGGCGCTCTACCAGATGAGCTACGGGCCCTTTTAACACTTTACTAAACAAATAACTGAAGACAATTCATACTAGCTTGAAAAAGCCGATTTGTAAGATGATTGAGGTGAATTTGTATGTCAAAGGCAATTAAATGTTAAGTAATAAGGTGATTTATGCAGTGTCAATTAGAATGAGAATTCAGTTAAGTGTACTTGACATATATTATGTAGTATGATATACTTAAAAAGGATTAAAAATCTAACATTTACAATGTCTAGCGCGAGATAATTGTAAATGAGTTCTAACAAAAAACGCGCAGATCGGAGAAATCCTAAAAATGAAGGTAGTACAGACTCTTACTGGTATTGAACTAGTTAAATACGGTTATGTTCATGTAACCGGATTACCCACCAACCGTGGACACGATGAAGACGGTGAATCCAAAAATGTGATCAAATCACATCCTCAAAGTCTGGGCCGTTATGACCATAACAATGGCGTTGCTGTTGTTAACACTATGGATGGTGAGGTATGGATCCGCTTTTCCTCAGGTAACGAGGAGGTGCTCGATAATAGCGAGTATGCCAATTTGTTAGGACAATTATGTCCTAACGGCAACGGGGCATTTGTGCCCTGCTCTAACGGGGAGGCAATCCCTTCCTACATGGTTCTCACCAGGGTCGCCAATCCGTATTGGACTGGGTACAATAATGAGTGTCAATTCACTCAAGTTGTTGTATCACGTAAGTAAGACCTGAATCGCTTTTCAAACCACTGAAGTTTTTGCTTCAGTGGTTTTCTTATATAAACTACTTCTCCTCCTCCTTGAACTCTCCTACTTCGCTTGTAACACACGAGCTTCGTAGGGCAGGAGCATACTATTTTTGATAGTGTTTGTGCCGCCTATAGCTTATTTACTAATGAAACTAAGAAATATATCTGGTTCCAAAAATGCCTCTGAGCATAACTTTCAGCAATCTTTTATTTTTCTGTGGACCTACCGGGAGTTGAACCCGGGCTTCGTCAATGCGAATGACGCGTAATACCACTTTACTATAGGCCCCGATAAAATTCTGTTTGTTTATATTATTATACTACAGCTAATTGATAGACATGTGTAGTGTCTGCAGTACAATGTATATATGATAAATTCGAATCTTAAAAAAAGAGCAATATTTTTACGTAGTAAAGGAAAAACTTATAGTGAAATTAATTGTGTTTTAAGAAAAAAGATTTCTAAGTCCACATTATCTTATTGGTTGCAAAATATTAATTTATCTAAAAGTGTTAAAGAAAAAGTTCGTTCAAAAAATATCGAACATCTAAATCGAATTAGGTTAAAAGCTCTAAATACTTTAAAGAAGTCCAGAAATAATTATTTTCGTAGGATAAAAGCAGATAATTTTACACTAAAAAAGATAATTAATAATAAAGATATTTGTAAAATAGCTCTTTCGATGTTGTATTTAGGTGAAGGATCAAAAAGAGGTGGTTCATTAACGTTTTGTAATTCTAATCCATATATTATTCAATTATTTTTGTATTTATTGAGAAATTGTTATAATCTTGATGAAAGAAAATTCAGATGTACATTACAATGCAGAGCAGATCAGGATATTGAACAGTTGCAAGATTACTGGTCAAAAATAACCAATCTTGATAAAGACTTGTTTAATAAGCCACAAGTAGATAAGAGATCTTTTGGAAAGAAGACGTTAAAAGATGATTATAAAGGTGTATGCAGATTGGATTATTATTCCGCTGACATATATAATCAAATCTCAATAATTCCGAGAATAATATTTAAGGGCCATTAGCTCAATCGGTAGAGCGCTTCTATGGCATAGAAGAGGCAAGCGGTTCGAATCCGCTATGGTCCACAACTTTGACAAAAAGCTATAAATATGCTATCCTTTAGCAAGTTTATAATAACAACAATTTACTATAAGGAGTACTTTGAAATCATACGAAATTAGTGCGATAGTGGCTTCGGTCATTATTTCACTCGGACTTTTTTGGTACGTCGGTCTCGTCATTGCAAACCGGATCAAAACTGTTGTTGCAAGTTGGATTGTAAGTACCGTGGCACTCACACTGTCACTTGTCACTTACTTTGGAAGTCCACATGCCAACTGGCTTGGTGGATCACTAAACGCGGCTAGTGTGTTTGCAGTGTTCAGCACACTAATTGCTGTTTATGTGCGTGCCCACCACAATGGTGAAGATGTGATCTTTAACTCTTTTCAAAAGAGGTGTTTAGTTGCATCTGGTGGTATCACAATTCTTTGGATAGTTATTGTGTTGGGCATGAAAGGAACCGGCATTATACCAAACCTTCTTACCCAACTTTTGCTCATCATCTCCTACGCCATGCTCATAGTAAAGTTTTGGAAGGCGGAGAAGAACACGGAATCATTGTTTACTTGGTGGTGTGTATTTATAGCTAGTGTCATTGCTATCTACACAGCTCTAAAGAAAAATGATGTATTGGCGTTCGTATACGCAGTTCGTTCGACTGTGATGTGCGGTATTCTTATTTACGTACTTCATAGACTCGAATGGAAAATCATTAGACACTAAACCCAACGCTCTGAGAATACGCGTATAATCTCAACCCAAGCACATGGCTTGGGTTTTATTATATCCCAGGAAACCCTGCCTGGATAAAAAACGAAAAAAGTCCCACTCTTGAGGACGGGAATGAATGGGTGTGATTCTCCGCGCGTTAGCAATACAAAAGGAAACCCCAGGCGCAGCGTAGCGGAGCCTGGGGAGGAGCTCATTACTATAGAGATATGAAATCTCACTAGTGATGTGGTGTATAACCTTTGAAAACAACGGTAGCTAAATCTTTTTGTGATTCTTCGAAGTCTCGCTGTGCTTGTAGTATTTCAGAAATAAGTTGATCTACAATTTTTTTATCTGATACACTCGGAACGACAATGAGAATACCGTTTTCTAGTGGCTCTTCTCGAATTTCAGCAATGTTTCTCAATGTTTCATCAGTTAAGTTATCTATTATTTGAGGGTGCATTTTAACCTCCTTATGTTGTACAAATTAATACTAGAATGATTATATCAACATCTCAAATTAAATTCACTAAGTCTATAAAAATATGTTAACCTAATAAACACACCTGTATGTTGAATGTTTCGGGGCGTAGTATAGTGGTAGTATACACGTTTCGGGTGCGTGAGGTCCGAGTTCGATTCTCGGCGCCCCGACCAGTACGTTAGGCACTCTTAGCTCAGTTGGCTAGAGCGTACCCTTCACACGGGTAAGGTCACAGGTTCGATTCCTGTAGAGTGCACACGCTAGTGAGACAGACCGAGAGGTCTGAATTACTCGATTTTCCGATAGTAAGCTAAGATTGAGACATGGGAACACAGGCAGTCATTTCAGGAAGTTTTAGGAAACATCTCGATGAGATTGGTATAGCGTTGGAAGCCTTTAGAGAAGCTGGCATCGAAGTGCTTGCTCCAGCGACCAAAGATGCTGTAAACAGCGCGGCAAGTTTTGTTCTTCTCTCGACCGATGATTCAAAGAAATCAGCAGATGTTTTAGAAAAAGAATTCATGTCAAAAATTGAAAAGATAGATTTCTTATACGTGGCAAATGTTGGAGGTTACGTAGGAAAAAGCGTAGCGGCAGAAATGAGTTTTGCTTCCATTCACCATATTCCTATCGTTATGGCAGAAGAAATAAATCAATTTTCCGAGGAAATATCTCTATCAGCACAAACTATCCTAAAAACATCAGCAATTGCATATCTCCCGATTGACTCCATTAATTCCTTTAGAGTTGCTGATTTAAACTTACAAAGTTCTGTTCCTCGAGGCCTTTCACTCGAACAGAAAGCGAATTTGAATTCACTTATCGACAATCTGCTTGAAGAGTTAAAACATGTTAAAATATAAATCATGACCAATCTAAACCTCAAACAGAATCCCACTCTCGCTGACTTTCAAAACTATGTCGCGGAAATGGTAAAGGAGCGAGGCTTCGACAAAGAGACAGTTCCTGAAATGTTTATGCTTTTTCTCGAAGAATGCGGCGAGATGGCGAAAGCAGTCCGCAAAGTTCAAAACATAAAAACCGATAAGAATTCAGAACAGTTCAAGCTTGAAGGAGAAGCTGCGGATGTATTCATTTATCTTTTGGACATTTGTAATCACTTGGGAGTGGATCTGGAAAAGGCATTTCGAGACAAAGAGGAAATCAACAAAAAGCGTTCTTGGGACTAAATCGTGCCCCGACCGAGAGACCTAATTGTGATATATTGGAAAGTGTCAAAGAACCCTTGCTGAATCTCACTGTATATTATCCGAGACCGAGCAATGGCACAATACGTTTTGTTACCTAATCTATTGCATCAAAATCCCGATTACGCTAATATCGCCATATGATAGAAATGGCTTCAACCATAACCAAAGAACTTTGGGAGGTCTGGACAGAAATGTTCTCGGCCTTCATTTCTGTTTTACCAAAAGCTTTTTATTTTTCCATCTGGATAATTTGTGGTATTTTCATTTTGCCATGCGTTTATATTTCGGCAGTCTTTTTTCCGATGTGGACTGATTGGGGAGAAAATATATAACTTGAGCAAAGGTAGGTTGCACTGTAAACTAACCCTATGGTAAATTTTCACGACTTTAAAGAAACCGTAAATACTTCAGCACTCCACCCGACTATTTTCGTCATTTTCGGTATTACAGGTGATCTTGCCGCACGTAAACTTTTGCCAGCACTTTTAGCTTTATTTACGAAAAAACTTTTACCACCACGTTTCGCGATTATTGGTTTTTCGCGTAGGTATTTTACACGTGAAGAATTTCGCGAACTTATACGTAGTCGTTTGAATATAAAGCCTGGTCAATTCAAAGAGGAAGATATCAAACACTTTATGGATCATATGTCTTATGAACAGGGTAATTTTGATTCAAAACCAGCATACACTCGTTTGAAAGAACGTCTTACAAACATTGATAACAATTGGGGTCAATGTTCTAACAAATTATTTCATCTTTCAGTACCACCGAATTTATATGAAGGTATTCTTACCAATTTGGCTTCTTCTGGGCTTGCAGAAGTTTGTGATGATATGACGGGCTGGACACGTATTCTTATAGAAAAACCGTTTGGTAATGATATTGTTACTGCTCGTTCATTGGATAGATTATTGGGTAAACTTTTCAAAGAAGAACAAATATTTCGTATAGATCATTATTTAGCCAAGGAGGCTTTGCAGAACATTATTGCTTTTCGTTTTGCTAATCCGATGTTTGAGCCGATGTGGAATAATAAATATATAGAAAAAGTACATATAAAACTTTATGAAAAAAGTGGTACTGAAGGTCGTGCTACTTATTATGATCCGATCGGTGCCTTGCGTGATGTAGGACAGAATCATATGCTCCAAATGTTGTCTCTCATAGCTATGAATGAACCAAGATCATTAATTGCTAAAGATATTCGCAAAGAACGCATAATTGTTTTGAAAGCTCTAAAGAAGTTTTCAAAGAGGGAATTACCAGAAGCGGTTATTCGTGGGCAATATAAGGGTTATTTATTAGAGCAAGGAGTATCTGCACAATCACGCACAGAAACATATTTCCGTATACAAGCACTTATAGGCTTATCTAGATGGAAAGATGTACCTTTTTATTTAGAAAGTGGTAAAGCCCTCTATGAATCTAAAACAGAAATAGATGTTTACTTTAGACCAGCCAAACATTCTTCAGAAATTCAAAATATCCTAACTTTTCGTATTCAGCCTGATGAAGGTATCAAGATCAAGTTTTTTGTTAAAACTCCAGGAAAAGACTTTGCGATTGAGGCTAAAACTTTGAAATTCAAATATTCTGACGTACCTTCATTTAGTATTATTCAGAACGATTATGAACGTCTTTTACACGACGCTTTTATCGGTGATCAAACCTTATTTACTTCTACTGAAGAAATCATGACTTCATGGGAATTTGTTACACCAATACTACAAAATTGGAGTGATTTGCCGTTGAGACAATATGAGAAGGGGGCGAGGGAGATAGAATAGATTTGTCCTATGTCACTTCGTTAGATAAAAATGTTATTATATATATGGTTCCATCCGGTTTGTTAATGATATATGAAGACTTCTTAGGATTAAAGGTGTTCCAGAATTTTATATCTTTACGGAATCTTTTTTTTAATTTTTTATGATTAAATCGATAATAACTTATATTAAATTTCTAGCTGCGCTTGCTCTAATTGGTGCTGGAGTTATACATACATTTCCATCAGTCTGGATTAAATGGGATTCTCTAGTACAAACTTCCCCAAGTTTACATTATCAAATAGGCGCCATAGGTTTTATTTTAGGAATTGGAAATTTAATTATTTTGCTATACCATATGTTTAAACAATATTCACAAAAAAATGAAAAGAATTCTGCAAAAGATTAGATTAAGATGGGCAATGAGTACTAAAGCTTTAGGATATTCTGATGAGTTTCTTAAACGAGTCTATTCTATATATTTAAATCATAATAAAGTAATTCATTTCAAGAGCGGTTACCCTGTATACTCACTCTCAACGCCTCCTCTCTTTAGTAAACCATCGGCAAACTTTTTCACAAGAATTTTATATAGAGTTCTACAGAATAAGCCTATGCCAAACTTACTAAGTTTTGCTGTAAATGACGTTTGTAATGCAAATTGCCAACATTGTAGTTTTTTTGAAAGTATTAATGATAAAACAAAAAAAGTTCTTTCTCTTCCTGAAATAAAAAAAATGATGAAGGATGCCCAAGACCTTGGCGTGTCAGTTATAAATTTGGTAGGAGGAGAACCGCTAATGAGATCAGATTTATGTGAAATTATTAAGACTATCAATAAAGATCTTTCAATTGCAATTTTATTTACTAATGGATGGCTTTTAGCTGATCGGGCTAAGGAAATTTCAAATGCAGGACTTGATGGTGTATATATAAGTTTAGATTCTGCTACACCAGAAATACACGACAAAAAAAGGAGAACGAAGGGATTGTTCGCTAAAGCTCTTCAGGGGATAATTGTCGCAAAAAAAGTCGGTCTTACTGTTGGAATTTCTTGCTGTGTTGATGAAAATGACTATAAGAATGGTGAACTAGATAGAATAATTGAATTGGCAAAATCCAAAGGCGTTCATGAAGTTCTTGTTTTTGATGCTTTACCTGTTGGTAGATATGGTAATCGTGAAGATTTGATGGGGCATAAAAAATGGGTTGACGAGATGATTGAGCATGTCAAAAAGTATAACGATGATGATAATTACCCAGGTATTATCATTTACGCTTACTCAACTAGCCATGTGGCAGTAGGATGTTCGTGTGGGTCAAATTATCTCTACATAACTCCGTATGGAGAAATATGTCCATGTGATTTTTATCATCGTCGATTTGGTTCAATTAGGGAAGAATCCCTTTATAAGATATGGGAGAGAATGTCCTCAACTGAGGGTTTCGGTAGTTCTAAGTGGGGAGGGTGTAGAGTAAAAGAGTCTGGGAATACCGTTGGAAATGTGTCAGAAATATGCAATACTTGTATAAATAGTCAATAAGTTTTTATTAGAAATTAACAAAAAACCATGCTCGATTTTATATTTAATTGTCAAACAGCTGCTTGTAGTTTTGATAAGACACCAACTACTGGAACCATTCTGTATCAGTTATTTATTATAGTTGCTACCGTAATCATATTATTTATATTGTCAAAGTATAAAAAAAATATTTTAAAGCATTATTTTGTAATTTTAATAGGTGCTTTCATTTTTGAATTTTTTACAGCACCAATGTGGTTGAATCTACATCTAGGCAATTGGGCATATATCTACCATGGTATCAGTTGGATACTTACGATAGGTCTTGCAAGTATGACGTTAACATCAGTTTTTCTAGTTGATATTCTTCTCCCAAAATTAAAAGAGGCATATAAATATCTATTGAGTATAGTTATCTTATGGCCGGTAATGGTTATTGTTGAAAATTTTGTTGGCTTTCTCGGTATCAGAGGTTATGCACCAGAAACTCTAGAAGCCTTTGATAGTACGATAATCCCAGCAATTGGAATGTCATGGTTAGCAGTTCTTTATCTCCCACTTCTTTTCTCTTTGATTATTGCTTTCTATAAATATTTTAGTTTCTATCTAGACAATAAACCACTTGTTCCAATGAATAAGGGCAAGCCAGGACGAAATTTAATAATATCTCTTATTGGTGTACTACTTTTTGAACTTCTAGTTGGAGCAATGGTTGATAATGTTGGATTTCCTTCATGGTCATACATCTGGAGAGATATATCCATTATATTAAGTAGTGGCTGGGTATTAGTGATATTGATTTCAACATGGCTTGTTGATAAATATTTTATTAACAAAAATTTAGTTGAAAGATTTGTACTTTATCTTGCATCTGCCACCGTCATAATTGCTCCTATTGAGGCATGGTTGATTCATAGCGGTTATAGGGTGTATCTACCTAGCACAGTAGCTAACTTTTCTGGATTCGTAGTTCCAGGACTAAATATTCCAGTGGAAGTAATATTTGCTGTTCCATTCTACTTGGCTCTAGCGGTTGCTTTTATCAGGTATTGGGCAATTATATTTGATAATAAATTATAAACATATGAAAGACTCAAAAATAATTAATTTTCTCGTAGGGTTGTTTACGTTGATTGTGGTTGTATTTTTCTATGGGATGTCTACTCCATCTGGTGGAGTTAGGACAGTATATGGACTACTTGGTTTTGCCGCTTTCTCAATTTTTTGCACAGCTGGTATCACAGCAGTGGTTTGGCTTCCAGGATTATGGTTATTAGGCACGGTTGTAACTAAGACACTTGGCTTATTTTTTGGTAAAAAAACACAACCATTATCAACAGGTACCAATACTCAGTCGGTAGGAAGTACTCCTTCTTCGAATAGTGAATTAGCTATTATCGGATATATTGTTAGTTCGCGTAATTTAGGAACAATAAATGATACGATAATAAGAGCCAATCTAAAAAGTGGTGGTTGGAATGACGTAGACATTGATAGCGCCTTTAAGAAAAGTGTACCACGAACATGATATGCAAAATGAGAATTTTATCGGGAGGGTATACAAATATTCAAAAGAGCGTTTCCATCTTGGACAATTTGTACCACTATCTTTAATATTAGGTGGGGTTTTGGCAATTGGTACTCAAGCTTATTTTCAACATAAACTACTGATGGTGCCGATATTATTATCAGCAACAGCACTATTTTTATTTTTCTTAAGGTTGAGAATCTTTGATGAATTCAAAGATTATGAGCATGATCTTAAACATTATGCACATCGTCCTGTTCCAAGGGGTCTCGTTTCAAAAAAAGAATTGGGTTTTATACTAGTCCCACTAATTATTTTAGAATTTGTTATAGCACTTGTTTCAAGTGTTGATGGAGTAATCTTTTTCATAATATCGTTCGTTTATTCACTTTTGATGTTTAAAGAGTTTTTTGTTAGAGATTGGATCAAAAATCACTTTACAGTATATATTGCATCTCACGAGGTATTACTTTTCCCATTATTTTTTTACCTATGTGCTATAAACGGATTCAAAATAACCTCCCTTAGTAACCCATTTTTTTGGTTACTTGTGCTTTATGTCGGCTCATTTATGTTCCTGTTAGAAGTTGCAAGAAAAGTTAGATCAAAGGATCTAGAAATTGCTTCGAAAGATACCTATACAGCTCAATATGGAATACGTGGTGCTTCTTTGTTATTACTTGTAATTTCTACTGTAGCTATTATTAGCTTGATAATACTAATGTGGATTATTAGTTTAGATTCACTGTTTTTGGTAATAATCTCACTATCTTTTATGGTTATCTTTGTGTATAGGTTATACAAATTTAATAGGAAACCAATACCAGAAACAGCTAAGAAAGTTTTTTTGTCATCAATATATTTTGTCTTTATCTCCTGTATAGGAACCATGTTTATATTATTGAAATAAATGAAGATATACGATAATTCAAATTTAGCAGAAAGTTATTCAGGGGTAACAACACCCCTGACATTTTCATTTGCTAAATATGTATATCAAGAGGTGTATAAGAATTTCTGTAATATAATGGGTGTTAGCAAGAAAACAGTTAGAGAAAATGCAGATATGTTTCCAGAAATGGTGGTATATATTGGTGGGCGTATGTATTACGATTTAACCAATTGGTATAGGTTAGTGTCTTTTCTTCCTGGGTATTCCTTCAATAAAGGATTCTTTGAAGATATGCTCGGGGTTAATAAAAAAACTGATTTTGAAAAAAAGATCTCCAAATCTTTCTTTGAAAGATGGTTTTTTTATTTTCCAAAAACACTTTGGCAAGCATTCAAGATATTGATTTCCTTTGTCTTTATGGATTATTTGGTAAGACGATTTTGTTCTAATTTTGATGATACTTATACATATTATAATGGCAAAGATTTGTCGAAAGAAAATGATAAATCATTAAAAGAAATATTCACTTTATTGACAAGTAAGTTAGTTGTCTATTGGAAAATACCAATTGCAAACGATTTTGCTGTAATGGTAAGTACTGGAATTGTTCGTAAACTCTTTAATAAGTGGCTCCCAAAAGAGAATTCATATACTTTTTTATATGTTGGAAGTACTACTCCACTCATTTCACTTGATCCTGGACTAGTGATTATGAGTATTGTCGAGACAATTAAAGCTGATAAAGAATTTTACAATCTATTTAAGTCAGATAAAACACCAGAAATAATTTTAAGTATTTTACGAAAACAATATCAAGAGCATGTAATATCTAAAAAAATATTTGATTACATAAACAAATATGGCGATCGCATGCCAGGCGAGCTTAAATTAGAATCAAAGTGCCTTAACGAATACCCTGAAATATTAATACAAATAATTATTAATGCTGTAAAAAATGATCAAGCTTTTTTGAATAAGAATATAGAGCGAGCTTCTGTGAAGAATTGTAATATTGGTCTAATAAGACGTCTCACTCTATCTTTCTTTTTATCTTGGGCTAAAAATACTATACGAATGAGGGAAGAAACAAGATTCAAAAGAACTTTAATTTTTGGTTTTGCTAGAAAGCTGTTTGTTGAACTTGGGAAGAAGTATACTAATGACGATCTAATCGATAGTAGTGATGATATTTTTTATCTTACTCTTGAAGAAATATTGAGTGATACTCCAAAGGATAAAAATAAATTCAAGACTTTGATTAGTGATAGAAAGAAATCAATATCTTTGTGGAAAGCCATTGAATTTCCAAGAAGAATAGAGACCAATCTATCAATAAATAGTTTTGAGAAATCTTATACAGCAAAAGTAGAAGAAAAGAGTGTGCCTGAGGTGATGAAGGGGATGGTTGTGTCTATGGGGGGATTAGAAAAATTAACAGGTGAAGCTCTTGTTATGAAAGAGTTTAACTTTTCTATAAATTTTAATGACAAAATAATTATAACTACCCATACAGATCCTGGTTGGACTTTGATATTTCCTCTCATCAAAGGGTTGGTTGTTGAAAGAGGGGGAATGTTGTCTCATGCGGCTATAGTTGCCAGAGAACTAAATATTCCATGTATTGTGGGTGTTGAAAATGCAACAAATATTGTCAGGTCTGGTGAAAAAATTGAACTCAATTTGAATAACGGTGTGGTAACAAAATTATGAAGAAATATTTACTAGTTAACACAATAACTGCAATTTCATTAATTCTCGGATTAATTGCTATTTATTTTGCTGTACATGGTTATTTGTATTTTTCATTTGGATTTGCTTTACTGGCTTTTGTCACAGACTCACTTGACGGTTTCTTGGCTAGAAAACTTGGGGCCGAAAGCCGATTCGGAGCAATATTTGATACTTTGACTGATATTATTGTTTATTTGATGTACCCAGCAATAATCTTGTTCAATGAATTTGGGATGAGTAATATCGTTGGACTGTCTTCAATTGGTTTATTTTTACTTGCTGGTGTTTTCAGATTAGTCAGATTTACCAATAATGGTTTTGAAGTTGAAGGCGAAAAGAAATATTATCTTGGTATGCCCGTGTTCTTCAGTCATTTTATTGTCATGATTATGATGGTGGTGAATATGTTAGATAAGCAATTGCTTCAGATTGTCGGCCCATTAATTCTGGTTACTATGTCTCTAATGATGGTGACCAAATTAAGATTCAGAAAACCAACGTCAATATTTTTAGGTATATTCATTTGTATGATTTTGACGATATCTATCTTTATGTTTTGTATATAATAATGAAAACGACTAATACTTACAAAATAAATACCGGTGTATCTATAGAAAACTATAAGACTCTTATTTTTAATCTGTATAAAAACTATCCCAATGTTGCTAAATCAAAAGTCCAGGAATTTGAAAAGACTTTTTCACTTAATAATCCATTTTTTAAATACGGAAAGGTTGAAAATTACTTTATATTTGACGACAGTCAAGTTGTTGGACACATAGCTGTAATAATAGATGAGAGATTTGATGATAAAGGTATTGTTGGATTTTTTGAATGTGAGAATAGACGAGAATACGCAGATCAATTATTTGATAAGGCGAGTATATTTTTAAAAAATGCTGGGAAAAAACAATATCGTGGACCTATAAATATTTCAGTATGGCAGAATTTTAGAGTTTCTTTTCCTGAAGACAATCAACCTTTTTGTCTTGAACCGTTTACCCTCGGATATTATAGAGATTTATTTTTAAATAATGGTTTTGATGTTGGACATCAAAATATAACAACTACCGAATCAATCGAAAAGACTAAAATTAAAGATTATAATAGTTTTTATTCCAAGTCGATAAATGATGGCTATTCATATCAATTACTGTCGGAAGAAAACTTTAAAGAAAGTATTGGCGATATTTATTCCTTAACAAGTAAGATTTTTGAAGGTAGTTATTCATTTTATAAAATCTCAGAAGAAGAGTTTCTGTATTTTGCCGAGCAATATACTCAAATACCAAAACCATATTATGTGTTTTTATTAAAGAATTCTGAACATAAATCTGTCGGCTTTTTCTTTGCTATGCCAGATATATTTAATTTAAATGAGAAATCTCTTGTACTAAAAACGATTGGTCTTTTGCCTGAATATCAAGGTAAGAACTTGGGCAGTGCCATGTTATATTTCGTTTATATGAAAGCTGAGAAGGACGGTTTCAAGAAATTTATATTTTCAACTATGTCAGTTGATAATGAACGTATTAAATCTATTACAGATCAAAATTCTGTTCCTTATAGAAAGTACGAAGTATTTGAAAAAAATTTAATATGATAAATATACTAATAGTACTAATTTTATATATGATAGTTTTTGTTGGTTCCGAAGTATCTTACCGTAAATTTAAGGTGTCTTTCTTATCTTCGAGAAAAACTGCCCATATTGCAGGTTCTGTAGTTTCTTTCTTTTTGCCGTACTTCATATCAAATGTTGATGCGGTTAGTATAGGTATATTATTTACTTTGGCTATTTTTATAAGCAAAAAGAACTACATTTTTAAGGGTATTCATGATAAGGATGGACTGGGTATTGGAGAGGTTGTATTTCCTCTAGGAATAGCTATATCTGCTCTTATTGTCTGGCCATTAAGTATAATCGCGTATCAAGGTTCTTGTCTCGTCCTCGGTTTTTCCGATGGTTTAGCTGGTTATATTGGAAATATATATGGCAAAAAAAGTTACAGGGTATTTGGTGGAAATAAAACTATTGAAGGTTCAGCCATTTTCTTTTTGTTTACTATAGCTATTTTTATCTCATATTATATTTTATATGGAAGCAACAATTCGATTTTAGGACTAATTTTACTATCTATTTATGCTGCTGGCGTTACTTTTGTAGAAGCAATATTATCTTGTGGATGGGACAATCTTATAATTCCAATTACTGCGGGTTTAGCTTTGATTCTGGTTATTTCTTAGTTTTTTATAACCATACTTATATAAATATAGATCTACTGTGAAATGTAGAAGACTGCCTATAAGTAGAACAGATACACAGAGCATTACACTTGCTGGGTAAATAAATAACATAACTATAATTGCTCCAGCAACAGAATCTACTTGATCTAGTATGAGAAAAGTGTTTCTAAATTTATTTTCAGATTTTTCTCCAGCCTTTACGTTGAGCTGTCTCTTTATAAAACTGTTGGGTAATTCTGCAATTGTATATCCAACACCTAATAGAAATCCTACCCAAAATGTTTGTAATGATAGAGGGATCACTACTATTTGTGATATGATCAAACTACCTACACCTGATAATATTGGAACCAGTATGATTCCACGCCAAGTCTTGTATTTTCCGAGTAATGGTTTGCCTTTGAAATGTAGGTTGTGGTCAATTGGTTTTGAGAGAAATGAGAATAAGTTGTACCTTATAATCACAAGGTGGTGAATAAGTCCGGCAAAAAGTAACGGGGATATAAAATAGATAATTTCACTAACGGTTTTCATATATTATAAAGAAGTATGTCGTATATTATTTCTAGTGTCAAAAATAATAATGGTTCTGAAAGATATATAGGCGGAAAAGCAAAGACGCTTATAGGATTGAAAGATCTTGGTTTTAATGTACCAGATTTTTTTGTGATTTCATCTGATATTCAAAATATTACTTTAATCCAGAACGATATTCATAGAGCTTATGATGATTTAGGTGGTTTGGTCGCCGTTAGGAGTTCCGCTGTAGGAGAAGATGGTGTGGTAAAGTCCTTTGCTGGACAGTATAAGAGTGTATTAAATGTTTCAAAGGAAAGACTAATAGAATCTATAAAAGAGTGTATTAAATCTTTAAATACAGATCATGCTTTGGCTTATTCACAAAATAATGCCATAGGTAAAATGGCTGTCATTATCCAAAAAATGGTGTCCGCTGACATATCCGGGGTAGCATTTAGTGTTGATCCTGTAAGAAACGATGAATCTGTCATGGTTATAGAATCAGTTAATGGCCCTTGCGAATTATTGGTTTCTGGTACAACAACTCCAGATCATTATGTTGTTAGAAAAAATAATATTTCAGAGTCTGACATTCCAGATGATATTAAACGTGTTGCCAAGATTTCACTAGAAATAGAAAATAAATTAGGTTACTTTGCTGATATTGAATGGGCTATTTCAAATAACGATTTACATATTTTACAGGCAAGACCTATTACTACGTTAAAAAGTTAGTTTCTAATTTTAACTGAAAAATCTTCATCGTTAGCATATTTTATTGCACGATCATTTATAATGAATTTTATACGTGCTTCCTCAAAGGGAAGGTTGGTGTCAATTAGTCCAAGATTGTATGCAAGTTTGTCTGAATTTGCAGGAAGCAAGATACGTAGATTAAAAAGCGGAACTTTATTAGGAGTGATTTTATTTATATGACTTACAATATTGGTAGTGCATGTATTAGTAATCGTATTATAAAACTCAGGGTAATTTTTCAGATCATTCGCTCGTGTGACCATGTCTGAAAATAATTTTTGTGTCTTTTCTTTTGTAGTATTTACGGGATATATATACACAAGATCCTTTCGAAAGTTGGAACGTAACTTTATTACATCACGCTCATCTGCAATCACATACATCAGTTCATATTTATTGAAAAGTCCTTTAATCGGATCGTAGGACTCACCCTTTTCTTTGCGAATTTCTACTGAAATTGAAACAAATTGATCATTTTCGAATTCAAAACTCAAAAACGTGTGAGCTGAGCCAGGAATACCAGAGAACGGCTCAACAATATACCAGACTTTTTTTAGTCTATTTAAATCAAACACTTTGTCGTAATAGTTCGGTGTATAACTTGTAGTTGAGGCGTATGTAAAGTTTCTAATGTTGTGAATAGATACAAGATTATTACTAATTTCAGCATATGGAAGAATGTTTTGATCATCATTCCAATTTCTATCATTTGATGCTTTTGTAGATAAATTTACAATCACAAATACAATTATAATAAGTAAAACTGCGATAAGAAAAAGATAGAGTACTCTTTTCAACCATTTTACAAAAGTCTTCATGCATCAAGTATAACAAAAGGTATGATCTAATGTAATCAATGATCAATTTGCGCAATAATTATACTTATTATGGTACAATATTTATATCAAAGATTCTATTATTAATTATTAATAAAAAATATGAAAGAAATTTTGAAAAAGAAGAAAGCTCGTATTATCACTACATGTAGCGCAGTTGCTGTCGTCGGAATACTACTATTCCAAGGTACTATACCAAAAGCGGAAAGCTCGGTTAAAATTAATGCAATTTCTCCAAACCAAGGAGCTGTTGGAACAGAAGTTGTAATATCTGGTTCTGGATTTTCTAAGTCAATTCAAGGAATCACCGGTACTCAGATAAACGGAAAGGTGTATCCTCCAGGTAATTATATTTTAATTCAAAGTGAAGTTCTTGATCAACCTATTCTTTCACCTGACGGCAAAACACTAACGTTTAATGTTAATCTCGTTTCCGACAAAGTTAGAGCGGACTGTGTAGCGAGCTTATCCAAAATAAAGCCAGGATCATGCAAAATACAGATTAAAGTGGTTAACGCTTATGGTACCGATAAAAACCTGCAAGCAGTAACTGTGGATAACGGTTTTCTGTGATTTGCGATTCTTGTATACTGTGTCTGGACACTACAAAATCGACTGCCGCAATTGTCACGGCGCGTTGAAA
>JBAZRX010000016.1:0-17751 GCA_041662725.1 Minisyncoccota bacterium
CAAACACCCCACAAGCCCAAAAATGAGCCTGTAGCGTGTTTATTAGTTGTTAAGGTCTAAACGTTCCCAGTGGGCTAGATTAGTATATAATCCGCTTTATATTGCCTATAAAATTTATAAGCAATAAAAGAGGGCTATTGTCTCATTTTTCCGATTAACTCATAGACGGCCATTTCATCATACTCTGATATTTTTTTCCCCTCCTCTGATTCATTAAGCCACTCATTGATTAACATAATCATTAGCTCTTTATTTGCTTTTTCCATATTTTTTTATTATTTAATTAGATTTATAAGCCCCCCGGTAAAGAGGGCTAAAAAGATAACTATTGTATATATTGCAACGCATCTATTTCATCAATTGAAAATAACCGCCTTATATTGTTTGATTGTTCCATGACTGCATTATAGGTTTTTTCCGCTGTTCGGCTGTTCTCATCATATCCATAATTAGCACAAAACTCTGCAAAATCTTGGCTGTCGTCTGGATTAACTGATGTGAGTATATCGTAGGCATTAGGCTTTCTTTTGATAACTTTTTCCTTATTCGCTATACTATCCCAATAGTCAAAAGTATAAGAGCCATTTTTATTTGATAGCTTTACGCTGTAATGTATGCCATGATTTTGATCCTTTGCCCATAGTGGGGATTTTTGCGGAACCGCCTCGACTACTTCAAGCGTTGTGTTAGTTTCAGTCAAAAAAGCCTCTCCTTGTTCCTTATATTTTGAGGCGTTGCCTAGTTCCTCGATTATCTCCAAAAGTGTTTTTATTCGTTCCATTTTTTTATGTGGGCTTTAAGCCCTATTATTTTTTAAAGTATTGTCTTGCCGTTGCTCTTTTAATTTCACGCGCTGATAAGCTCCATGCCTTCATTATAAGATATTTTTTAATTGCTTGTTTTTCTTTTTTACTCATGTGTTTAGTCTTTTTCTTGATTAATTAGGGTATCAAGTAACCAAAGTTGATATTCTTGCATGTTATTGCTTGCATAAATCGTGCAAAGTTAAATTTTTAGTTATAATTAGTATTGAGCGTTGAGCTTTTAACCTTGCTCGTATTTCTTTACATGCTCCATACATTACAAACCCATTTTTTTTGATTTTCATTTTAGCACCTCCTTTTCTAGTTTTATTTATTATTTACAATCGTGATAGTAGTCTAACCCATTTTTCCGGCAGTAGTTGCTAGAGTCAATCCCCACTAGAGAGAAGAAACAAACAAACAACACCGCAAGCAATAACATTTTTTTAACCATTTATTTTTATTACTTATTACTATTACATTATAGCATTTTTAAAAATCTTGTCAATACTACTTTATTTTTTCACCTGTGGATAACTCAAGGCAAGGTACATATAACCACTAAAGAATATTTAAACGCCTTACAAGTCAATTTTAGAGGTCGAAAAATGAATAAATATTATAAAAACGCTGTTAAAGATAATAATTGATAAAAACGGCGTAAAGATATTTATACATAGGAGGAGTGTAATAATGAATTAATACATATTTATAATAAAGTCTACTAAATTGGTAGGATATACAGTTAAGCATCTAATATCCATAAGAGAGACAAGAGATAGAGAATAGTAGCATATAGAATAGTTAGAATTGATTTAGTTTAATTTGAATTGATTTCATTTTATTTCGTTTTATTTCGTTTTATATATCCAATACACAGACAGAGAGCCTGAAAATATAAAAATAAATGAAATTAATTTACAACACAAATGTATAATAATAGCAAAGGGTCGCAAAATGTATATTGTGCGACACTATACCTACCTTTAGATAAGCCTTTATTAGCATTATATATCCAGGCATATATATAAAAGTCTATTTATTACTATTTTTATACTATATATCACAATATTTATATATATATGTCAATAGATAGGGTAGGGGTGGGGAGGGGCAGGTGTTAGAAATTTTTTCTTTACCCTCATATCCCCCACAAAAAGCCATCCCCAAAATAGGCTTTAAATTACAGTTTTAAAAAAAATCCCCAATTCAAAAATACGACTTTTAAAGCTCTATAAAGCCAAAATAAAAAAATAACCTTGACAAGATTTTAAAAGAGTGATACAATATCATTAGTAATCAAAAATGATAACTAAATGAAGTCATTACAAGCAAGGTTTAATCGAATTAAATCTAAGAATCCACTAACAAGTTCACTAATTTGCTTTAATATAGCTTGTATAGGAGGAAACTTCGAGAAAAGAACAGTATCAGAATGGTTTCGTAAATGTGTAGATCGTAAAGATTATCTTCCTTCTTACAAAGATACATTAATAAAACAATCATTTGAGTTGTCTAAGGAATAGAAACAACTCTGTGGAGCGACAAGATTGGCATCAAAATTGAGCTGTGCTGAATTTTTATTGAAAGATGGTGTCTTGGTACTACTAAAAAATTTAAGAGGCCTTAAAACGCAAAAATGGCAAATAAGAAAGAACAGGAGAGAATAGAAAAACTCTTAAATAATTTGGGATTCATGTTTAATGTCCATAATTTTGAAAAAGAGATCATACATGAACAAGTTGATAACGGAAGCTTAGCTGATATTTCATACGAAGAAAACTATCAACGACTTACGTTAAGAGTTTACCCATGTTTTTTTAAACAAACTATAGATGAGCAAAGAAAAACAATTCTTCATGAACTTTGTCACACTATAACCTTACCACTTAGAACATCTTTTCATGAATTTTTAGATGGTAAAGCAACAACAAAGGAACAAATAAAATTTTTAAACGAACGTGAAACAAGTATTTTAGAAAATTTATTCGATTTACTTTTAAAAGGAGAATTAAATTACGCTAAAGAAGCTTATAAGGAATATGTCAATAGTAAAAACACTATTAAAAAAGAAAAAAGAAACAAGAGGAAGACCAAAAACCTGTAAAACCAAAATAGATGGTAAATTTGTCGGGGCTGGAAAAGCTCAAACAATTAATCCTCGTAGAGTAGCTCGTAAAGTTGTCCGTCAAATCATGGATGGAGAAAGAGCTAATATTGGTAAAGCAATGAAAGAAGTTGGTTATTCTGATTCATATTGTAAAAGTTCTACTCCGGTAACTCAAAATCCTGCTTTTAAAGAAGAAATGTTTGACTTGGTAATGGAACTTGAAAAAGAAAGACAACAAATGCTTATCGACATGAAAGATCCTGAAAGACGAGACAAAGCTTCATGGAGAGATATGGTTGAAGGGTTTAATAAGATTAATAACGCAATTCTACTTATTACTGGTAAAGCTACCTCTAATGAGAAAATTACAGTATCATGGGAATAAGTAAAAAGAAAATGTTAAAAATCGAAAGAAAAGTTGATAAAAAAGAACCTCGTAAAGTAAACATGTCTGTAATGAAAAAACATGACAAAAAAGAAAGCAAGTTTATTGAAAAAAAAGAAGAAAAATTAGTTAAATGTAAAAAAATGGCTTGTAAGAAAAAAGGGAAGAAAAAATAATAGAGGATAAGTTACAGCTGATTCCTCACCCTATGCGGATTGTACTTTAAGCATAGTAGGGGCTTTGGCTCCATCTGTACATAAGTTCACAAGGATTACCTGTAAGTATGAGTGAGCGAAGGGAGCATTGTTCAAGGGTGAACATGTAAGGCTTCCGCCTAATTTAAAAATATGAAAATTAACTACCAACAGAATAACCCCAATCAACTCCATCTTGGAGATATTTTAGGGTCGTCTAATTGGTAGGACACTTGCCTTTGAAGAAAAGAACGATGGTTCGAACCCATCCCCTAGATCAAACAAATCAGGGTATGGTATATCGGTATTACACTAGTCTTGGATACTAGTAAGGAAAGTTCAACTCTTTCTACCCTGACATTATTCACAGTGGTGTGACTATAGTTCAAGGGTAGAACATACGTTTGTGAAACGTAGTAAGAGAGTTCGAGTCTCTCTAGTCACCCCATTGTGAGTAACCTAGTGTAGCTCAATGGTAGTAGCGGCACCCTGTTAAGGTGAAGGTTCTTGGTTCGAGTCCAAGCGTTAGGGCAAATATAGCAGGCTAAAGTAACGGTCACTTGCCGGGCTCATAACCCGGATAATCCAGTTCGACTCTGGAGCTCTGCAACAATGAAACAAAAAACACCAGAACAAATTAAGGATGGTATAGAAAAAGTCCAAAAGGCAATGGATCGTTTTTATCGTGATTTTAACGGAAAGATGCCTGAAGATCTGGCAGTTACTTTTTTAGTGGCTTTAATTCCTGATCGTGCTGCTTTTTTAGACAAGTTAAAATATCGTGTAGCTGAAATGTCTATTAACACTGTGAGTGCAGAAAAAGAACTTATTTATGGAAAACTTTCTAAGGATAATAAGGTTAAGGCAAAGAAAGATTACAAGGAAAATAAGAAGTTAATTTTAAAACAAATAAAGGATGAAGATCGTAATTCCGTACAAGCAAAGAAATTGGGCAAAGGAACTTCATCAATCTAAAAAAAGGTGGAACATCATTATAGCCCATAGACGTTGTGGTAAAACTGTTGCTTCTATTAATCACTTGATTAGAGATGCAATGATTACACCGGACTCTAAATTTGCTTATATTGCTCCAACTTATAAACAGGCTAAGAACGTAGCTTGGGACATTTTAAAAAAATATGCTGCCACTATTCCCAGAGTCAAATTTAATATTGCCGATCTTTACGCTGAGTTTCCTAATGGTTCTCGTATCACTTTATATGGTTCGGAAAATGTAGACGGACTCCGAGGTATAGGTTTGTGGGGAGTAGTTTTTGATGAGTACTCACAACAGCCTTCAAATATATTTACAGAAGTTATTTCAAAATGTTTAGCTGACCATCATGGATATGCTATTTGGATTGGAACTCCTAAGGGTAAAAACGACTTCGTAAATCTTTATCTTAAAGGAAAAGAATCTGATGATTGGATGGCTATTCTTAAAACCATTGATGATTCTTTGGAATTTGAGACAGGAGAAATTATTGACAATCTAAGAATGGCACTTGAGGATGATCGCAAACTTGTAGCGGATGGATTAATGACTCAGGATGAATTTGAACAGGAGTGGTACTGCAACTGGAATGTTTCCATTAAAGGTGCTTATTACGCTGACGAACTTTACCGCATGAGAGAAGAGGAAAGATTTATTCCAATGAGGTTAGAAAAAGGACTTCCGGTTCATACTTGGTGGGATATTGGTGTCGGAGATGCTGTAGCGATTGGATTTTTTCAACAACACAGAGGTAAATGGGTTCTTATTGACTATTTAGAATCAGAAGGAGAAGGACTTCCTTATTACGTTACAGAACTTCAAAAGAAAGGTTACGTCTACGGAAGACACTTTGCTCCACATGATATTACTGTTCGTGAATTTACTACAGGTCAAAGTCGTTTAGAAACCGCTAAAAGTCTAGGGATTTACTTTCACATAGCTCCAAAACTAGGAGTAGATGACGGAATACAAGCTACTAGATTAAGAATGAACCAACTTTGGATTAATTCTGATAAATGTCAATACTTTATGGATTGCATTTCTCAGTATCAAAAGGAATGGGACGACAAACGTGGAATGTACAAATCAAAACCTTTACATGATTTTACTTCACATGCAGCAGATATGCTTCGTTACTGGGCTGTTACACCAGACTTTTCAAATGTACCCACTTCAACTTACACATATAAAAAAAACAAATTTTAAATTATGGAATTTAGAACATACATTGATCAATACCAAGAAGGAATAGTTCAAATAACTCCACAGGTTTCTTACAGCCTAAGAAAGGTTATTGAAAACAACGTGAGACTTATGAATGGTCAATTTGAAGAACCATATTATGACGATGGTACTAGAAAACTTTTCTACAACATTGGTTATATAATGGCTAGCACTATTTACAAGAATACAGATCTTGATACTAAGGATATTGGGATAAGATCTCTTACGCCAACTTCAATGGAACTAATTGGTCTTTATCGTGCTGCGGTTAAGGCTAATATGAAAAATCTTGGATATGACCAGTTTATGAATGATTCTCGCTGGGAGCTTATTAACCAAGGACATGTTATTTCTAAGGAGGTTAAAGGTGAATCAAAGCTTTTAAATCTTCAAAACATTATCCGTCCGGCTTATTCAGAAGATATTCAAAAAGATGGAATCATGGAATGTACCTTACTTACATGGGATGACATGCTTCAACATAAAGAAGATTGGGCTGATAATTGGGATATGATAGAAGAACTTTATGGAAGGATGCAATCTGATGGAATATTTTATTTCAAAGTATATGAATGGTGGAAGATGGATAAGTTCATGGTTAATGGAAAAGAACAATTAACAAAAGGATGTGTTAAGTATATTGACTCAACATTACTTACAAATACCCTTAAAAATGAACAACCTTCTACATGGCAAGCTGATTATGAATTGGAAAGATTTGCTACAGTCACAACAAGACCTATCTACGACAAAATAAAGAAAAAAAATCTTAAAAAACAAGGTTATCTTATTAATGATGAAGAGCCAATTTTTCCTTACGAAGAACAACACTTTATTAAGATTCGTGGAAGATGGATGGGAATGGGTGTTTATGAATTAATGGCTGGAGTTCAAGAGCAGTATAACGAGATCATGAACACCAAGAGAAGATATGATGAACTTAATCATAAAGGAATAATAGTTCATAAGCAACCTTCATTTGGAGAACAAAGAACACTTACTCAGGAATTTATTGAAAACCTATCTACTGGAGCTGTTATCGACGTTTCCGGTGATGAGGATCTTCAAAGATTAGATATGGGTAATTTGACGATAGATTTCCTTACTTCAGCTGATAAGGTATTTGAGTTCGCAAGACAACTTACTGGCATCACAGCTCAAGGAACAGGTGAAACATTGCCAAGTTCAACCCCGGCGACAATCGGTGTTATCAACCAGCAAAATTCTAAAACAACTTTTGATGTTTTGATAGAACAACAAGGAATTTACTTTAAGAATGTTTTTGAAAACTTCAAGCTAAAACAAATCATAGAACACATGGATGCTCAAGAATGGACTTCTATAATGGGTTCTCCTGAAGATCTTAATGAATTAGAAGAATTATTTATCGAAAATCTAGCTTATGAAAGAATTTCAGCTGCAGTTATGCGAGGAGAATATGTTAAAGATGAGGAAGTGGATATGTTAGTCGAAGCTATTAGAATGGAACGACAAAAACAAGGTGGAAATCGTTTTGCCGAGATTAAGAAACAAATGGTTAAGAATATTCCAGTTTCAGTTGAGTTTTATATTACGAATGAATCATTTGATAAAAACATTAAAGTTCAGAACATGTTGCAGATGCTCAATAATCCTCTCTATACAGGTTCTCGTACACGACTAGAAGAAGAAATTCTTGACTTGTTAGAACTAAGTGGAAGAAGGTATAAGAAAACTGATGACGAGAGACAAAATGAAATGGAGATGCTTCAGGCTAACAATGCCGCAGCAGGAAAGATGGGAGGATCACAACCGCAAATAAGACCAGCTTTATCAACAGCTCAACAAATGGGAAATAACGTATGAAAATAATAGAATCAAATCCACACATTAAAGAACAGCAAAGAATAGAACAAGAAAAGAAAAACGCTAAGATAGAAAGACGTAATACTCTTCTTAAAAGGTTTGGTAATAGTATTTATTACGATGCCGTAATTCAGGAATTTAATACTATTATTGAAGCTCATTCTGTGCAAAGTATTTTAAAGAAAAAAAATACTAACGGAATCAGAGTTGACGTAGCTACAGAGCAAGAATTAGGAAGATTATCTCTAGTTGAAATGATGGTTAGAGATATAATGGATGAATTTAAAAGAAAGTTTAGTAACTTTAAATAAAAGGGTAACCTTAATAGGGTTTATCTTATTGTATAACTCGAGAGATGCAATAATAATAAATCTAAAAAAAATAAATGTCAGAGAATTTAAACCATGATGAGGAAGAGTTGGATAACGACTTAAATCCTGAAGATGGAGAAGGATCTGGAGCACCTTCTATTCAAGAAGTAGAAACAAAGGCTTTAGAGACTTATAACCAAAAATTAGGAACAAGTTTCAAGAGCTGGGATGATGTTGAAAAAAGCAAGAAAGAGGCTGATTCAACTATTTCAAAACTTGGGCAACAGTTAAAGGACGCTGGAGTATCTAAACCTCAGGAAAATGTGCCAACAAAGCCAGATTTCCTTACAACTTATGAGGAGGATATTGTAATCTCTAGGAATCCAAAAGCTGCTTTTGTTCTTGAAGAAATCAAAGAGGTTTGTGTTGCTACTGGAAAGAGTATGAAAGAAGTTTTTACTTCATCTACTTGGTTGCAAAATGAGGCTGAATCAAGATTTCAAGAGAAACAAAGGAAGGATATAGAATCCGGAAAAGTTACCGACCCGTCACAAAATGTGTTTCCGGGTGAAAAAGGATCGGGTCTTAAATTATCAGAGGCTGATAAGTATCTTCTTAAGCGAAGAGGCTTAACAGCAAAAGACGTAAAAAATTAATTAAAACACAATGGCAAAAAATGACATCAAAATCAAGGATTCTTACATGACAGTACCTGTAGTCAAATGGCAAACAGAAGCTGCCGCAACTGCAATTCTTGCTGGAGAACCAGTAAAATTGAAAGCTGCTGGAAGTCCTTACGTTATTCCATTGGCTGACAATGAGCCAGCTATCGGAACAACAACACAATTGGTAGGAATCGCAGCTAGTGATTCTACACAAACAGCATCAGCAGACGGATCAGTAATGGTATACATGCCTATTCCAGGAGTAGTATATGCTTGCAAAGCTACTACAACCTCTAACATTGATACACAAGCAAAACTTGATGCACTATGTGGAGATAACGTATTGTTTGACTTCGGATCTTCTACTTACACAGTAGATGAAAACGCTGGAAACGCTGGTGTAAATGGAATCCAAATTGTTGGTGGTGACTACGCTAAGGGAGTTGTATACTTCACAATTCGTACATCTGCAACATCTGGAGTAATCGCTTAATAATTAACAAAAAGAAAATATGAGTTTTTCATCTTCTCTAAATCCTAATGTAGTAAAAACTGCACTTGATGATGTATTTTATCAAGAAATGGATGGAGACCAACACCCTAACCATGCTACCGCTGAAACTGCTGCTGTCTTCATGCAAGACACTGCTGATAGTTCTGCTGTAATCATGGAACTATTTGGTGGTTCTGGAGCATGGGAGCAAACTGCTGAAGAGCAAGACCTTCCACTCGGAACTCCAAGAATTACGAACACAAAAACATTTTCAGTAGTGAAATTTGCTAAATCTGTAGATATTCCAAAAGAATTCTTCGATGACAACAAGCATGGTTCATACGAAAAAATGGTTCGTAACTTTGCAAGACGTGCTCGGACAACTCGAGACAAAAATGCTTTCGCTATCTTTAGAAACGCTTTCACAACTGCTTTGACAGCTGATGGTGTTGCAATGATTAGCGATAGTCATGTAAATATCAACGGAGACACTATCGACAATAAAATAACAGCTGCCTTCTCAGAAACATCTTTGAATACAGCTATTACAGCACTTTATGAGCAAAAAGCTCAGGATGGCGAAATCGATGGTCACTTGGCTTCAACTTTGGTTGTGCCACCAGCATTGTATAAAACAGCTGTAGAAGTATGTGAAGCTAAACTTCGCAGTGGAACTGCTGACAATGATCCTAATATTTACAGCGATAAATATGGTATTAAAATCTACACATCTCCTTACATGGGAGCTGCTGCTGGAGGATCTGATACTGCATGGTTCTTAATGTCTGGAAACCACTCTATCACTAGATGGGTAAGAGAATCAGTAAACACAAACCTTGTATCTTTCGAGATTTCAAGAAATGACGTATACACATACAAAGGTCGCTTCCGCGAAGTTGTAGGTGCTATGAGTTATGAAGGAATTGTTGGAAGTACTGGTTTAGCATAGAGTTGGCTGGGGGGAGCAATCCCCCCTCCACTTAAATAAATAATAGAAGATTATTAGACTGCTTAGCAGGAAAATAGTTAATCTTCAAAAAATATGGCAGGAACACATTTTAAAGGCCCTCTATACGTAGGTGGCGTACAAGTTGCTGACGCATCTGGTAATGTAACAGCACCTATCACAACAACAGCTGGTTCTATTGGAACTGCTGAACTTGCAGATAGTTCTGTGACCTATGCAAAAAGAAGTGTAGTTGGAACAGCTACCGCAACAGCGGATGGACTAACAACAGGTTTAGTTGCAGATGGAACAACATTTGTAACTGTAACTTCTGACAGTGCTACTAAATTCGTAACTCTTCCGGCTTGTGCAGCTGCTGGTATTGGTCAAACTATTGATCTTTACGTAGGAGCTACCGGATATGAATTGGTAACACCAGCTTCTAGCAACAATACTATTAACACAGTTGATAGTGACCAAACAAATCAATTAGACGTAGCTGCTAACTCCTTGATTCACTTGATTCAAGTGTCTGCAACAGGTTGGTTCGCTTATAATCACGCTGCTACTACTATTACTGTAGTTGCTCCTGATAACGACTAATACTTAGGGGGAAACCCCTTTAATCCGGGATAGCTCAATGGCAGAGCAACTGTTTTGTAAACAGTAGGTTGTCAGTTCAACTCTGACTTTCGGATCATGAAAATATATAATCCAATCGTGGGAGGATCTTATGTGAATACAATAAAAGGATCATTCCCACCAGACTCATACAAAGAATTTACAGAAGAAGAATCAAGGAAACTTATGGATGAGTATCCGTTTTTAATCGATATTGAACAGGATAAATATAAACCAGAATTTTATAAGGAACTTAAAAGAACAAAATGTCATATTTTAAAAACCAACCTTCAAAAATTGTTTTTGGCACTGCGACTACGGAAGTAACACTTACTGATAGCTTTAATGATACAACTGATATTTCTAGTGCTGGAGGTTTTAATTTGGCCACTGTCTATGTGCAGTATACTCCAACAGAAGATACGAGTGTAGCATTTGTACAGTTTGAAGCCGGAGCAGATGACGCTAACTTCTTCCCAAAGACTGCATTAGTTGATGAAAATGCTTCAGGTGAAAGCACATCATTAAATCATATCTTTAGATTAGAAGCTGTAACAGCTGGAGTAACTATTAAGAAAAGGTTTTTAATTGAACTAGCTGATATTAGACTTAGAATTTCTGCAAAAGAAACAACACTAGGAACATACGGATCTATTAAAGTAATCCTTATTAGAAATGAACAATGAACGAACCATATCAAATACAAACAAACGAAGGAGTATCTACGTCTACTAAACAAGATACTATCATTACAAATCAAGCTACTCTTAATACACTTATTACAACCCTGAATACGCTTGTAGCATCCCAAAGTGGAATAATGGATGCCATACATGAACTTGCATCAAGAATGGCTGTCCTAGGAGCTGCACAGGGTTCTGTAGCTGATTTAAGAGTGACTCCATTATCATTACCTACCTTAGCCGCTGTGACCACAGTAGCAACACTAACAAACCAAACAAACATCGGAGGGTTTGCGGCGACTGGGCAGGTGAGGGCAACACAAAATAATTTAGCAATACAATCTAATATAAATAACATAGCGTAAAAATATGGCCATACAAAACAATAAAAGAATCCTCCACCTGAAAGAATGGCAAATGCTTAATCCAGCTCCGACTAACTCGGCTGCTGGTTCGTTCATAATTAAAGACCCTCTTGGAACTGAACGAATCGCTTTGTATGTTCAGAGTGCTACTGTACAATATTTATATTCAATTGATGAAGACGGATATATGCAATTACCTAGTTTCGCTTTAGCTGGAACATTCGGAGCGGGTGCTTGTGGAGCGTGGAGTCCATGGTCAAACACTTTGACAGCTAACGGTGGTTCTACTACAACCGTAACCACTGCCACAGCGACACTCTCATACGCAGTTGGGAAGACAATTAGATTTTTAAGCGGTTCACAAGCTGGAAAAGAAGCCACAATTACGGATATTGTTGTTAATCCAGGCGGAAGTGATACGATTATTTTTACGCCTGCTTTGTCTGGAGCAATAGTAAACACCGACACCTTTACCTTTCAGACAGGAACTTTTTATGTTTTAAACGCTGGCACGGTCGCAGCTAATATTTTTAAATCTTTTGACACTGCCACTGGCGTAACTACTGCTCTCGGAACAACTGGTCTACCAGCAACCATAGGAACTGACGCTAAATTAATTGCTACTCCTAGCTATGTCGGAGCTTATGCAACAGGCACGGCAACTTCTGGAAGTGCTACCACTATAGTAAATTCTGCAAAAACTTGGGCAGTTAATCAGTGGTGCAATTATCAAGTAAGAATTACCGCTGGAACTGGTATCGGGCAAATAAGAACAATTATTTCCAATACAGCGACAACTCTGACGATTGCGTCTGGTGCAACAATCGACAACACTTCTGTTTATTCAATCGAGGCGAATGATGACTTCTTATATTTAATCGGAAATAACGCAGTAACAATGTATCGTTACTCAAAGACCTCTAATACTTGGACTACACTTGCACCAACAACAGCAAGGACTGGAACACCTGGAATCGGGATGAGCGGTAATTGGATTGGAAAGTCAGGCAACGCTGTTTGGGCTGATGAGAGTGCAATTTTAGACGGAAGGTATATTTATTCTTTTAGAGGGGCGGCTGGTTCACTTTTAGACAGGTATGATATTGCAGGAGGAACAGCTGGAGCCGGTGCTTGGTTAGCTGTAACTTATATCGGAGCAATGGAAACCTTCACCACTGGCTCTAGTTATGACGCTTCTGGACGGTATATTTATATGCTAAAAGACTCAACGGGTAGATTTTTTAAATATGACACAGTAGGAAACTATATCTATCCAGTAAATACAGACACCTATACCCAAGGTACCGCTGTATTGGGTGATAAATTATTTACTGTAACATACACAGACGGCACTGGAGACGACATTGAATGGATTTACTATTTAATCAACACAAGCAATGTTTTAAGGAGATTGATGATTTATTAATATAAAATAATTAAAAATATGCAAACAAAGCCAACATTAATCACAGCTTTAAATGCTGTAACAGCCACAACTACTTCAGAAGCTATTAATATAGAAGGAGCAAAAAAAGTTACCTTTCTATTTACTAGAGCAAACAACGCAGGTGGATCATCTACATTCACAGTAACCGGTTCTTTAGATGGAACAACATTCGTTGCACTTAACAAGCTGATAACAAATGCAGCTGCAACAAATGCACAAACTCAAGCTAAGGCTGCTAATGTAGCAATTTCTGCTGCTGACGGGTCAACACTTGCCTCACTTGATTTAGAATACGACAATTATAAAGAAATTAAAGTAACGGTTACAGAAGTAGCAGATGGAACACATACAGCTAAACTATTAATTGAAAGATAATGAACGTCTTAGACATAATTACAGAAACTAGATTTCTCACTAAAACTTCTACATCTACTTATTCAGATGCAGATATTTTACGTGAAGCCAATGTAGCTTATCGCAAGGCTATGATGGAAATTCTAAAGGTTCAGGGGTATCGTAATATTCTTGAAACTCACGCCTATACAGATCTAATCTCTACCTCAGGACTTACAGAAGGTAATAATGGTTATGGTGGTGAGTATGCCTTTCCATCTGACTTGATTATGCCTAAAAGGATTGAGGTTAGTTATGACGGTACGACGTATCGTCCAGCTGAGATTATTACAGTTAATTCTATTGAAACAAGTGCTACCGATGAAGATGATCTTGAGCTTTTTAACAAGCAAAGTCCTTCAGTTAAAATAGGCCACAACTCGTATTTCCTTTATCCACCCAAAACAACAGCAGGAGATATTTCAGATGGTATTCATATTTGGTACGACATGAGGCAAGCTGACTTAGTAGATGATACAGACACACCTCAGTTTGAAACCAATCTACATGACGTGATTCCTCTTATGGTAGCCAAGAGATTCTTTATGAGAAACCCAGACAAGACTAACACGATTGTCATGAGTGAATTAAAAGAAACTATGGACGCACTACGATCTCATTATCGTATTCAAATCAATGAGAAAAAAGGAGTAAGAAGTAAAAAAATAAATTTCAAATAAATGGCAACATACAACAAATTCAATTCATTTGTAGAGGCTTTAGCTGAAAAATCCCATAATCTAGGGAGTGATCAATTAAAAGTAGCTTTAACAAATACCGCTCCAGTAGCAACAAATACAGTTTATGCAAACCTAACATCACCACTAGCAACTACAAATCTTGTAGGTGCAACACCATTCAACATAACCACTACAACATCTTCCCAAACATCAGGTACGTATAAATTAGTTCTAACTGACCTAGTTTTAACAGCAAGTGGAAATGTTGGCCCATTTAGATATGTCGTTCTATACAATGACACAGCTACTAACGACGAACTAATCGGGTGGTATGACTATGGAACATCTATAACATTGCTTAATGGAGAAACTTTCACAATAGACTTTGACGCAGCAGCCGGAGTAATTACCTTAGTTTAAAATAAATGAGTGCAATATTACAAGAGGATGGTTTTTATATATTGCAAGAAGATAGCTCGTATATATTTACTGAAGAACCACAGAATTATACATTTGCGTTATCAGTGGGTAGTTTTTCCTTAACCGGGATTACTTCCAGACTTCTTAGGGGATATTATCTTTCAGCTGGGTTAGGAGCGTTTAACCTTACTGGGATAAATAATCTATTTTTACGGACATATAAAATCATTTTAGCGGTTGGAACGTATACCTTGACAGGAGTAAACACAGCCTTTCTAAGATCAAGAATATTCTCAGTAGAAACAGGGCAATACTTATTAAGTGGTATTGGTAATTCTTTAAGAGCAACTAGGTTAATTTCGTTAGTTAAAGGAGAACTTCAATTAACCGGCAATACTGTTGGACTGTTCAGGAAAGCATTTATATCGATACAAACAGGAGCATACACCTTAACCGGGATAAGTATGTCTGTAGCGAGAACGTATTGCCTTACAGCAGTTAGAGGAGCTTATTCCTTAGTAGGAAGTGCTACAGATATATTTGTTAGTATTGGGATTTGGAGAAAGAACCCTAAAAAACAAACATCTTGGAGTTCAATAGTAAAACCATCAACCCTATATTCTAAGATACAAAAAGTCGCAACAAACTACTCTTCTCTTAATAAGGTAAGTACGATATGGAGATATGAAAATGATATGGGATACTACTTGTTGCAAGAAGATGGGAATAAACTATTAAAAGAGGACTTAACTAAAATAAAAATCCCTGATAATTCATGGGACGTAATACCTAAAGCACAATAATATGCCAGATTCAAAAATTTCAAACCTAACCGCATTAACATCGGTGGCAAGTGCCGATGAGTTAGTTGTCGTAGATAAAAGCGACACTACTATGGCTGCTACCGGAACAACTAAAAAAATTACTAGAGATAATTTAGTTGGTTCTGACTTAGTTGCCCTAGAGGCGGCTTTTGTTCCAGCTTCTTCTGCTGCTCCAGCTTCAATTGATCTTGCAGAAGACACAGACAACGGAACAAATAAAATCACTCTTACAGCTCCGTCAGCAGTCGCTTCAGATAAGGTTTTGACTTTGCCAGATGCGACAGATACTCTAGTCGGAAAAGATACGACTGATACTTTGACTAATAAGACATTAAGCACAGGAAGCGTTGTACCAGTGGGTTACATTACTAATCCTTATACATTTAGAGCATACAAATCTGGCGCAGCGCAAGTAATCGCAACATCAACAAATACAAAAATTATTTTAGAATCTGAAAATTTTGACCCTAATAACAATTTTGATAATGTTACAAATTATAGATATACAGCCCCTGTTTCAGGGTATTATCAAATAAGCGCAAGGGTGGCTTTTTCTACTCCGTCAGCTTCGGTGGGAGAAATGTTTGCCAGCATAAGAAAAAACGGAAGCATAACACCGATTATTCATGGAACAAGGATAGTGAATAGAATTGATAATTCTCCAGGTAGCATAGTGTGTGATATACAATATTTAACCGCTACTGATTATATAGAGTTATGGGTTTATCAAAATTCAGGAGCAAATATGTCTACAGAAAATACTAGTCAATCCGTGTATATAAGTGCTCATTTGTTAGGGGTATAGAGGGCTTAGAACAGCCTAAATTAAATAGAAGGTAACTAAAAAATAAATGGCATCACATTCAAATTTCCAATCTGGAATAGCACTATCTAAAAAAGTACAAAATAGCCTTATTGACATTGTAGGAGATGTTCATGATGAAATAGGGAGCTTTAAGTGTCAAAAACTTTTGGCAAAAGAATCTGGTTCTACAATCACAGCTAAATGTTTTTCAGCTGTTGTTCCTAATGGAGATACCTATTATTTCTCTAAAACTTCAGATGCTATCTTCAAAAGAACTCAATCGGGAACATGGTCTTCAGTTAGGAGCAATGGAGCGGCTGATGCTTCTACTGGGCATACTTCATGCCTCTATTATAATGGAAAACTTTATTACACTACTCTTACAAAACTAGGGAGATTTAATCTTGATGTTACATGGACTGATTCATACCAAACACTTACTTCCGGGAATCATCCAATGGAACAGTTTGACTTAATCCTCTACATTGCTAACGGAAAAGATATAGCTCAAGTAGATGACGCAGATGTGTTTTCTTCTTCCGGGCTTGACCTTCCAATTCAGTTTCAATCAATGGCTCTTAAATCTTATGGAGATGACCTTTTAATCGGATCTAAGGCTGGAGATTATATTACTGATTCAAAGATATGGAGATGGAATACTTATTCACCATCTTGGTCACTATCAGATCCTATCAAAGAAGTGGGGATTCATACTTTTATTGACGCAGATAATTACCTATTTATCTTAGCTGGAACAGTTGGGAACATCTATTTATTCGGAGGATCTCAAATGGATATTTGGAAACAAATTCCTAATTTCGACTCAACCACAGTAAACCATCAAATGTCTGCTAATTACAAGGGTAGAGCTTTGATTGCTAATGGATCTAGAGTTTATTCAATCCACCGTAAATCAAGAGACCTAGACTTTGCTTTAGTATGTGAATATGAGTGTTCACAAGGATCTACTGCTAAAATAGAATCAATTGTAGTATCAGGAGATGACCTTCTAGTTGCGTGGAGCTTAGACGCCACTTATGGAGTTGATAACGTCACTTCAGACTATGCTACAGCAGTCCTAGAAACAACTATGTTTAATCGAGAAGACACTATTCAAGTTCCTTATGACGAATTACCAAGTGGAACTTCAATCTCAATCGCAGTAAAGCAAGATGGAGAAACTTCTTATACAGATTTGCCAGTAGAGGTAGACAGTGAAGATCATAGAGTGGTTAAATTACAAAATGACCTTCTAATCAAGAGAAATGCTCAAGCTCGTATAACCCTAACGCCAAACGGAGCAACAACCCCAGTAATAGATTCAGTAGATATTTATTCAATAAAACCACGATAATGGCAGAAGTAATAATAGAAACAAAAGCATTTCCTGAATATAGTTCAGATTACAAGGGTAAACAAGACATAGATAGCCTTAGGAGTCTAAGATTTGCAGATGGAAAGCTAAGAATAGAAAATGGAGCATTTATAATAACAGATGAAACAGGAGTAGATAGAGTATTAATTGGATTTTATAAAGATTTAT
>JBAZRX010000017.1:0-13027 GCA_041662725.1 Minisyncoccota bacterium
ATTGATATCTTTCTCACCATACATCACTGCTCCCGTTGGAAAATCAGGACCTTTTATGAATTGCAAAAGATCTTCAGTTGTAGCATCTTTATTGTCTATAATGTAAGTCGTAGCATCAACAACTTCACGTAAATTATGAGGAGCAATATTAGTAGCCATACCAACTGCGATACCGAGAGTTCCATTCAAAAGAAGATTGGGAACAGCGGTAGGTAAAACTATTGGCTCTTTACGTGTACCATCATAGTTTGGTCTAAAATCAACTGTATCTTTATCAATATCACGTAAGAGTTCTGCTGACAATTTAGACATTTTCGCTTCTGTATAACGCATTGCGGCTTGAGAATCACCGTCAATATTACCGAAGTTACCCTGCCCTTGAATAAGAGGATAACGCATAGAAAAATCTTGAGCCATCTTCACCATAGAATCATAAACAGCAACATCACCGTGAGGATGATAATTTCCAAGAACATCACCGACCACCACAGCTGATTTACGGAATTTACCTTGAAAAGTGAGATTCTTTTCATGCATAGCAAAAAGAATGCGGCGGTGTACTGGCTTCAATCCATCACGGACATCAGGGAGTGCACGCATAGTGATAACGGACATAGCGTAGTCCAAATAACACTCACGCATTTCTGTAGAAATATTGCGCGAAACAACCCCAGCACCTTCTCTTGCATCAACCATACTCTGATCTGTTTTGGATTCTCCTGGTTTGCGTGACATAAAAATTAAAAAGGAATTACTTCCTTAATTACTTATATTATAGCAGAAAACAACGAGTAATGCACGTCATAATTTTCATGCGGGACATTGAAAAGGATGCTCACTTATTTCTACACAACTGCATTTCATTCTTAAAAAATTGGCGCAAGACTTGCATACCCTGTTTCGTCTGTTTTTCAAACATAATTCTGCAAGGCTTATAAAGCATTGTTTTAACATCTCTTTTAAGATCATCCTTAATATTTTCAATAATTTTATCTTGTTTAGTCATAATCCATTTTTTAATTTTTTATCATTAGCAACACTTCATCATCGTTCTTCAAGAGCTAAAATTCTACGTCCATAGTTATCTAATTTTTCTTTATGTGTCATTACTTCATCTTTATACACTAATAATTCATCTCTAAATCCTTGCGATAAGGCAGTCAGATGTCTCTTTCCTTGCTCTTCAAAATAAACTTTTATAGTTTCTAATGACTCAAAAATCATTATTCTAGTTTCACGTAAAATTGCACTTTTTTGCTCGTCCAGTGCTTTTTGTAATTCTAATTTAAAATATTTTTTACTTATGATTTCGTTTTCTTTTTTCATAGTCGTCAAAGATTAAACTTGTAAATCTTTTGTGGCAGGTAGAACAATTTTACTCCTTGAAAGTTTAAAAACAAGATTGACCGAATATACATAATTAGAGATTATAAATTACTTCTTCCCTGGCTTCACTTCTATACTGTTATAAATAACTTTCCTAGGACCAAAAATAAGATCTTTAATGTCAGTAAAGAAAGAACCTACGCTGGCTGTAAGAGATTGTGCAGGTGTGTTAACATCGCTTACCGCTTCAGCTACAGCAGTCTGTGTTGCACCACTGAATACTGAGAAAGAAGACAACCAAAAAGTAAAGATGACCATTGTTATTCCAAACGAAGTCCAAAAAGCATAACGCTTACGTATGTGCTCTGGCTTCTCACGTAATGATCCGATGTAAGATTCTAAAGACATGATGTAAAATTAAACAATATAACAATTTAACAATATGACAATTATACCGATATTTAGATATTCAATTGTTTAATTGTTCAATTGTTCAATTCTCTTGTTAAATTGTAGAATTGTTTAATTCTTTATAATTCTATCACTCCTTCTCAAGTATCACAATCTCCGCTTCTTTCCCTTCTAGATCTTTTCTCTTTAAAGTTAACTTAGCTTCTGGCTTTGGATTTTCACCAGCTTCCTTGAGAAATACTTTTAAGGCATCTTTACTACCAATATCACCATAATGTATTGGAATAACAATCTTTGGACCAATAGAAACGGCCAACTTATAAGCTTTTGCGGCATCCAAAACACCATCTCCACCTATTGGTACAAAAAGAATATCTACATCATCTATAGCTTCATCAGTCTCGCTAGGTAATTCTGGTGTATTAACTGCACCTAGAAAACAAATATTCATTCCTTCCAAATTAACTGAGAAAATTGTATTAATCCTCTTTTCATTATCATAGCCACTTTCTGAGGATAGTCCTTTTATAAAAACTCCTTTTACTTCAAATTCACCAGGACCATTCACAAAAAAAGGCTTCTTATCACCAAATGTAACTTGATCAACACCATTCATATCAGGATGATTCAAGCTTGAAAGTACAATATCTGCACCAAACTTAGATGTCTTTAAACTAGAATCTTTAGAAATCGGATTAAAAGCGATAATAATGTCACTGAACTGAACTTTCACAAATTCTCCGCCAAGGTAATTGATTATCATGAGACTAATTTAACATATATATCATCACATGTGAATATTTAAGTCCTAAGTTCAACAAGTGATGACACTCAATTTATACAATGCTATAATTTTGATGTTGTAAATTATATACTCTCAAAAATCATGGAAAACAAATCACTCTCCAGAAAGAACGGTTTTACTCTAATAGAACTTCTTGTGGTTATTTCAATTATCGGAACTTTATCTTCAGTTGTGCTTGCTTCATTAAGTGGTACTAGAGATAAAGCTAGTGATACAAAAAAAGTAATGGAGGTTAGATCAATGGATACCGCTATTAAGTTATACGAATCAACCAAAGGAACAGTACCGGGCAATTACCTAAGATCCAATGGAACTCTTAGTGACACCAGTCTTGATCCAACTGTATCTAAACCAGCAAAGGAAGGCGATTCAACTTATAGTACACAAGCTTACGAAAGAAGTATGGGTGAATTAGTCACTGGAGGTGTTCTTCCATCTATTCCAAGATCGCCAGACGGTAAATCTTATACTTATTTTAATTACGGCGGATCAGATGGTAGTGGAGCAACTTTTTTTGCTACAAAAAAATCAGGTGAAATTATTGCAAGCACAGATAATCCTTCTTCTAGAGATGTGCGAAGAATCGCCGATATAAACCGCGTAAATACAGTCATAGACAGCTACTACGCAAGTAAAAGTAGAGTCCCTTCTACATTACAAGATCTTGTTACAAACGGGTTTATGAGTTCTGCGCCAATAGATCCCTTGAATAGTGGACAGTATGTTTATACCTATACCTATATGGATACTACAACTTATCAGATGTGTATGTATTTGGAAACTGTAGCAGCACCTGATAATCAATACTGTGGAAGTGAGTCATACATGCCAAATCCTATAGAATAACTGTAGACAAAAACCGATATCAATGCTAGATTAATTCCAAATACGGCATAGGCCGTTTTTAATAGTCTAGCGTAAAACCCGCAATTTGTTACGCCGAAATCCATCATAGTAAAAGCAAACATTGTTACGGCTTTAAACTATCAGGACATAAGCGAACCATTATTAATTAAAAAGCGGAACGGAGACATATAAACATGTTTAAAAAATTAAAAGAAACCTTAATTGGTCGTAAAGAAGAGAAAAAAGAGCAAGAAAAAGAAGTTGAGATCATCCCTGTTGTTCCTATTACTACTAGTACTAGTGAAAATGTAACAACTGAAACAAACAAGGAAACAACAAAGAAAAAAATCAAAAGTGGTCCAAAAGTCGCGAAAGATGAAATGGAATTGACTGAGGAACAAAAAGTGAGTGTCATGGGTAAACTCTCTTTATCCATGAAAAATCCACCGATTATCGGAGACCTTGTAGAAGGCCCTGTTATTAGTGTGGAAAAATCATCTGTCTATGTTGACCTTGCCCCATTCGGTACTGGTATCATTTACGGCCGTGAATTTATCGTAGCTCGCGATGTTATCAAGAAGATTAACGTCGGTGATGTCATAGCCGCCAAGATTGTAGACATGGCACACAAAGAAGGATATTTTGAATTATCTCTCAAAGAGGCTCGTCAGGCTCTTATCTGGAATGAAGCCGAGATTGCTATTAGAGAAAAGAAGGTTCTTGATCTTCCTATTAAAGAAGCTAACAAAGGTGGGCTTCTTATTGAATGGCAAGGTATCGTCGGATTCCTACCAGCATCACAGCTCAAAGCTGATCACTACCCTCGTATTGTTGATGGTGATAAAGACAAGATTTTAGATGAGTTAAAGAAACTTGTTGGTACTCATTTACAAGTAGCTATCATTACAGCTGATCCTAAAGAAGGTAAACTTATTTTCTCAGAAAAAGGATCCGAGACTAAAGAAAAAGAAAAGATTGTTAGTAAATACGAAGTTGGTGATGAGGTACAAAGTACTGTCACCGGCATAGTTGATTTTGGAGTATTCGTAAAACTTGAAGAAGGTCTAGAAGGACTCGTCCATATATCTGAAATTGATTGGGGTCTTGTAGATGATCCACGTAATTTTGTAAAAGTTGGTCAAACTATTAGAGCCAAGATTATAGAAATCAAAGAAGGTAAGATTTCCCTTTCTATGAAACAGTTACGTCCTAATCCTTGGACTGAGGCTACTAAGAAATACAAGAAAGACATGCCTGTAAGTGGTGTGATCATTAAGTTCAATAAGCACGGTGCACTTGCTTCTATTGAGGAAGGTGTTGCTGGACTTATACATGTTTCTGAATTTGGTTCAGAAGAAAAACTTAGAAAAACTCTTGAACTTGGAAAAACATACAACTTCAAGATTACCCTATTTGATCCAAAGGAACAGAAGATGGCTCTTGCGTATACAGGAGAGAAGAAATAGAGGAAAGAAAAATATAAAAAACTAATAGCAAAATAAAAATGCCACTAAAATTTTCATTAGTGGCGTTTTTATTTAATTTCTTTAATTCGCATTATAAACACTCATCGCTTTTTCCTTCCCCTCTTTTATGATCATCTCCACCGCTTCTATCATCTTCTTCCCTACAGCTTTCAATTCTTTCATTTCATCATCTTTAAATTTTCCTAGAATAAATTTCTCAATCTTATCATCACCGTGAGGAGTCTTGGCATCACCATTAGCTTTTTCTGGAGCTGTACCAATACGTATTCTCAAGAAAGCCTCTGTCTTCACAGCTTTTATAATTGATTCCAGACCATTATGTCCACCAGAACTCCTATTATATGAAATCCTCACACGACCGAGAGATAGATTGAAATCATCATAAATAACAATCAGCTTCCCTGCGGCTTTGACATTCTTAACCAAAGGACTAATAGCTTTACCAGAATTATTCATAAAAGTTTCCGGCGCTATGAAAGTGACTTTTTCCTTCCAAATCTTCCCTTCTGCAACCATAGAATTCAGCTTTTTATTAAACTTAAAATCGTCTCCGTATTCTTTACGAATACAATCAAGAATAATACGTCCAGTATTATGACGTGTATTTTCATATTCTTCTCCTGGATTACCCAGACCTGCAATAATGTAAGGCATAGAGAACAGTATAAGATAAAAAAGTAAAAGAGCAAAGAGAAAGATTCTGCAGTGACGTGAACACAACCAGAGCACACAATGTCTTTTCCTGTGACAGCGAGTTATGCGATTGATGCGTCAGTCTATTGGTATAGCGAGGCAGATATAATAAATCTTAAATTAAAATCGGGAGATGAATACGCAGCTGCACAGGAAAAGACATTGTGTGCTCTGGTTGTGTTCACTGATCTGTAGTTTGCTCTAAACGATTTTTTGTACTATAATAGCCCCACCATGGAGACTGGATATCCAATTTATAGACAGAATATGGAGCTACATCCAGTCCCCAAAGAACCTAGACAAAGTGCATGGAGCTATATCAGTGACTGGATACAAGTTATCATCGTCGCCTTACTTATAGCCCTACCTATCCGTTTCTTCATAGCGGAACCTTTTATAGTACACGGCGCTTCTATGGATCCTACTTTCGGAACTGGCCAATTTCTTATTATAGACCGACTTTCATACCGTTTTGAATCACCAAAACGAGGAGATGTTGTAGTATTCAAATATCCAAATAATCCAAGTACGTATTACATAAAACGTATTATAGGATTACCAGGAGAAATAATTGGCCTTGAAGATGGTAAGGTCAAAATTTGTGGAGAACAAGAATGTATTACACCTTTTCAAGCTCTTGATGAACCTTACATATCAAATTCACATATTTCTCATGACACTATGCGTACCATTCTTGGTCCTTCAGAATATTTCGTTATGGGAGATAACCGTGCCCAAAGTTCTGACTCGCGTGAATGGGGATCATTAAAAGCTGAATTAATAGTTGGAAGACCGATAATAAGATTACTACCAATCGATGGTATAACCATACTGCCAGGAGAACATAGATATAATCAATAAACAATCCTTACTCCATAACATACATAATATGAATAAAAATAAAACTGATTCAAAATACATAAATTATGATCACCTAGATAAAATTGGTGAGGTAGCTGTATATTATGGATTTACTCCAACAAAAAGTCCTACAATTACAAAAGAAGATATTGATGCAGCTAAAGACATTACAGATGGTGATTATGTTGATGATGAAACTGAAGATCATAAAAAACTTCCATTGCACGTTGAAGAGAAGATAGCTCTTATCCGCATGTATCATGAGCAAAATATGCACATCATGCAACAACCAGTCATGCTCTATTTCAAAGATCCTTGTAAAAACATCGGAGGGCATAAGAGTAGCTATCATCGCTATGCAAATTTAGAGATCCTTGGTTCTTCTGGTCCAATTGCCGAAGCGACCATTATACAAACAGCCAGAGTAATGCTCGCAGAAGAAGGTTATACTTCTACCGCAGTTGAAATTAATTCAATAGGTGACCGTGATTCAATCAATCGTTTTTCCCGTGAACTTATAGCCTATTACAGAAAGCAGATCAATGATATGCCAGCTGTATGCCGAGAACTTTTCAAAAAAGATCCTTTTGAGCTTCTAGCATCACGTGACAAGGAGTGTTTAGAGATAAATGCTAAAGCTCCTAGAGCTTTAGATTTCCTTACAGAAACCAGTCGAAAGCATTTAGAAGAAACTTTAGAATATCTTGAGGCTTTACAAATACCTTACAATGTTAACAATGGTCTTTTGGGAAACAGAAAATATTGTACAGAAACCGTATTCACTATTATAGATACCAAATCTACTTCCAAAGAACGACGTATTCTCGGTGTTGGTATGCGTTATAACAATATAGCTAAACGCCTTTCCATGAAGCGCGATGTGCAAGGAATAGGTATTTCCCTACTTATCAAAGGTAATAAAGATGATTTAAGAAAAACAATTACTAAAACCAAGCGTCCGGTTGCATCTTTCATTCAACTTAGCCTTGAATCAAAACTGCTTTCTCTTGAAATTATTGAGAAGCTACGTCAGGCAAAAATACCTCTCTATCTATCCCTCGCCAAAGACAGACTCGGTGCTCAGGTCTCCAATATTGAAAAATATAATACTCCATACGTTATTGTTATAGGTAAAAAGGAAGCCATGGACCGTACAGCTGTAGTACGTAAGAATGATACTCACTCACAAGATATTGTTCCTTTAGATGAGCTTGGAAAATACATGAAGAAAGTAGAAGGAAATTTGTGGAAGAAGAAGTAAAATAAATAAAATTTGCACTTATTCCCCTTTCGTGCTATTCTCTCCCCATGATAAATGCAGAAGTAAACAGAAATGCCGGCGAAAACGCCATGGGAGTTATACGTAGGTTTACCCGCAAAGTACAGGGTTCCGGTGTTATCCCTCGCGTTAGAAGCTTGCGCTCAAGTACACGTGTACAATCTCATTATAAGGTAAAAATGCGTGCACTCACTTTGATCAAGCGCCACGAGCACATGGCTGAACTTATAAAACTTGGTAAAGCTCCGATCAAACCAGTAAGAGGAGGTGGGCACAAATAAAGCAAATTCAACAATTGAACAATTGTGTAATTGTTTAATATATTTTCATGCTACATATAGAAAACGAGACTAGTTGTAAAATACCCTCAATTCAATTTAAGAAAATTAAAGATGCTATTCTCGGTGTTAATTATGAATTAACCCTTGTCTTCACTTCGTCCACATATTTAAAAAAGCTCAATACTATTTACAGAGACAAAGAAGTATCTACTGATATATTAAGCTTCCCCCTTTCAGAGAAAGAAGGGGAAATTTATATTTGCCAAAGTGAAGCGAAGAAAGAAGCTAAAAAATTTGGAAGAACTTATGAAAACTTTCTTGCATTTCTATTTATCCACGGCTGTGTCCATTTGATAGGATACGATCATAGTAGTAGAATGGAGAGTATAGAGAATAAATTTCGAAAGAAATTTATTGTTTAAAGATTCTCTCATAACTCATGGCACGAAACATAATCACTGGAATAGATATTGGCACTTACTATGTAAAAGTAGTCGTAGCTAGTGCGCGTGAACTTAATGAAAAAGGTATGCCAAAGATTCTTGGTACCGGTGTTGCAGAATCTAGGGGTCTTCGTCATGGCTATGTCACTAATGTCCTTGATGTTGCAACATCTATACGACATGCTATAGAGAATGCTGAAGAAAAAGCTGGTATAAAAATCAAAAAGGCATTTATAGGTATTTCTGGTATAGGTATGACTGGTATAACTGTTTCTAGTTTTATTATGACCTCCAGAGCTGATACCGAGATTACAAGCATAGATCTAGCAAGACTTCATGAACAATGTGAAAAAGATATTCCTCCTTCTACTATTGCCAATCGTCGTATTATTTACGATATCCCTCTTCAATATAAAATTGACGGTTTACCTGCTTTAGGAACTCCTGAGGGTCAAAAAGGAAATAAAGTTGAACAAAAAACTTTATTTATTACCTGTCTAGATCACCATGTTGCTGATCTCATTTCCGCAGTTAATGAAGCCGGTATTGAATGTGAAGATATTATGGCCTCACCAGTTGCAGCAGGATTCGTTACACTTACCAAATCACAAAAAGTTGCTGGCTGTGTTCTTGCTAACATTGGTGCAGAAACTGTATCTATAACTGTTTTTGAAAATAATATCCCAACATCACTTGAAGTCTTCCCTATTGGTTCTACAGATATTACGAATGATATTGCTCTCGGACTTAAAGTGCCTCTGGAAGAGGCTGAACAGATAAAGATCGGCGCTATCACAGGTAGCTCTTATCCACGCAAGAAATTAGAAGAAATTGTCGCCGCAAGATTATCTGATATTTTTGAACTTATTGAAGCTCATCTAAAAAAGATTGGTAGAAATGGACTTTTACCAGCAGGTATTATTATTACTGGTGGTGGTTCTGGATTAAATAATATAGATACTATGGCGAAAGTCTCTTTAAAGTTACCTTCGCGTATAGGTTATATTGGTACAATTGATATTAAATCTTCATTCAAAGATGCTACTTGGGCTGTAGCTTATGGTTTGTGTATTTGGGGTATTCATACCGAAGAAGACACGAGTATTGATAATTCAACGATATTCTTCAAGAACGTTTGGAAAAAAGTAGTTAGAATAGTAAAGCAGTTTTTACCGTAATCAATCAACCATGGTTTTACCCGGACATCTTTCAGGTGGTTACTTAGCAACATATTCATTGCTTGCTTTAACACATGCATCTTTCTCACCATTACAAACAAGCATCTTATATACAATCGGTATTATTGCAGGAGAAATCCCTGACATAGATCTTCTCTTTTTTTATTTGGAATATAGAAAAGATAAAATACATAAAATTTTTAATCATAGGTATTATATAACTCATACTCCAGCATTATGGTTAGCTATAAGTTTATTAACTATTATATTCGGTTTAATTTTTAACTCAGTTTTTACAATATTTATTGGTCTTACAATACTTATTGGCTCTTGGAGTCATTTTGTTTTAGATTCTATAGAATATGGCATTCGTTGGATCTGGCCTATTTCCAATCGTAGATTCTTTATACGTGACGTTCCAGATTCGTATATTGCAGGGCAAAGAAGAGGTACATTTTCTTATTATTGGAAATATATATCTTCAGTTTATATTACGCGATGGTCTTTTTATTTAGAGATACTAATAACAATCGTAGCTTTACTTTTAGCTTTCAAAATGTAGTTTTGTTATCATTGCTAAGCTCTAACGAAAACCTTGTATATTGAATCCTCTGTGGTAATATACAACCTACGGAGCTTGTCATAGGCCTACCGCTAAGACAGAACCGGTTTTAATACTTTATTCTATAATTCTCCCATGCCTAACATCACCCCTGATATTGAAGCTTTTGCTCGTATAAAAGTCCTTGGAGTAGGCGGTTCTGGTATGAACGCTGTAAACCACATGGTTTCCTCTAAAGTTAAAGGGGTTGATTTTATTGCTATAAACACAGATTCACAAGATTTACATCGTTCATTAGCAAAAAAACGCATCAACATTGGTAAGAACTTAACTCGTGGCTTAGGTACTGGTATGAATCCAGACTTAGGAAGACGAGCTGTGGAAGAAAATAAAGATGAGATCCAAGAAACTGTTAAAGGTGCAGACATGGTTTTCGTCACTTGTGGTCTTGGTGGTGGTACAGGTAGTGGTGCAAGTCCCATTGTTGCACGTACATCCAAGGAACTTGGTTGTCTTACAGTCGGTGTCGTTACCAAACCTTTCTATTTCGAAGGACGTCAACGTTCACGTATTGCCGAGGCCGCTTTAGAAGAACTTAAAAAAGAAGTAGACGCTATTATTGTTATACCAAACGATCGTCTACTTTCGGCAATTGGAAAAGAAACTACAGTTAAAAATGCTTTCATGATGTGTGATGAAATTTTACGTCAGGCAGTTGAAGGTATCTCTGACCTCATCACTACACCAGGACTTGTTAATATTGACTTCGCTGATATTCGTACCGTTATGGAAAATGCGGGTTCCGCTCTCATGGGTATCGGTAATGCTTCTGGTGAAAATCGTGCTATTGAAGCCGCTAAAGCCGCCATCAATTCCCCATTATTAGATGTTTCAATATCCGGTGCAAAAGGTGTACTTTTCTCTATTGCTGGTGGTGAAGATTTAACAATGTTTGAAATTCAGGATGCCGCTAAAGTCATTACAGAATCTATAGACCCTGAAGCTAAGATCATCTTCGGTACTGTGCGTGATGATAAGCTCAAGAAAAATGAAATTAAGATTACAGTTATTGCCACTGGTTTTCCAGAAGGATCTCTCGCCGCACCACGTCCTATTCCAAATTTTCAAACAAATCCTTCTCAAAGCGAATCCTCAATTGCTAATATCATGAAGCGTGCTTCTGAGAAAGCGAAAGCTTCTGGCTCAACAACAGATAACAGAAATAATAATCCTGTAACTGAAAAACAAGAACCTCCTAAAATTGAAACTAAACCAGAAGTAAAAGATGACGATGATGATTGGGGTGCTATTCCAGCGTTCCTCAGAAGATCGAGGTTGAAGTAATTAATATAGAGGACTACTCTCCTTTCAAGCTAGAGAAATCTTGAGTTCTGCGCCAAGAGCTTTCGCAACACGTTTTAAGAATCCAATAGACGCATTAAGACTGCCTGCTTCTAATCTAGAAATAGTTGCTTGACCACTACCTATCTTTCGAGCTAAATCAGCCTGTGTCATGTCTTTCTCTATACGCTTATGCATTATATCGCACATGATCGAAAACTCGACCCCGAGTGCGTCAAACTCCTTTTTGTATTTAGGATCTTTCATACGCTCTTTATGTATTTGTTCAGCATTTACAAATTTCATAGTTGTTTAATTATATGCTTTATAAGTCATAATTGCAAATATCGAAATTTATTTTTAATTAATTTCATTTCTTTATTACCTGTCTTTTGTGTTTTCTTACTAAAAACATGAAACACAATCGCTGAATCTTTTATAAATACATAAATTAGTCTCAAATTATTTTCCCCGGTTACACGCAATTCAAAGATTCCTGGTAAGAGATTTCTACTATAAGGCATACGTAATAAATTCCCAAACCTTTGAAGCATTAATAAATACATACGAGCTCTCGACTCACCTTTTATATCAAGAGAACGTATAAAATCCTCTACATCTTCAGTTAAAATAACTTTCATTATAAAAATATATCAAAAAGAGATAAATTCCTGATAAAGAAACGATAGTCGCTTCGCTCCTTTTCTGACATCGCTCAGACACTGTGAATGTAAAACACATTCACGTGCTCTTCGCTCGTCAGAATAAAGATTCAATAAAGAAAGTCTAAAGATTTGATAAAGATTTAAATAATGATCAATAATTTCTTTATTTATGTTACAATTCCATTACTATGATTTACGATCTCGCAATCATTGGTGGAGGACCGGCCGGGGCAGCAGCTGGTGTTTATGCCGCTCGTAAGCGCTTAAAGACCGTCATTATTACTAAAGACTGGGTTGGCCAGAGTTCTGTTTCAGAAAAAATAGAAAATTGGATTGGTACAGTCGCTATTTCGGGCATTGAATTATCAAAGAATTTAGAAAAACACGTCAAAGCTTACGCTGATAACATAGTTGATTTTAAGGAAGGAGAAGTATGTACGACAATTACGAAATCCGAAACGGAAAGCAATAAAGAAATAAAGGATCAAAAGACATTAAATAATTATTTCAAAATCACGACAGATAAAAGTTCTTACGAAGCTAAAACAATTTTAATTACTTCTGGTAGTAAAAGAAGGAGAATTGAAATTCCTGGTGCTGATAAATATGAACACAAAGGCCTGACTTATTGTGCAACTTGTGACGGACCAATGTATAGCGATCAAGATGTTGCTATCATCGGTGGAGGTAATGCCGCTTTTGAGTCCGCCGCTCAACTACTCGCCTATTGTAAAAGTGTAACTATATTAAATCGCAGCGGTAAATTTAGAGCCGATCCAGGTACTGTTGAAGCAGTTAGTAAAAATCCCAAAGCAAAGGTTTTAACTTTTGCAGTTCCAAAGGAAGTAA
>JBAZRX010000017.1:13037-17041 GCA_041662725.1 Minisyncoccota bacterium
GTAAGAGGTAATAAATGCGTAACATCTATTATTTATACAGATACAAAATCAAATAAAGATATTGAGATCCCTGTAACTGGTATATTCGTAGAGATTGGCGCTATTCCCAATACAGAATTCGCTAAAGATATTATTACTCTCAATGAAACCAATCACATTGTTATTGACGCTAAAAATCAACGTACATCCATTGAAGGTATTTGGTCTGCTGGAGATTGCACCGATGGACTCTATCATCAAAATAATATCGCTGCAGGTGATGCTGTAAAAGCTATAGAAGATATCTATTCGTGGATAAAGTTGAAAGCTTAATAAAATTTATTTATGACAATTAATTAAAGTATAGTGCCATGGTTCGACACATACATAATTATAAATATAATGGCATATACATTCTGGTCAATAAACCTCCCTCGAAATTATCTCCACTTCATTGTCACCAACATATAAAATACTCTTAGCCAAAACGCCAACACCACCAAGCTCCGCTTTAATATTCAAAGTAATATTGCCATTAAAGTCATTTATAATATTCGCTTTACAACCAAATCTTGAAATTTCCACTTCCCCATTAAGAAAATAATCTTTAATAATCATTAAAGTTACCGTATCAAGACATGCTTCCGCGTTCATCCTCGTCTGAATACGTAATTCTTTTTTGGTAATAGCATCATGATAGAAAATAGCTGTAGACATTGTTGATAACGATAAAGAAATAACGCCAACAGCTAATAAAACTACAGCGGTAGTTGCTATGAATCCTTGTTTATAAGTTTTGTATACTATTAACATCATTGGTTTGATTAATTGAACATTAAATTTCATGTATCATTAAAACTTTATCAGTCGAAAATTAAGCTTGCATACCATTAACATCGTTAATTAACTGAATATTTTCCTCATAAATAATAAAAGCATATTGAATAAAACCAGTTATTAAGAATGATAATAAGACAGTAAAAATGATCACTTCAATAAGTGTCATACCTCTAAAATTTCTTTTTAAATTTAAGCTTGAAGTTTTCATAATTCTATTTAATTAAAAGTAATATCGTAAATAACCGCCGCTGTATGTGCCAAAATATAGAGATGATTACCATCACAAGTCATCATTTGCGGAGCTATTGGCAATGAATATGCTTTAGAAGATGAAGCAGTTAAACTATGATCAAATATCTGAAATTCTTTATTAATTTGTCGTGTTGCTAGATAAATATTTGATCTATCAGCAGTAATTCCATAAACACCACCTGGAATATCTATTGAAGTCGGAGCAGTTGAAATTGTTGACGAAGTTGAATCGATTGAAATCGACGAAGAAGTTGATAATCCAATGAACGGATTTGTTTGCCAAGTGAAAACTTCATGATCAGACGCAATATTATAACCTCCAGAATTACGACCAAAATTAAAAATATTTTCAAAAACGGAACTAGCCTTCCCTTCTTGCCTAGACCAACCTGATGGACTAAAGATATTTGTAATGATTGGATTTACGGAATCACTAATATCAACAGTGATCAATTGCCCTTGATTACCGCTAGCAATGTAAGCTAAGTTGTCATGAATAAAAATATCTTGAACCTTACTGCCAATTTCAAACCCGCTAATTTTAACTGGTTGTAGAGGATTGCTAACGTCAATAATATTCAACTCTTCACCGTCCCATTTTTCCGTACCAAGATAAATATTACTGTTTGAATAGAAAATTGAACTTGCCAACGGTGGTGTAGCGGTTGCATAAGGTAAAGGTAATTTAAACTTTTCTTCCAAAATAAGATTCATAAGACCGTCCAAACGGATAATATGTAACTCTGCAACTGTACTTGGTACCGCAACATAAATTCTTTTACCAACAAGAGCGATTGAAGTAATTCCGGGACCGGTATTTATGGAGGATAAAATAACTGGAGAATCAGTGTTACGAATATCAACAATTAAGAGATCCGGATCTGAAGCTGTTGAAGAATCGGTTGAAATATATGCTATACCATTTCTTACTTCAAGATCAGTTAATGGTAAAAGTGGGTTAACTGGTATGGTAATTGGAACAATATTAGTAGAATCTGCATCTTTACTTAAAAAATCAACAGAACAAAGTGGTGTTCCAATACTTTTAGTTAAATTGGAAGATGGACGCGCTAGGACATGTGTGAATTCAAGTGTATTCCAAATATTTCTAAAATTTGAAGAGCTTGAAAAGTTAGAATTTGGCATACTGGAAGTTGAAATGATTTCAAAATCTTTTTGCACCATATCATTACCGTATAATCTATTAACGGTAACACTTTCACCAGATTCATAAGCATCTAATAAAAAACTGCGCTCTTTTGCATATTCAAAAAGTTTCTGTGAATCAATTGAAATTGAAGTCATAATCGTAATGAAAATAATTGCAAGAGAAATCGCTATGAGAATATCAAACAAAATAATCCCCGAATTATTATATTTTTTGTTCATAATTGTATTTAAATCTCTTTCTTTTGACTTCAAATCCAGTAACAAGCCCAACAGTAATTTTTCTAAATTATCTACCTTTGAAGAACTTTTGAAATGTTATATATCGGCATCATTATTGATAAAGCTATTGCCCCGACTACACAACCCATTCCTGCCATCATGATTGGTTCAATCAACGAAGTTAATCTTCGTAAAGAGTGTTCAATATCTCTATCTAAAATAGTAGCGGCACGCAAAAGTGAAGTACCTAAAGTACCCGAGATTTCACCAGCATGTAGAAGTGGTGCAATATAAGGAGGCAGATTTTTGTTTGAAATAATATTTCCCAAAGAAACTCCTCTAGATATATTGCTTACATCAGATAAAAGAACTTCTTTGAGAGGAAGAAATGATACTGCAAATACTGTTTTCTCATACGCTTTTGTAACCGGTAATCCTGATTCAATAAGAGAACCGCACGATCTTAAAAATACAACAACTGCATAATTACGTAAAAGAGTTCCAGTAATTGGGATTTTCATAAGTACAGCCTGAAATATTTTGCGCACAAATTTAATCTTTTTATATGCCACACTGAAAATTATCAAGCAAATAATACCGACTAATAATGCTTGGATTCCATACATTGTAAGATTATCTGAAAAAGCAATCGTAGTACGTGTAAGTAATGGTAACGAAACATTCAGACTTTTAAGCATTGGGATAATTTGTGGCATAACTCCACGGACCAAACCAATCGTAAGCATTACAGCAAAAAGACCGATAACTACCGGATAAGTCATGGCTGAAGTGCATTTCTTAAGTAATTCATCTTCTCTTTCAAGAAGAGATCTTGCTGACAAGAGAGCTCGTGATAAATCGCCTGATAATTCACCATTTTCAATAAGACCAGTCGTAGTATCAGAAATACCAATAAACTTTGTGAGATTGTAAGACAAAAGACCGCCAGCCGAAACAGCTCCGCTTACTTTTTCCATATCATTCTTTTGTCTCTTGGAAATACCCTCCGCAGATATTTTAAGGGCCTCGTCAATAGGCAATCCTGATGATACATATAATTCCAATCTTTCTAAGAGAAGAATAATATCACGACGTTTCCATTTTTTAATTCTAAATTGCATTTGTATTAAAATAAATCTTATAAATCAAGATTCTATAAAGGATATTCATACCGCGAGGCAGAGCCGCGAAGTATTTGAATCCCTTTCTTCTCTACTCATATAGCACCCTCATTACTTCCTCTTTCGTGGTTATCCCCCATTCAACCTTTTCTAATCCATCATCTTCAATCGGTCTAAAACCATGTAATCTGGCATAATCGGCGTAATCAGAGACACTTTTTTTATTAGTAATAAGATCACACATCCCCGAATCAACTTCACATGCTTCAGCAATGACAGATCTACCTGTATATCCAATTTGTCTACAAGCCACACAACCATCACCAAAACATTCATGACACATTGTTCGTACTAAACGCTGAGCAATAATAAGTTTCAAAGTAGAAGCTAAAAGATAATGATCAACTCCCATATCAACTAGCC
>JBAZRX010000018.1:0-14310 GCA_041662725.1 Minisyncoccota bacterium
AGTGTCGCATGGACTGGTTTTGAAGAAGTTGCGCCAGGGTTATATAATGTTGCTTCATATATATTAAATCCAAATACAGATGCCGAAGCTTTAGATGTTCCTTACAACATGTCTATGTATGATGATCGGGGGATGCTTATAACTGTGGAAAAAGGATATGTAAATATACCCCCTCACAGAAACACTTTGGCGTTTAAAGGAGCTATTTCAGTTGGTAAAAGTAAACCAGCTAGAGTATCTTTCGAATTTACTTCTGCACCAGTTTGGCAGAAAAGTCCCGATTCTCTAAAGTCTATTCGTGTAAGTGATAAAAATTATAATGAAGATAAGAGTGGTTCTTCATTGTCGGTGACTCTTGGAAATGAAAGTATTCTGCCTTTAAAAAATATAAGCGTTTATGTAGTCCTATACGATAAAGAAGGTAATGCTCTTGGTTTCTCAAAGACACTGGTAGATGAGATTTCTGCAAACGGTAAGGCTATTGCTCCTTTTACATGGGGAGTTGAAAGACAAGGTAAAGTGATTTCCATTGAAGTGCTACCTGTGGCAGAATAGGGATATGAAACAACGAAATATTGATTGGTGGCTTTTTCTCTCTATAATCCCGATACTTGCAGCTGGGCTTGTTACGATGCACTCTTTTACCGGAGACAGTTCTTTTACTTCACATCAAATAGTTTGGGTTTGTATATCTATCATCGTTTTTTTTGCCATTAGTTTTATTGATGTACGTTTTTTACGTTCAACATGGGTATCAGTAACTTTGTTTCTAATTACTACTAGTCTCTTAGGGGCTCTATATTTATTTGGCAAGATTTCTCATGGTGCACAAAATTGGTTTAGCTTTGGTGATTTTTCTTTTCAACCATCAGACTTTGCTAAAATAGCCGTGATTATTATTTTAGCGAAATATTTTTCTAGACGACATATAGAAATAGCGAATGTTAGACATATATTAATATCAGGCTTTTATGCTTTTATATTTTTCTGTCTAGTACTTTTATCTCCAGATATTGGTTCTGCGGCTATAATTTTTCTTATTTGGCTTGCCATGGTTTTAGTTTCAGGAATATCAAAAAAACATCTTTTGATTATAATGGGTATTATTTTTATCTCTTTTATATTACTTTGGAATTTCGGTTTCAGAGAATATCAGAAGGATCGTATACGTAACTTTATTGATCCATACGCAGATATTCACGGTGCTGGTTATAATGCCTACCAATCTACTATTGCTATAGGCTCAGGTGGTGTATTAGGAAAGGGGGTAGGATACGGAACTCAATCTCGTTTAAAATTCTTACCGGAATACCAAACAGATTTTATCTTTGCCGCTTTTGCCGAAGAGTGGGGATTTGTCGGTATTTTCATATTGTTTATGCTTTACAGTATCATTGTTTGGAGGGTTATAAAAAATGCCATGACTGGAGCTACAAATTTCGAGATTCTTTTTGGAGCAGGTGTGGCCGTTTATTTTATTGTTCATATATCCGTTAATGTTGGTATGAATATGCACCTGTTACCGGTTACGGGTACACCTTTACCCCTTATGAGTTACGGAGGTACTCATACTCTTATGGAGTTTTCTTTATTGGGAATATTAATGGCCATGAGGCGTTATGCGCGTCCGATTCACAAGGATTTGGCGAGAAATGAGTTTGTGGGACCACAATAATAATGTGGAAGTAATTTTCAGGGACTCAAATTGCAACCAAGTGTTATAAAATTATTGTATTTATCACTTCGTTACTATTTATTACCAATTTCTTTATAAACTCCTTCAACCATCCAGATCATTTTATCCAAAGAAAACTTTGTTGTGATTCTTTCTTTAAGTGCCGCACCGTATTTTTTGCGCTCTAGCGGATGTTCAATCATAAAAGATAGAGCGTGTGCGAGTTCACGCGAGTTTTTTGATTGAATAAGAATGCCAGATTTTGTATCTTCAATAATCTCAGGAACACCTCCCACAGTAGTAGCTACTACAGGTAAAGAAGCTAAACCTGCTTCTAATATGGCATAAGGTAAGCCTTCTTTAATGGATGGAAGCACGAATATGGAAAAAGCCTTCATGTATTCAGAAGCATTGTTTATATGTCCGGTTAGAAATACATTTTGTTCCAGTTTCTTTTCTTTTATAAGTTTACGTAATGAATCTAACTCTTCTCCATCACCGATAATTACAGATATTGCTTGTGGTTGCTCTTCTACTACTAAAGCCATGGCTTCAATGAGGTATATAAGTCCTTTGTTTTTGTGTAGTTCAGCAATAGTCCCTATAACTGTTTTCTTGCCGAATTCTAATGGATTTATACCGATATTCTTTGCTATCTCTTGTTTTGCTCCTTCTATTGAAATTAAGGTAGGAGCTTTTAATCCTGGTGGTATTAATTTTATTCTATCTTTGATCAATGGAAAATATTCTGCTTGAGCATATTCACGTTCTGATAATAGGATAGTTGTATGCGAAAGAATTATAGTGATCCATGAAAAAAGGATGATTAAGGCACGTTCATAAATTGGGCGACTTTCATTAAATGTCCAACCGTGGACGGTGGTAATTATATTTTTTACTCTTAATAATCTACCTGCTAGAGCACCTAAACCTGCCGCTTTTGGACTATGGAGGTGAATAATATCAGGTCGTTTATTCTTGATGACGTTGTATATTTCTTTAAATGATCCAACGTCTTTGCTAGGAGAAAGATCTCGCCCTAGGGTGGCTATAGAAAACGTGTAAACACCGGCTTCTTCCAGTTTTTGCTTAAGTATGCCATTTCCACCCAAAGCTACCCAGACATCATGATCTTTTTGCTTCATTGCTACAGCCAAGTCAAAAACATGTTTTTGTGCGCCGCCCCAATTTGACTTGGTAATGACGTATAGGATTTTCATTACCTTTAAATTACCATAGGCATGAGAAACAGCCAAGTGCTATACCGACAGTACTGCGCTATAAGAATGCAATATTTAAGTATTTGCTTTTTAACTATTGATGTGTTATAATACAATACAGAAAGTACAATACAATAAACTATGAAAAAAATTTATGCAATGGTTATTTTCGGGATGGTCGTTTTACTTAACGGCTGCGTGACAAAAAAGAATGTCACATACAGAGGGCCAACTGGAGAAACTTTTAATGATAAAAGTTGGTCTGTAAATCAACCATTCGCTGGCACATCATCGTCTGGTAACTATCGAATTTTTAGTGGTGGTTTCCAGATAGGAGGTGGACCACCGCCACCGCCAGTCTATTACAATAATGGGTATAGTTATGGAGGAGGATATTATTACGGATCAACCCCTTACTATACAACACCCTACCCAATGATCACGGTGCCAATCGAGTCCGAAAGGCACTACAGGAATCAGACCATGCAAAGGTATGGTCTGAAGAAATAGTCTCTCTGATCAGTAATCAGAGAACGCATTTAACCGCTTCTTTCTTAGGAAAGGGGCGGTTATTTTATTACCCTTGAAAAGATATAGAATCCGTGGTAACGTATTAGCCATGACTTCTATAGCAAATTCCAAAGGAACAGCTATTTTAATCATTGGCGATCTTATTGCCTATATATTTTCGCTTATCTTAACTCTTACTATCCGCTACGAGCATATTCCAGGAAGAGATCTTTTAATGGTACATTTACTGCCAGCATTTTCTATATTGTTTATTATCTTTCTCGTTGTTAACTTCAGTGCCGGTTTATATGATAAACAGTCATCTTTTGTTCGAGGTCGTGCGCAAGGTCTATTTTTGAAGACACAAATAGTTAATGTGATTTTAGGTATTATGTTTTTTTACTTTATACCTGTTGCAATTGCGCCTAAAACAAATTTATTTATCTATTTTATAATCTCTACAGCAGGGCTTTTGCTTTGGAGAATGGTTATGTTTCCAGTTGTTTCTGTTACTAGAAAGCAAAATGCTATTCTTGTTGGGTCAGGCAGTGATGTTCAGGATCTTTTTGATGAAGTACATGATAATGCCCGTTATGGATTATCTTTTAAAGATCATATAGAACCACAAGAATCGGTTGATAAAACAGCGGCTACCATAGCAGAATCAGTCAAACATACTAATGCTACAGTTATTGTAGTTGATTTACATAATTCTAAAATTGAATCTGTTATGCCATTTTTGTACTCATTGGTTTTCTCTGGAGTGCAGATCATAGATGCTAGTAAGTTATACGAAGCAGTTTTTGATCGCATACCTCTCTCTATGGTAAGAGAGCGCTGGCTTGTTGAAAATTCAAGCGTGGCTCTAGGTAGTCGCCGAGTCTATGATCTTATGAAAAGGCTTATGGATATTGTAGTTGCCGGAGTAGTAGGAATTGTTAGTCTTCTTTTTTATCCTTTTGTTTTTATAGCTATCAAACTTGATGATGGTGGTTCAATTTTTATTAAGCAACAGAGAATGGGAAAGAATAATAAACCAGTAAATATTATTAAATTTAGAAGTATGACTTCTAATGATTCCGGGACATATGGTAGTAATGGTAAATCACAAAACCGTGTAACTAGAGTCGGTAAATTTATTCGTCTTACTCGTATTGATGAATTGCCACAACTTTGGAATGTTATTAAAGGGGATCAATCTCTTATCGGTCCACGTCCAGAATTACCAGCATTAGTTGGTGTATATGAGAAGGAGATACCTTATTACAATGTTCGTCACCTTATTAAACCAGGCCTATCAGGTTGGGCACAAATCTATCATCGTGCTCATCCACATCATGCTGTAGCAGTGGAAGATACGCGTGATAAACTTTCATATGATTTATACTATATAAAAAATAGATCACTTATGCTGGACTTGCGTATTGCTTTGCAGACGATAAATTCAATTATGTCTAGGCAGGGGGTGTAATATATGGAGGGTAGCCCTCGAAGTTATCCACATAATCTAAAGGATCGTAACTCTGGAGCAGGTATTTATAGTACAATTATGTCATATGAAAAACTATTTTTTAGTTGCTTTTGTTGTTGGGTTGTTTATTAGCAATATTGGTACTTCTTTTGCTCAGGGTGTTCCAAAGACTCAAAAAACTTTAGCAGATTTTGGGTTAACTGAGGAAAGTGTAAAGTATCTAACTAAAGATGAAATAAATAAAATTCTTAATTCTCTTACTCCTGCAGAAACGATAGAAAAAATTAAGAAGATGGGAACTTCTACAAAAGGACTACCAGGTATTCTTCCTTCATTGGTTCAATCATTTGAACAGCCTAAGGGGACAGTAGACTGTTTTGATTACTACCGTTTCGGAAGTGTTCAGGCTTATTTCTCTTCAGGAAGTAGTAGTGTTGTTCCTGGTACAGAGATGGATTTTTCTGGAATTGTTGAAAATTCAAATGAATACCCGATTGTTGGTGGAAAATTGTATGTGAAAGTTATGAGGGAAAGGACTGTGGAGAAAGAAGCTAATGGTCCAGATGTTGTAGATCAGTTCGTTATAAAAGATGGCATATCTATACCTGCAAATGGGTCAGTATCACTTTCTTTCAAATGGAAAGTTCCTTTATATTCTGAAGAGGGTAATTACAGCATGACCTTTTTCTTTGTAACAGAAAACAAATTTAACCTTTTAGGTCTTAGTTTTACTGATGATGTTATCGGAAATACTACTGATTTTCAGATCAAAGGGAATACCTCTATTTTGAAATTTGATAAAGCTGGAGTGACTATTAATGATAAGCAATACTTATTTGCCGCATATCCTCCTAGAATACCAAGTGCTGAAAAGGCTTTGATTGAAGCGAAAGTTGTAAATTCAACCGGAAAAGATGAGTTGGCAGAAATTACATGGAAATTATATCGTTGGGATAGTATGGATCCAGAAAAGTTAATTAGGACTGTAGATAAAAGTGTTTTAGTTAAAGCTAAATCTTCTAAAATTGTTCAGATAGAAATTCCAGAAAATAATGAACCTGTTTATTATGTTGTAGGTGAACTTAAGTATAGAGATACTAAATCTATTTTAGGCATTCGTTTTGTTAGGCCGGAGGTAGATAGAATTAGACTTAATTTTCCTTCAATAACATCATTCCCAATTTACGCTGGAGCAGTAAATACAATGTTTTCTTGTCTACATAACGGTGGTTCATCACCTGTAGTTAAAGATGGTAGACTAGTTCTTATCCTTAAAGATGATCAAGGTAATACTATTGATTCATATACTTATGAAGGAATTGTTACTGGAGAAATGATAGCGGTGAAGAAAGATTTTCAATCAGCAAAAGATCTTGATAAGTTCACTCTCAAAACTGAATTATGGCAGGGTAGTCGTCTAGTTGATAGTTCAGTTTCTGAATATGATTGTAATAAAATAGATCCAAGTAAATGCAATAAAGATTTTATTAGTACTTTTTTTGCTGGACCTTCTAAGTATCTGATTCTCACAGGTATTGTGACATTCTTGGCTATTCTATTTATTATTCTTGAAGTTTATAAAAAGAAAATGAAAGCAAAAAAGCTACTTCTATTAATTCTATTTTTGCCGATGTTGTCGTTTGCATTTCCTAATGTGTCGGAGGCGAAGAGTATTATATGGCTTGGTATGCCACCAGATCTTCAATATTATTGGAATAACTTAGGTTTGGGTGGAAGTAATTGGGCAAAAGCATTATCAAGAGTACAAGCTAGTGTGAAATATTACGCCGATATTGTTAATAAGAATACGGGTCAGGTAGTCCAAAGCGGAGACTCTGTTCCTGTTGGAACAGAATTAGAATTGAAATTCCCAGCACATAGTTATTTGGATGTATTTTGGTTTGGTAGTGGCTTTTCAAGCGATTCTCCTTATGGTGAATGGCGTGTAGATGCGGCTCCTCCAGCAGTTTCGTGTAATAAAGATAAAGATTTTTTAAGTGATGTGAATCTATGGGATAGCGTTAATCCAAATACCATTATTCCTCCACCTCCACATTATCTTGGAGTTTATATTCCTCTAGTAATTTCTCCACCTGCGAAAGGAATTACTAACACAGACGGTATGATTTGCGGTAAATTACTTGGTGATGAAACTAGTGGTTACTCCATGACTTGTACTGTAAGTAATGTTGGTACATTAACACCTAAATTTAATTTTGGTTCTACTTATGGTAAGTTTTATTACCGATATTATAACTATAAGGAATTATGGGTTTCTGCTGTGCTAGATGAAATTGGTTGTTTTGGGAATAATATACCGATGAAAAGTGCCGGAAGTAATCCATACATTCTCAATGTTCCAGCAAAATCTATCACTTACAGTCTTCAGGCTGTAAAACCAGAAAAAGTTAATCATCCACCAACTACGCCTGTTATTTCTGGACCAACTACTGGTAGTACAGAAACTTCACATTATTTTGATATTGTTTCTACTGATGAAGATAAAGATAAGATTAGTTATGGTATTGATTGGGATAATAATGGATCAGCTGATGAATGGAGTGATCCGACAGGGTCTAATATACCAATAAATACTGCAAAATCATGGACCGATGAAGGTGAGAATTCATTTAAAGTTATTGCCATAGATTCAAATGGCGGTAGATCAAGTTGGGCGATTCATACGATCAATCTAGAAGTCTCAAAACCAACGGCGGTGATATCTGCTAATCCAATATCTATTTCGAAAGATTCTGTATCTATGATTTCTTGGGGCTCAGCTAATGCTAATGTATGTTCAGTTACTAGAAATGGTGGGCCGTGGGTAACGGGTATAGTTGGTGGGAATTATATTATAGCCAATACTTCCGGTGAAAAATCATCAGGATACTTGAATACAAATACTAATTTTGAGGTGATTTGTAATGGTCCTGGTGGTATAGCAAAAGATAGTGTAACCGTTACTTTAAAAGCACCCGTAACTGGCACATGTACAGCAAGTCCTAAAACTTTGTCACATGTAGGTGGTGCCGTTACTTATACAGCAAATCCAAGCGGTGGCGGTAGTGGTGTGTATTCATCTTATGCATGGTATTCATCCGATGGTAAATTGATTGCTAATGAAACTAAACAGACATACGAATCTTTCTATCCGAAAAATGAAAAATCAATTGAGCAGTCTTGGGCTAGTCCGTCTGTGGTTATAATAGATTCTAATGGTAATAAATCATCATCAATAAAATGCGAACCTCTTACTGTTACACAAAATACCAATCCTGTAATAATTGGAAATTGTCAGGTGCTTACCAGGAAAGGTTATGAGAGTTTCTTTAATAATCCTCTATTTAAAATAAATGAAGGTGAAGGCTTATTCTTTAAGGTCTATGTTGTTGATCCAAAATCAAATTATAAATATTATGTAAATATTAATGGTGAAAAACAAATTATTACCGCTGATAGCAAAGGAGAGTTTCTTTATAAATTTGTTAAAGATATTGGAACATATACGGTTAAGTTTGAAGTGACAGATGGGTTATCATCTCCATTTCAGATGGGTATATATAATTGTGGTACGGTAGATGTACAGAAGATGTTATCTCTCAGTATTGGGCCAACAGGATCTAAAACTGAAAGACATAAAGGCCTTGAAGACGTATATAGTGTTAGAAAAGGTAAATCATTTGATTTGGATTGGACAAATAGGTTGAAAGGTAGAACAGATAGGGAGTTTAGGTGTTATACGCGTGTTAATGGTAAAACTGACAATCAATGGGAGAGTAAATTAAAAGATTTGAGTTCTGATAGCGATGGTACGGTAAAATTTACAGGAGCAGAGACGTTGAATGTACCTATTGGACTTTATACTTTTAATTTAAGTTGTGCTAGTGGTAATGAAAGTGAAGGTAATCAAGTAATCTTGGAAGCTAATGCTGTACTTAGAATAACTAGTGTTTCTCAAGGGGAGTTATAAAATAGCCCCTTGTCACGCACTATGTGGCAAGGGGTATATTATTTTACTCTCACCAAGATTTTGTTCTGAAATATTGATGAGGTAAAGTAGTGTTGACTGTAAACGATGTTTTTTGCACTCCATCAGACCATGGAATTTTTTTGAATACTGTCCATGTTTTTAGATCTGAACTTGATTCAATGATAACATCTGTACCACGAGATAGACTTAAGTCTAAGCGGTTAGGTGATACGGTCAATTTGGCTGGACAGACTAAGTCACCATGCTGGGTGTATACACCTATTTGTCCATTAGCTACAATGGTGTATCGTATACGATTAGTTGCTCCTATACACCAATCATTAATGACGATCATGTTATCAGTGGTATATTCTTCATACCATGGCCAGCTGTGATTATAGTCGCTATGAGCGATATTTCTGCTATACGTAGATATTCCATTACTCCACATATAGGAATATGGGGTTGATGATACTTCCATTGAATGAATACCACTTTCATCCCATGATTGAGGTGGTGCTGTATCAGCTTCAATCTTGAATATTTCGAGATTTGGGACAGATATGTCTACTTCTACGAATTTACAGATTGGAATAGCACTTGAGAAGGAGCTTTCTGAGATTTTATTAAACGGACCTAGATTTGCTTTACAAAGTAAAGTTCTAGAAAACTCAGAGCTGAAACTTTTTTCATGAGCTGTTAGCACATGTATTTCAAGTTCAATATTTGAATCAGGGTCAATATAGGTACTTTTTTTCTTACATATATATCTATAACTTTCCATACCATTTGTTATAATCATATTCTGTAAAGATTGAATACTTATTGGAGCTGATATGTCAAATGCTTCAAGGTCATAATCTTCGGTCTGATCAATAATGTTTGTCCAAACCAGACATACCAAGATTGATTTAAATGTCAAATCATTTGTGAAGTTCCAATCCACCGCTGTCTGCAAATCTGCCACAGGCAAGAACTTTGGAAGGGTAGACTTTGACTCTTGATCAGCTAGCTGATTTACAGTTGATTCACCGTTTGCTTTTGTAGCAAAGATGAGTAATAGGATAGTGGCGATCAGGAAGACCGCCGACAATTTTGCTTTCATATTGCGGCCTTTCTTTGGGAATGTCTTTATAGACTATTTTTACGTAGTCATCAAAAGACGGGTTATTATTTGTTAGGAATGTATTCTCACATCGTTTTGTCAACGAGCGAGTCACCATCTGGTTCTAAATCGTATCATAACTAGATTGAAAAGTAAAGAGGCAATGGTGGATAGTAAAATCCAACAAAGTAATTGCATTCCGTAGAAAAACCCTTATAATGGCCGAATATGTTAAAACATCGCGCTCGAGCTGTATTCCTAGTTATAATTGCCGCGGCAATTGGTTATTTTGTTTATACATCTAATGATGCGAATAGTTCACATCCATTCCGCTTAGGTTTGGATCTTTCTGGTGGTAGTCATCTTGTATTCAAAGCTGATGTATCTAAAATTGCTCCGGCCGATGTTGCTGATTCAATGTCAGCTTTACGCGATGATGTGGAAAAACGTGTAAACACATTTGGAGTTAGTGAGCCTTTGGTTCAGACAGAGTCAGGAGCGGCTTTAAGTTCCAAAGAGAGTGCTTATAAGCTCATTGTTGAATTGCCAGGTGTTTCTGATCCAGATAAGGCCGCCGCAGCTATTGGAGCAACTCCTAGACTTGAATTTAGGGTTGTTACAGCGGCTGACATGAAAGCTTTTGAGGCTAAGATCAGCTCTTTTACATCTACAACGACACAAGAGTCTGAATATATTGCCATGTTTAAGCCGACTGGTCTTAATGGAACAATGATAGGTCGTGCTTCTTTGGCTTTTGATCAAACAACTGGCGCACCACAAGTAGGTTTGAACTTCAATAGCGATGGACGCAAATTATTCAGTGATATAACAAAAAGCCATGTTGGTGATTATATTGGAATTTTCCTTGATGATCGTTTGATACAGGCTCCGGTTGTACGTGAAGAAATTCCAAATGGACAAGCAGTTATTAGTGGAGGTTTTACATTGCCAGAAGCACAGACTCTTGTTCGTAATCTCAATTACGGTGCATTACCAGTACCTATTACTCTTATTTCTACACAGACGATTGGACCTTCACTTGGTCAAGCGGCGATTAATGGGGGAATTAAATCCGGCATTATCGCATTTTTAATTATCGCTCTGTTTCTTATCATTTGGTATAGATTACCTGGATTCGTAGCTGTAATTGCCTTGGGTGTTTATACGGTCATCATGTTGGCTATTTTCAAATTACTTCCAGTTACTCTTACAGCGGCAGGTATTGCTGGTTTTATTATTACTATTGGTATGGCTGTTGACGCTAATATTCTTATTTTTGAGCGTATGAAAGAAGAGTTAAATCGTGGTCGTGGTATCTGGGATGCAATGCATGAAGGATTCGCTCGCGCATGGCTTTCTATTCGTGATTCAAACATTTCTAGTATTATTACAGGTTTTATTCTTTTTAAGTTTGGTAGTACTTCAGTTATCACAGGTTTTGCTCTAGTATTCGTAATTGGTGTTTTAGTTTCAATGTTTACAGCTATTACTGCTTCAAGAATGTTTCTTTATGCTACCGCTCCGTCGAAGACTAGCAAATTGAGCACATTTCTTATAAGTAATGGGTTTAGATTAAAGAATTAAACAATATGATAATTAAACAAATATGTGGATAATAAATAACAGAAAAATATTTTACGGGTTCTCAATCATATTGATGATTATTTCAATTAGTTCTTTTGCGATATGGGGATTGAAACTCGGTATTGATTTTACAGGAGGTACCCTCATAGAAGTTTCTTATCCTACGGGAACTCGTCCAGAACAGATGGTTATTTCTGAAGCAATATCCAAAATTGATTCTGCTGTTTCTGTACGATCTTCTGGTACTGAAGAATTCATAATTCGTATGAAACCGATTGATCAGAATGAGAAAGCTGTTGTTATGGATGCTTTATCTTTGAATAATACCGTATCAACCACAATCAAGGCTTTCGACTCTATAGGTCCAATATTGGGTGCTGAGGCTCTACGTAAAGCACTAGTCTCTATTGCTCTTGTTATCTTGGGCATTGTTTTGTTTATTACTTTTGCTTTCCGTAAAGTTAGTCAGCCAGTTTCATCTTGGAAATATGGTTTAACCGCTATTATCGCTCTTGTACATGATGTTATTATTCCAATAGGTTTGTTTTCTATTCTAGGACATTTTTATGGTTATGAAGTTGATACACTTTTCGTTACAGCTATTCTTGTTATTCTAGGTTTTTCTGTTCATGATACCATCGTCGTCTTTGATCGTGTACGCGAAAATCTTCGTATTTCTTCTGCGAAAAGACCTTTCGTTGAGATAGTAGGACAAAGTGTTGATCAGACTATTACACGTTCTATTAACACCTCAATGACTACGCTCATTGCTCTTACTGTACTTTATATTTTTGGTGGTTCTGCGACGGAACATTTCTCATTAGTACTTATCGTTGGTATTGCGGCAGGAACATACTCTTCAATATTTATTGGTTCTGCTCTATTGGTAACTATTGAAAAGTGGCGATCGAAAAGCCGTTAAAAAAACTATATTTAAATAGGTTAGAGTTCGGATGTATTGAAATAATGTACGATTATTATTGTATAAATAAAATAAATACAATGAAAACAGAAAATAAAAAAACGGTTGCAATTGTGGGATACGGTTATGTCGGAAAAGCTGTAGCTAATTTTTTCAGTAGTCACTTTAATATTCTTATTTATGATATTGCTCAACCATCTATTTCTGCCACTAAAGAAGAAATAAATAAAAAAGCAGATTTGGCAGTTATATCAGTGCCAACCCCTATGGGTAAAGATGGAAGTGCTGATTTATCTGCTTTGAACGAAACGATCAATTGGCTTAAAACACCTCTTATACTTATTAAAAGTACAATACCACCAGGTACAACTGCTTTACTATCAAAGAAACATAAAAAATCTATTGCTTTTTCTCCTGAATATATCGGGGAGGGTAATTATGTCGTACCTTTTTGGAAAGGGTATCCAGATCCTCTTGATATGAAAAAACATGAGTTTGTAATCATTGGTGGACAAAAAAATATTATCAGTAAAATTTTACCTTTTTTTAAGATAATTTTAGGTGCAGAGGCAAAGTATTTTCAAACAGATAGTACTACAGCAGAACTTGTAAAATACCTGGAAAATTCTTTTCTTGCGACTAAAGTCACGTTTTGTAATGAATTTTATAATATAGCCAAATCTTTTGGTGTTGATTATAACGAACTACGTGAATTATGGTTACAAGATGGACGAATTGGACGTTCTCACACAGTTGTTTTTGAAGACAATCGCGGTTTTGGAGGTAAATGCTTACCAAAAGATGTGAACGCTTTGGTAAAGGCAGTAATTAAAGCAGGATATAATCCTAAATTATTAAAAACCGTTCTTGAGGTTAATGAGGATATTAGGACGAAGAAATAATTATTGAGGCAATTGTCTATTTATATAAAATGAAGATTATCATAATACGATAATCTTCATTTTATAAATTGATCATGATTATTTGTGAGCATATAATACGGCACATGTCAGATATAGTTTTGCAAACAAAAGCACCAATAATACCCTTAGAAACTTTTGCGCAGAAGATATTTCTTGTTCGCGGACAGAAAGTTATGCTTGATATAGATATTGCACAACTTTATGGAGTGTCAACAAAAGTTTTAAACCAGACAGTTAAGAGGAATAAAGAGAGATTCCCGACCGATTTTATGTTCCAGTTAAATAAATTGGAAAAAGAACAGGTGGTCATAAATTGTGACCACCTATCAATGTTAAAATTCTCGTATCAATTACCGTACGCATTTACTGAGCATGGCGTTGCTATGCTGTCTTCTGTTTTACGAAGTAAAAAAGCAATTGAAATAAATATCTTAATAATCCGAGCTTTTATCAAAATTCGTGAAATCCTGGCTTCTAATAAAGAGATGGCTTATAAAATTGAAGAATTGGAATGTGAACAAAAGGTTCAAAACAAACACATAAATGCTATCTATTTTTTAATTCAAAAGTTAATAGAGCCACCTGTAAAGGAAATTAAATCAATTGGTTTTACAAAAGCATAGAATTGTTATTCATTGACAACTTAAGATCTGTGTATATGCTGGTAAGTAGAACAATTGTAAAAAAGGAATTATATGCAACACAATTTTAGGATTGCGGCATTTGCGGCAATATTTAGTCCTGAAGGAAAAATATTACTTTGTCATCGTAGAGATAAGGATATTTGGAGGCACTGTATCAGAATTGGTTGGTGATTTGTATTTGATTTTAATGAATTGGCTCAAAATATTTAGAAGTGATTTTGGGCATTTTACACTTCGAAAAGTCTTTAGTCGTTGTTCCAGCACTCCCATGAAGTTTTCGATGTAG
>JBAZRX010000019.1:0-13967 GCA_041662725.1 Minisyncoccota bacterium
AGTCCTTATGTACCACAAGACATTGTAAAAACATTTATTATTGCATTGGGTACAATTGTGGCGGTTACTCTTTTTGGTTTTATAGCTATAAAAGAACGTAAATTAGTTTTACCACCAAAGAGTGTGTCATGTTTAAGTGTTCTTATGGCGGTATCTCTCGTCGTGTCGGCTTATTTATCTATACATGCAGGTAAGTCACTGTTCGGGCAAGGTTTTGAGATCGGTACAGTAGGTTTTATTCTAGTACTGTTCCTATCTGCTTTAACCGCTTTTACCGTTGTATCACGTCGTCCAGATAGGGCAATTGTGTTTTACGTAGGTATGGTTGTATCTTTCGTTATTCTTTATGTTTACCAGTTACTTCGTATGGTTTTTGGTGCGGACTTTATGTCTTTGGCAGTTTTCAACTCTGTAACATCATCGCTTATCGGTGGTTGGTATAACCTTGGTTCTTTTGCGGTACTTGTAGCTATAATTTCTTTGGTTGCTATTACATTCTTACAGCTTTCAGGCCGTATGAAGATAGTATATTGGGTACTTTTGGTATTGTCTGCTATTGGAGCAATTATCGTTAACGATTCACGCCTTTGGCTCATGGCGGCTCTAACTTTCCTTGGTTTGACAATATATTTATTCTTTGTCAATGGTAAAGTTCGTTCTGATGGTTCAGCTCCTACTTTCTTTAAGCGTGTTGCTTGGATACCTCTAGTAGCTTGTTTAATAGCTGTATTATTCTTCTATCAAGGCTCTAATATTGCTGGTTCAACTATTACAAAGTTCAATGCTGGATACACTGAATTATCTTTGCCATGGCAAATGACTTTGGATGTTTCTGCTTCAACTATTAAGAATTATCCTTTGTTTGGTATTGGTCCAAACCATTTTGCTCAAGCGTATCTCGCTTATAAGCCAACTGGAATAAATCAAACGAATGCTTGGGGTGTTGAATTTTCAAATGGTTTTGGTCTAATTCCAACTTTTGTGGCAACACAAGGTATTGTTGGAGTTATTCTATGGACTCTATTCTTTGTATTCCTGGGTATTATTGGTGTACGAGTTCTCAAGCGTTTACCAGAAGAAAGTGGTGTTAGATTTATTCTAGTATCATCATATACTTCAGCTGTATTTCTTTGGCTCATGGCTATGATATCTGTTCCATCGCATGCGATTGTATTTTATACTTTCGTTCTTACAGGTATCTTTATGGGTACAGCCGTTTCTTCAAAAGTTTTGGCTGTTAAAGAAATTACACCAGAAAAGGGCAGTGGTAAGCATAAGCTTTTCTCAGTAGTTATGATTGTCCTTGTATTGGTTTCTGTTGTATTGGGTATTATATATATAAAGAAAGTTATAGCTTTCTCTTATTTCGCGAGCGGTGTAAAACAATTGAATGTTTCTGGTAATGCTGAAGCAGCTGACAGCGCTTTCGCTGGAGCGCTTTCATTTGACTCTTCCGATGTTTATTGGCAAGCTCGTGCCGAGGCTTCTTTGTCTCAAGCACAAAAGCTTGCGGCTACTATTACTTCAACAACAACAGCATCAACTTCTGAAGCTATAGCAAAGCAGATTGGTGAAATTCTCAATAAAGGTGTTAAACATGCAGAAAGTGCTATAACTTATGATCCAACAAATTATTACAATTATTTGTCCGTAGCACGTATTTCCGAGGCTGCTGCTGGTATAAACATGACTGATGCTTATGATAATGCAGTTAAGGCTTATACAAATGCGGCTAATCTGAATATTTACAATCCTTCAATTTATTTGTCTCTTGCTAATATTCAAGCAAATAATAAGAAATTAGATGATGCTTTGCGTACTGTTGGCGTAGCACTTCAAGTTAAAAATAATTATCTTGATGCAGTATTTCTACTTTCACAGATATATGCAGCTAAAGGTGATTTGCCAAATGCTATTACAGCGGCAAAGGTTGCTACACAGTTAAATCCAGAGAATGCTTTGCTTCACTTCCAGTTAGGTATCTTGGATTACAGTAATAAAGATTATGCTGGTGCGGCAGATGCTTTGTTAACAGCTACAAATCTTCAAAAAGATTATTCAAATGCAAAGTATTTCCTAGGTCTCTCTCTAGTTCGTCTTGCAAGTACAACTGCGGCTATAGCTCAGTTTGAAGATTTGGCTAAGACAAATCCTGATAATCAAGAAGTTGGATTGATCCTAGCAAATTTGAAAGAAGGCAAACCAATATTTAGCGATCAGGTTGTACCTACTCCAGAGAAGCGTGCAAAATTACCTGTTAAAGAGAAGCGATAGGATATTAAATAACATTGGAATGTAATTAGTTTGTGGTAGAATAACCGTAATATGAAGCGCTGGTTTACATTTATAGGACAAGAGATACGCGGCCTGCACGAGGCCGCGTATCTCTTGGCTGTATTTGCGGCGCTTTCTCTAGTCTTGGCTCTCGTGCGTGATAAGCTATTAGCATTCACTTTTGGAGCAGGACGTTCCTTGGATATATATTATGCCGCTTTTCGTATTCCAGACTTTTTATTTGTAACTGTGGGTTCTCTTGTTTCAGCTACGATTCTCTTACCTTATTTTATAGAACGCTTTGAATCTTCTAAAGAAAAAGGCAAAGCTTTTTCTGATAGTATTTTTACTGTATTTTTTGGCGGTATTATTATAACTTCTGTTGTAGCATTTATTTTGGCACCGTGGCTTGTCCCATGGGCTATTCCAGGTTTTTATAATGATCCAGCTCTTCCTGAATTGATTCTGACTATGCGCATTATGCTTTTGTCGCCGTTTTTTCTCGGTATTTCAAATCTATTTTCAAGTCTAACGCAGATGAAGTATCGTTTTTTGGTTTATGCGGCTAGTCCTGTAGTTTATAATGCTGGGATTATTGCGGGAGTAGTATTTTGTTATCCAATTTTTGGTGTTGCTGGTTTAGCTATCGGTGTAGCTATTGGTGCATTCTTACATATGGGTATACAGATACCTTTTATGATCCATGAAAATCTTTTACCGCGTTTAACTTTAAATATACAATGGCCTGATGTAAAAACTATTATTTTTACTACTTTACCGCGTACACTTACTCTTTCTGCCAATCAATTAGCCTCATTCGTACTTGTATCTTTGGGTTCCCTTATGGCTACGGGTTCAATTTCTGTATTTAATTTTGCTTTCAATTTACAATCAGTGCCGCTAACTCTTATTGGAGCTAGTTATTCTTCAGCGGTCTTTCCTACGCTTTCAAGAATGCTTTTCAATAAAGATATTTCTGGTTTTAAAGAGAAAATGATTACTTCTGCCAAGCATATTATTTTCTGGTCTATGCCTATCGCCGTTCTCTTTGTTGTCCTACGTGCGCAGATAGTACGTACTGTTCTCGGTGCTGGAAAATTTGATTGGGCAGATACACGTCTCACAGCCGCCATGCTTGCAATTTTTATGATTTCTACAATTGGTCAAAGTTTGATAGTTCTTTTTGTACGTTCATTTTATGCTGAAGGAAAAACGGCTAGACCTCTTCTTATTAATTTAATTTCTGCGACGATTATAATATCTTCTGGATTTCTTTTGTATAAAGCCTTTAATACTTTTCCAGTTTTTCAATTCTTTTTGGAAGACCTTCTTAAAGTTCAAGGTCAAATCGGCACAAGTGTTTTAGTTCTAGGTTTGGCATATACGATAGGGATATTTGCAAGTACGATCATGCATTGGTGGATTTATGAAAGAACTTATCGTGGTTTTACAGTGCCAGTTCTTTCTACTCTTTTCCACACTTTTGCGGCATCGGTTATCATGGGCTATACAACTTTCTTAAGTTTGCGTCTCTTTGCTATTATCTTTCCACTAACAAAAGTTTGGGGAATATTCTTCCAAGGTCTATTTTCAGGTCTAGTTGGTATCGTAGTTTTGGTTTGTGTACTTAAAATTTTGAAAAATAAAGAATTAGAAGATGTTATTCGTACTCTTCATCATAAGATCTGGAAAGTGCCAGTACCTCCAGCAGAAGTGGAACATATTCCATAAAGTGACACATGCATTAAAATAAATGGTTATTTAAACACCGCATGCCTTTTTTCTGTAATTTATAGTATAGTAGCTACTACTTATGAACCAAGCTTATATACGTAATTTCTCTATAATTGCTCATATTGACCACGGCAAGTCTACTTTGGCTGATCGTATGCTTGAAATTACAGGTACAATAGAGAAGCGCAAAATGCAAGAACAAGTGCTTGATTCTATGGAATTAGAAAGGGAACGTGGTATCACGATTAAAATGCAACCAGTACGCATGAAATGGTCCGTAGACGGCAAAGAATACGTTCTTAATCTCATTGATACCCCAGGGCATATTGATTTCTCTTATGAGGTTTCTAGGTCATTAAGGGCTGTTGAAGGTTCTATATTATTAGTTGATGCTACACAAGGTGTTCAAGCGCAAACTCTTACAACATTGAATATGGCGCGTGAAGCTGGACTTAAGATTATTCCGGTAGTTAGTAAGATTGATTCGCCATTGGCACGTACAGATGAAGTGGTAAACGAAGTTTGTAAATTGCTTGAATGTGAAGAAGACGAAGTTATAAAAGTATCTGGCAAAACAGGTGAAGGAGTTTCGCATCTTTTAGATGAAGTTGTTAAGAGGGTTTCAGCACCTGGAGAAGAAATAATGGTTTCTGGAGGCGAGGCATCTTTTGGAGGCCAAGCATCTTTTCGAGGCGAGGCCTCGGCGCGCGGTGTGGAGGCCTCGCCTCGAAAAGATATATCTCCAACTACTTTCCGTTCTCTCGTTTTTGATTTTCAATATTCCAATCATACTGGTGTTATTGTTTATGTACGCGTAATTTCTGGTTCAGTTAAGAAACGGGATCGTTTAATATTTAAAATTGCTGGCAGTGAATTTGAAGCCATAGAGGTCGGTATATTTGCACCAGACGATACACCTGTTGATTCTCTTGGTGCTGGTGAAATAGGTTATATAGTTACAGGAATTAAAGAACCAGGCATTGCTTCTGTTGGAGATACAGTTGCTTCCAATCGTGATTCTTTACCTCCACTTCCAGGATATCAAAGTCCTCATCCAGTCGTTTGGGCATCTCTATATCCTGAAAGCCAAGATAACCTCGTTTTGCTCCGTCAGGCATTGGGACGATTACAACTATCTGATTCAGCCTTTACTTACGAGGAAGAAGCTTCTGGCACACTTGGTAAGGGTTATAGATGTGGTTTTCTTGGCGTACTTCATCTTGAAATAGTTACAGAGCGTTTAAGACGTGAATTTAAACTTGAACTCATTGTGACTCAACCATCAATCAACTATGATGTTGAATTAAAAAATGGCAAAAAAATGACCGTGTATTCTCCAGCATTATTTCCAGAAGATTATGATATTAAAGAAGTTTCCGAGCCCATTGTAACTATGAAAATTATTACCCCACCATCATATCTGAGTGGAATTATGAAATCATTATATGAACATGAAGCAGAAGTTACCGCCACAGAAAATTTTGGTGATAATCGTACCATGGTGACATTGCTTATGCCTCTAAGAGAACTTATGCGTAATTTCTTTGATGAAGTAAAAAGTATTTCTTCTGGTTATGCTTCTATTTCTTATGATATTACAAATAATCGTATAGCTGATGTTGTACGTCTGGATATTTTGGTTGCCGATGAACCTGTTATGGCTTTTGCTCGTGTAGTATCGCGTCGTCGTGTAGAGGAAGATGCAAAGACTATGGTGGAAAGATTACACCAGATTATGCCTCGTGAATTATTTACTTATAAAGTTCAAGCCAAAGCTCTTGGGCGTATCATTTCCTCGGAATCTATTTCTGGTAAGAAAAAAGATGCCGCCGGTACTCTTTCTGGAGGAGATATTACAAGAAAGATGAAGCTTCGTGAGAAACAAAAAGAAGGTCGTAAAAGACTTAAAGAGCACGGTAGCGTAAATATTCCACAAGAGGTGTTTGTGAAGATGATGCGTCACGAATAACAAATCTACGAATATACGAATTATGCGAATGACTACAAATCTACGAATAACCGCAAACACTACGTTTCATTCGCGGATTCGTAGCCCATTCGCATAATTTGTAGATTCGTAGTTTTTATCTCCAAACAGGGAAGTAGAGTAGTATCATACTGATGATAACCAAAACTCCCACTACCATAAATCCAACATTGACTGCTTTTTTTGTTTTTTCATGAAATAAGAGCATAAATATAGTATACTTTGATATATGAGATACGGCAACCATCCTTTGTGGAAACGTTTTTTTTCATCATTTCCAGTTTTGATAGGCGTTTTTGTCTTATCAGTTGTTTTAGTTAAAGCAACTTGGAATATGCTTGATAAATCATCAGCAACGTATTCAAAGCTTTCACAAGTTCAGACTGAATTGGATAAATTGAAGATGCGAGAAAGAGACTTAGCTAATCAAATCAATTATCTTTCTACTGAACAAGGTGTTGAAGCAGAACTACGAACAAAGTTTCGTGCTGTTAAAGATGGTGAATCTGTTGCCGTTATTTTAGAGTCACCAAAAATGTCTGCTAGTTCTACACAATCTGCATCAGTTATAGTGGCGCCTATAGTGAATCAAAGCTGGTGGCAGAGAATGTTAAGTTATATTGGTTTATAGTACTTTCCAAAGCGGGTATGGTTTAGTGGTAGAATGCGACCTTCCCAAGGTTGAGACGCGAGTTCGATTCTCGCTACCCGCACTACTTCGCTCCCCGCTAAAAGGCGGGGAGCTTCGTATTTTTACACTAAAATTCGCCTATTTAGGCGAGTAAATTGCTTTATTTAATTCCTAACACTTCTTTTAGCTTTGGCTCATCGAAACCCACAACAATCTCACCGCCCGCATCTATAACTGGAACACCCATTTGACCAGTCTTATCTATCATTTCCTTTCTTCTTGGAAGATCAGAGGCAACATCATATTCAGTAAAAGAAAGATTGTTGGTCTTAAAAAAGGCTTTCGCCATATTACAGTACACACAAGTTGGAGTTGAATATATTGTGATGTTTTTCATTTGTATATTGTTTATTTTTTATAATGTCTACTAAATTGGATTACATATGGCGAGTATATCATGGCGTGATATAATGTGGCAACATATGCATTTAGGTATTATTTTTTCCGGTATTACGGCTAACATAGAATCAATAATTTCTCATGGGGGGTATACTTTATTGTTTATGTTTACGATTCTAGAGGGTATCCCTGTGCTAGGTATGTTCGTTCCTGGGCATATCGCTATTATTGTGGCAGGATTTTTGGCAAATATCGGTACATTGAATATTTGGACAGTGATAATCATTGGTATTATTGCAGCAATCTTTGGTGATTGCCTTGGTTTTTATTTTGGGAGGAAGTATGGCCTTCCTTTTATAGATCGTTTACGTCCATTTTTCTTTATAACAGATTTACATATAGAGAAGGCACGTAATCTTTTAGATAAACATACTGGTAAGGCGATGATAATCGGCCGATTTACTCCAGCTACTCGTAGCTTAATGCCGTTTCTAGTTGGAACTATGCATATGTCTGTAAAGCGTTTTTGGTTTTTCAATATTATTGGGGCTATCAGCTGGATTGTTTCTTCTGTCTTTTTGGGTTATATCTTTGGTGCTGGTTATTATATAATGGCTGGATATTTTGGACGATTCTCCATTATAGCGATACTTATTATTCTAATGGTTATTTGGGGTTATAGAATTGTAAACAAACATTTTCACATATGTAAGCGATATGAATTATTCACTCTTATTTTAAGTATTCTTTCACTTCTATCTTTTGCTATGGTTGTTGATGAGTTAACTGATAGATCTTTTAAATTAGGATTTGATGTTTGGATTAGTAATTTTATGTGCAATTTGGTTCATCCTGTAGGTGCTTGTCTTAGTCTTATTACGCCAGAAAGTCTGTTGTCTTCAGTTGGCTCTATCATCGTTAGTATAGCGTATTGGATTACCACCTTAGGTGGTCCAGAGGTTTTAATATTTATAGGATTTCTTATCTCTTTATGGTTTATCATAAAGAAAAAATGGCGCTCAGCCGCTGTAATGTTCCTCTCAATAAGTTCAACAAGTTTTTCACTTTTATTTATAAAGCATCTATTGAATATTTCCAGACCAGAATTTGCTTTACAGGTAATAGTTAATGACCCTAGTTTCCCAAGTGGCCATGCTGGTATGGCGGCGGCGTTTTTTGTCATTGTGGCTTATCTATTAGCGCCAAAGATAAAATCTTGGGTTAAGAGAGAATTAATGATAGTTGTTTGTGTATTTGTAATTATTTTAATAGGATTGAGCAGGTTAGTATTGAATGTTCATTGGTTATCAGATGTTGTCGCTGGTTGGTCTTTGGGTGTATTTATGGCTACAGCATCAATTTTATTAGTAAGATATATTAGTTTGTTTTTTATTAAAAAAGAAATAACAATGCCAAAATATAGATTAGTTCTTCTTCGTCATGGGGAGAGTGTTTGGAATAAAGAAAATAAATTTGCTGGATGGATAGATGTAGATTTAACAGAAAAGGGTGTAGAAGAAGCGCATACTGCGGGCAAGTCTTTAAAAGATAAGGGTTTCTCTTTTGATTTAGCGTTTACTTCAGTGTTGAAAAGGGCAAATAGAACATTAGATATTGTCTTACAGGAAATGGGTGAGAGTCCTATAGAAGTAAGGAAGACGTGGAAATTGAATGAAAGACATTACGGGACTCTTCAAGGTTTGAATAAGTCAGAAATGGCTGAAAAATATGGTGAAGATCAGGTAAAGAAATGGAGGAGGGGATACGATGTTTTGATTCCACCTTTGACTAAAGATAGTGATATGTATCCCGGAAAGGATCCTTTATATGCTGATTTGAAAGAGTCGGAGATTCCTCTATCAGAGAATTTGAAAATGGTGGTAGAAAGGGTTGTTCCTTATTGGGAAACTGAAATAGCTCCGGAGATTCTCAAATGCAAGAAAATAATCATTGCCGCATCTGGTAATAGTTTGAGAGCTCTAGCTAAACATGTTGAAAATATTTCTGACGAAGATATTGTTGAGTACAACTTTCCCACAGGTATTCCTTTGGTCTATGAATTGGATGAAAATTTGAAGCTTATTAAAAAATACTTTTTGGCTGATGAGGAAACTTTGAAGAAAGCATTGGATAAGGTTATTAATCAGGGGAAAGTTAGGTAAATTATTAAGAGATTAAGTTTTTTAAACTAGAGGCTTCACCTCTAGTAGAGGTTTAAGAGATTTGACCCCTTAATTTGCCTATTAATCGTGACTATTTCTTATATTCATGTCGTAATTATTGTAAAAATTACATCACGGCGGGGGAGTTCGGATTTAGGGCATTATTACGATGTATGTTTTGACGTCTAGTCAACTTGGTGAGGAAAAGAGGAAGTGACTTGCATGAGGATTATAATTTAGCGAGTGGGAGCTAATCAACCCACAGCAAATAATATGGCAAAACCAGCACCAGCTCCGGTTCCACCACAACCGTCTGTTCCTCCGACTACTGCGTAGTCAAAATAAATACCCCGCTTTTTGTATAAATAGCGGGGTATTTGAATCCCTCTACTTTATGTATTCAATCGACGATACCATTTGTTTTACGATTGCAATTTCATCTTTTGAAAGTTGATTGATTGCTTTGTGTTTATTTATCTCAAATCCTATACCGGGGTAAGATTTATTTGGATTATTTGCTATAACGAGTAATTCTGGTATATATAAAAAGCCTGACGGATTCTTATTAAATTCATCTTCATAAAGTACTAAAGCCTTGTCTTTGTCTTTATTAATAGCCCATATGTCGCTAGGGTTAATCTCATATAAATGATTAGCGTCCGAGTAATATTTGCCATTATATTCGCTAAATCCAAATGTCTCGCCCATATTTGCTTCTCGAGCTACTGTAAAATCGGGAGTTATTGAATATATAGTAATTTGTCTGCCGGAAGGAAATTGAAAAACAGCGCTGAATTCTTTTCCAGTGTCTCCAGAGTGAATTAGAAAATCATTGTTGAGAATTGTTTTAGGATATAAAATACTGAATCCAACTTCGTTGTTTGAGTATTTCTCCCATATCAGAGTAGATTTACTAGGTCGCGTACAAATATATATAAAAATGGACAAGCAAAGGCTAAAGAAAATTACTAAGGATAAAATTTTCTGTATTTTAGTCATGATTGTTTGATTTATTTATACCCACACACGTTATCAATAACAGAGTTGGCTTTTTTACTTGATCGATATGTTTTGCACAATAGCATCCATCTCCTTTACGATGCTTGAATCAGAGGTGTCGTCTGTATCCAGTAAATAATTGATACCGAAGTAGACATTATTGGTAAGTATAGGATTGTCACATAAAATTCCGCTAGTGTTTACGTTGTTGGAATCAGTGCGCATTCGACAAACGTACAGGTATTTTTGATGACCTATTTCAGATTCCTCAATAATAATTGACCGGGAGATAGTAGTATTAATGGCTGAAAAAGAAATGTAATTAGATGGGTTATTGATAATGATACCACCACCGGAAAGATTAGTTTTTCCATCGTTAAGAGAAATGGCTAATACTCTAGAATCTTTCATGAGTCTTACAGAAGTTTGTTTAAATGGAACTCCTGAAATTTCCCCACCATCTGTTACCTCGGTTTTAATTGACCAATCTGCGGGATATTTTATTGATACACCATATGTTTTATTGTTATATGTTTTCCAATTAGCTGTTTTATTTTTCTGAGTATTCGAAATATACAGTGTAATACCTGCGCAAATGCCGATAATTAAAATAGCAAATATAATTTTTTGTATTTTAGTCATGATTGTTTGATTTATTTATACCCACACACGTTATCAATAATTGTTAACGATGGCAAATTTTAAGAGATCAGATCTCTAATAAGAGGTCTGGTCTCTTGTTAGATTTCTGATCTCTTAAAATTGGTGCGCATAAAAACCCGCCTAAGCGAGTTCTTATGCCATATTCGGATCACTTGAGATCAAGAGAAAGACTCCGAAAATTTAAGGTGGTGTCCGTGTTCAATCCGTGGGATTGAATTTTGTTGGACTCCTATTTATATTTAATTAAGGATCTTCTCTAAAAGTAAGTGAACCTATAATAAGTCTATTCCTTCTACTTTGTAAGTCAAACAAAAAGCGGGGAAAAGTAAGTGGACAAGTTGTGAACAACAAGCAAAAAGCTGTGGATAGATGTATTCTCTCTTCCAGATAAATGTTTTTACTGTCTAAAAGCCTCTCTGCCTAGATAAACTGCATTTTTTTCTAATTCCTCCTCAATTCTTAAAAGTTGATTATATTTTGCTACACGCTCTGTTCTAGAAAGAGAACCTGTTTTTATCTGTCCTACGCCAGTACCGACAGCAAAATCAGCAATACTCGTATCCTCAGTCTCGCCAGAACGATGAGAGATAATAGCTGTATAATTTGCTCTTTTTGCTAAAGTAATAGCCTCAACTGTTTCACTGATTGTACCAATTTGGTTTAACTTAATTAAAATAGAATTTGCTACATTCTTTTCTATACCTTGTGATAAGCGCTGAATATTAGTTACAAACAAATCATCGCCGACTATTTGAATCTTTGAACCCAATTTCTTAGTCATTGTTTTATACCCATCCCAATCATCTTCAGCTAGACCATCTTCAATAGAGATAATAGGGTATTTTGAGACTAATTCTTCATACCAACAGATCATTTCTTCGGTGGTCTTCTTTTTATTATCTCTCGCGAGAGTGTAAACACCATCTTTATATAGTTCTGTAGCCGCAACATCTAAAGCAATGCAGATTTCTTTTCCTGCAGAATAACCAGCTACTTTGATGGCTTCCAAGATAATTTCAATAGCTGATTCATTGGAAGGTAAAACAGGCGCAAAACCTCCTTCGTCGCCAACAGTTGTTGCTAGCTTTTTATCCTTTAGAATTTTTCGCAAAGTGTGAAAAACATCATCACTGGCACGCAAAGCTTCCTTAAATGTATCAAATCCAACGGGAACAATCATGAACTCTTGAATATCTGTAGAATTTTCTGCATGTTTACCACCGTTTATAATATTTATCATAGGTACTGGTAAAAGTAGAGAAATCTTAGAATTAGGGTCATTAATAGTTGAAGTGACTAATGAAGCTGTCGTAATATCGTTAAAATATTGATAAAGTGTTTGCTTATTGCTCTGTGCGGAAGCTTTGGCGAATGCTAAAGAAACTCCTAAGATGGCGTTTGCTCCTAGTTTTTCTTTATTTTCTGTACCATCAAGGCTAATTAGCTTTTTGTCTAAAGAAGACTGATCAAATTCTTTGTTATGAATAGCTTTTGTAATAATTTCATTTACATTTTCAACTGCAGTTAATACACCTTTACCTCTATATTTTTTTGAATCGTTATCACGTAATTCAATAGCTTCATGACTACCGGTTGAAGCACCAGAAGGAACAGATGCTCTTCCGAATGAATCGTCAGATAATTCTAGGTCAACTTCAATTGTAGGGTATCCTCGTGAATCTAATATCTCGCGTGCGTGAACTGATTTAATCTTGTGCATGTAAATCTTTCTATTTATTTATTAATTGTTCACATTTTAATGCTATAAAACCTTTTAGTCCAGCGGTTACAATGGTGGGTAAGGGTCGATTATCAATTAATTGTAACACGTATGGATAATACAAAGAGTGAGAGTTCAGTTTACATAGGGATGGATCTTCACAAGAAGACGTCAACGTTCGTTGTCAAAGAAAAATTCGGTCGTGTCTTAGAAAAGAAGAAGTTGAACACCGACCGAGAAGAAATCACTGATTTCTTGAGTCCGTACCAGGGAGCCGAACTGGTGGTCGAACCGGTTTCCCAATGGTATGTGTACGCTGACTTGATTCAGAAGTTGGGCATTAATGTTCACTTGGCTCATCCAATGAAGGTTAAAGCAATCGCTTTCGCTAAAGTGAAGACCGATTCCATTGATGCTGGAGTCTTGTGTGACTTGCTTCGTGCCGATCTTTTACCGGAAGCTTACTTCTCTCCCAAGGAAGTGAGGACTTGGAAGGAAACGGCAAGGTTTCGCGTATCGTTGGTCCAAATGCAGACCCAGACCAAGAACAAGATTCACAGCATCTTGTTCAAGAATGCAATCATATCCCCACACCAGAGTTTGTTTGGGACGAATGGACGGGAATGGTTGAAGAAACTTTCATTACCGGAACCGTTTGCATTCCACCTCACGGAATATCTGAAACTCTTGGATGACATTGCTCTTCGAATCGAAGAAGCGGAGAAGGAGGTAATTATGAAAGTTTCCAATCATCCACAGGCCAAACTGCTCTGTACCATTCCTGGTATTGGATACATCTCAGCTCTGACCATCATCGCTGAAATCGGAGATATTCATCGTTTCGTTTGCGCAAAAAAGCTCATGGGATATGCCGGATTGGTTCCATCGACATATTCATCAGGAGACAAGGTGAGGCACGGCAAAATTACAAGATTGGGGTCTATGTGGCTTCGGACGATACTCATTGAATGTGCCCACAGACAACCCAGATACAAACAATCGGGATCAGTGAAGGATTTCTACGACCATATTCTTCTAACAAAAGAAGTGAAGACTGCCGCAGTTGCCACGGCGCGAAAACTTTGTGCCGTGATCTGGAGAATGCTCATGGACAATCGTCCATTTGAAAAATATCCTCCAAAGCGGGATTCTAAGAAGCTCACCGTTTATGCCTCGTCACCTCGAACAGAGGTAGGACGCTAATTTTACATGTGAGGCTTGGAGTTTCCCACAGCAATTTGTGCGCCACTGGCGGCACGGATCGGTACATGAAACCATGTTTCAACGCGCCGTGACAATTGCGGCAGTCGATTTTGTAGTGTCCAGACACAGTATACAAGAATCGCAAATCACAGAAAACCGTTATCCACAGTTACTGCTTGCAGGTTTTTATCGGTA
>JBAZRX010000020.1:0-13287 GCA_041662725.1 Minisyncoccota bacterium
GATGGAAAAGCAAATATGCACAGAATATTCGAACCCTCTTACAGTAAAAGAATTAATGAAAAAATATAGATGCAGAAGAGACCGTTTAAAAGAAATTCTACATAAGCATGGAGTATTAGTAAAAAATGTAGGCGGAGCAAAAAAATTAATAACAAAAGAAGAAGAGCAAGCTATTATTGCGTTGTACAACCAAGGACTAGGTACGCCCGCCATAAGTAAGCGAATTGGTTATTCTCCAAGGACAATTTGGACTATATTAAAGGATAATGATATAGTGATTAAAAGAAAGATAATGCCCAACATGTCAGGACTGAAGAATCAGCGAGTAGCCAGTATAAAACATAATTGTGCTGCGAAAAGAGGCTTAAGTTGGGAATTATCTAACGCAGAGGCGATTAATATTATGGAACAACCCTGCCACTATTGTGGAAATCCTGCCAGTAACACAGTGAAGCGTGTTAACTTAGATCAAATTTGGAAATGTAATGGTATTGATAGAAAAGATAACACACTTGGTTATACCAAAGATAACTCTTTACCGTGTTGTAAATTTTGTAATGCCGCAAAATCTGATATGACTTATACCGAATTTTTAAAACTTATTGAAACTATATATCAATATCGCATAGTAAATAACACTATAGCCGCTGTCGGGCACCAATCTCAAAAGATTTACACACGTAATAAAGACGACTGGTAAAATGAAAGAAGTAATGGCAAAACAAAAATATTTCTGTGTGGACATCGAAGCCGACGGCCCAATTCCCGGTGACTACTCCATGATTTGGTTTGGTGCGGTTGCTGTAGAGCCGGGGTTAACAAACACTTTTGAAGGTAAGTTAAAACCTATATCCGAAAATTTTAAACCGGATGCTTTAGCTGTATCAGGCTTGACTCGTGAAGACACCTTAGCATTTGATCATCCAGCAATGGTGATGACTAAGTTTGTAAATTGGGTAAACTTTAGTGTAGCTAAAGGGCAGCGTCCTATATTCGTATCAGACAATAATGGATTCGATTGGATGTTTATGTGCTGGTATATGTGGCACTTTGCTGGAGTAAATCCATTCGGACACTCGTCTGCAAGCATAAACTGGTTGTACAAAGGAATAACAAAAAACTTTTATAAGTCATTCAAGTTTATGCGTCAAACAAAACATGACCACAACCCGGTCAATGATGCAAAAGGCAATGCTGAAGCTTTTATGAGAATAATGGCGGAAAACGGTATAAGATAATAGATCAGGTAATATAATTACTAAAGTTGTGTACAGACGATAGTAATCGAAGTCGACTATGGCCCAATTGGTAGGGTACTCCCGGGAAGGGAGCGATTCTAGGTTCGAGTCCTAGTAGTCCCGGCTTTATCGGATCGAGCGAAAGCGGTAAGCCTGGGTTGTACAGCCTAGGCTTATTTTTTTTTACTATCTTGAGATTTAGCTTGAATTTGTTCAGTTTTTTGCGTATATTAAGGAGTAACATAAACCTCAATATACTAACTCATGGCAAAACAAAAACTATTCATTTGGTGCGATTCTCCCACAGTTTCAACAGGCTTCGGCATAGTAGCGAAGAATTTGTTTCGGGACTTGCACAACTACTATGACGTATTCATTTTAGGTATTAATTACTTTGGTACAGAGCGTTATGACGTGTCAAAGTATTTCATCTATCCAGTTTCGGAAGGTGAAGATACCCTCGGCCTTACTCGCTTTACAAAGATTCTGCGAGATGTGAAACCAGATAAGATATTATTGTTTCAAGATATCTTCAATACACAGCTTGTGTTGCCGATGATTAAAAAGGACTTTCCGCGCGTACCTATAATGGCTTACTTTCCAATTGATGCGTCAACGGTAAATCATTACTGGCGCCCAGGGTTTGATACTCCAGATAAATTAGTTACTTACACGCAGTTTGCTGTAGACTCAATATATGAATGTTTCCCACACTTAAAAGCAAAAAACATTGAGTACTTATATCATGGAGTAGACACCAGTGTGTACAGAAAATTGTCTGGTGATGTAAGAAAAAAATTCAAAGAAGAGCGTGGATGGCAAGATAAGTTTGTTATATTCAGCAACAATAGATTTCAACCAAGAAAGAATCTTGGTGCAACTGTTAGAGCGTTAGCATTATTTATTAAAGGTTACAAAGTATGCAGTTGCGGTAATGTATATCTCAGCACTAAACATAAATGTGATTTGAATGGTTGTGGCGAGAGTGAAGTTCTGGTAGAGAAGCTTGGGCACAAAGATGTATTTGCATATCTTCATGCAAACATTATGGAAACATCTATGGGTCCTGGTCCTCAGAATACGCTTGCAGCCTTTATATTAAATGCTGGATTTACCAATGAAGATCTACCTAACCATATTGGATTATTTAATCGTGTTAGCATTTATGATGATCCGTATACAGACGGGGAAATGAACCAACTGTATAACGTAGCAGACGTTAATCTTTCTACTTCACTTGGAGAAGGTGTTGGTCTTTCATTGATCGAAGCAGCAGCCACAGGTACCACGAGTATCGCCCCAAACCATACAGCAATACCGGAAATGTTGGGAGATACCGGACACATCGTACCAAACATTGCTTTCCATACTATCGCACGTGATAACAGCAGCACACGACCGATAGTAGATATGGTTAAATTATTAGAGGCACTTGAAACTGAATATGGTAGGTGGTCAGCCAATGGCAGACGTAAGGTTATAAACGAACGTGCAATTGATCGTGTAAACACATTGTTCTTGTGGGATGATAAACGGCAGAAACTTGTTAACTGGCTGGAGAAACTATGATAAAGTTTAGATTAGCTTTTGGTGTTGTGTTGTTTTTCCTTATGGCTATCGCTGGTACTCCGATCAGTACATGTTTTGCTATACTCGGTTTGTTTGAAATTATTTCGGTAGGTGTTGTAATGAAACCGTTAATTTCACGTGAAGAGGTGGTACAGGATTCATTGATGGGTGTGTTGGTTACTCAGTATTCAGATGGATTGAATATCGATCCTACTGAGATGTTACATATGGGGGGTGCGCGAGTCTTAGCAGCTTTGTTAGGCTTCTTAGCTGTGTGGCATTTTATACCAGCAATAGTAGTTTACTTAACTACGATAGTGGACATAGTTCCTAAACAGAAACAAAAAAAGCCCCGTAAATAACGGGGCTTTTCTTTTATTCATCTTCCTTAATGTACCAAACAACAACCGTAATCGTTCCATCCCGCGGTGAAGAAAACATTGTTTTCTCCGTGATTGTCACCAACGGGTCATTCATTAGATCTTCATATTGCTTCCGATCCTGAGCTTCCGTCAGATCGTACACTGCTACCTTCTTCATCTATTTTCTCCCATTGATGTTCATGCGGTGCGAATATGTTACCATTCAAGGCTAACTTTTCCATTTCATTTTTGTCAGCGCCCGGACTAACTGTTACTATGGCGTCGCATGTATTACAACGCCATTGTTCTAAAACTGCATACTTTATCATTTGTCACCACTTTTCTTTTGTGTTGATGCTTTGGCTTTTTCCTTAGCCATTCGTTCCTCATGAGGTGCCATTTCTTTTTCATGTTCCATCTTTTTGCCTTCATGCTCCATCTTTTTATCCTCATGAGCTTGTGCTTTTTCTTGTGACTTCTCCTCATGTTTAGCCATGTCTTTTTCATGGCCCATTTCTTTTTCACGCATAGCCATTTCAGCCTGTTGTTCAGGAGTTCCACCATACATAGACTGTAAGCGCTGTACAACAAATCCAGCCGATAGCGGTGAAGTTTGTTGTAATCCAATAATTGTTTGTTGTTGCAACATCGGATCCATTCCGGCAATCTGTGCTGTGTACTTCTGCAGAATGTCACTCGGATCTTGATCTGCTGCCTGAAGCTCCTGTTTAAGCTCAATAACGAACATGCGTTCACGAATACGTGCCTGCTCTTCCAGGAATGCCTCCATTGCTTTCGCTCTGTAACGCTCTGTGATGACTGTCTGTTTACCCATCATCTCAGCCTGTGCCGTCAACTGTTCGGTCTGAATATCGATGTTATGCTTGTTATCTAATGTTGCATAAGCACGTTGCATCTTAGGATCAAGACCGAACTCTTCTTGTAAGTATGAATCAGAAATCTTGTTAAGTTGTGCAAGCTGTAGCAACGCTTCTTTAGCCTGAATGTCATCACTCATTCTGAATTTCTTAAGCTTCATCTTAGCAGGTGGGAAATCTAAGAAGCCGGCAATCTTCGGTGCCGCAAAGTAATTCAAGAAATCATGCAGCTCTTCACGGTATGTTAAGAAATGATTTTCAATGATACGCAATGAAACGGAACTACTTGTCCATGTTGCACCACCTTTAATGAACTCCGTTGGCACACCAAATGAATTGATAACAAGTTCTTCAAGGAACTTTAATTCTGGCGTAACATTTAACGCTTTAGCGTCACCACCAAGCGCCTGATAGCCGATCGGAATCGGGAACACAGCAATATGGTTAGGATCCCTACGCCATCTATATAAGTTATCTTCCACTGCATTACGCCATGCTCCAAGATTCATCTGTGTAAATGGATCGATATTACCCTGAGATGACGGGAACAATGAACGCATTGGAATCAAATGATCTGCAGCGATTGCTTCATTACCACGACGCAATGTCTGCATGTACCAAAGCATAGGAAGTGCTGCAAGAATAAGAGGTTTACCCCAACCTTTATCTTCTTCGGCAAGTGTTGCGCGTTTGAAGTGATATAGGTTATTAGCATCTAAAACAATCTTACGATTGTTCTTAACAGCCTCAATAAACAACATCGGTGTGCGTTCTACAACATCGCGTTTACCTTCAACGATACCTTTCTTTACAGCGGCCTGCATTTCATAATAGTATTTATTCTCTCCGGTGAGTTCATCATGTTCAATGGTGATATTTTCCGGACCCCAGCGAATAAACTTGAAGTACTTCGGATGTTTCAAGTACTTGTCTTCAACTCTAAATGTAACACTTGCGCTTCCGCAAGCTTTACAATCTCCAACGAATGAGAAGTTTTTCCAAGCGTATTTAACACGCTCAACAGATTCTACTGCTGTACATTTCGGACATACAAGGAATCTTCGAAACTTCATGTTTGCGGAAACAAAACAGTTACCGTATGTAAAATAGTCTAATCCAATTTCAATAAGAAGTCGTTTGATCTGGATGTGATGATTGATTAGTTCTCCGTACTTCTCCTTGGTCTGCTCATCATCTATTCCTTCTAGAACTAAATCAGTGATAGGATATTCTGCAAGTTTCGTTATAACGTTGTTTACAAACTCATTTCTGTAATAGAAGATGCGGCAAAGCTTGAATAAGCTTTTGATCGTCTTCGGCATAAAGAAACGACTTAAATCCAGGAACGGATTCGGATACACCAAACGGGTATACGCGAGCGCCTGTGAATCTCCCCCGCCAAGTTGTTGGTCGGGATATGGTAAATTAGGCATTAGCCTTCTCCTTCAAATATTCTAATATTGTTAGATATTTTGCCGCCTGAATTTCTTCAGTCGTTTCACCTAATGGGAAAGGACCTTGTTCGGAAAGCTGTTTTGCTTTCTCGTAGTATGGGTTATCTAAGCCCACGCTGGGCGGATATATAAACACACCATAGTCATTAAAACAGAACTTAATGTAGATCTGAACTTCTTTAGAGTATTCGAAGCCGGGACGAAATTGGTCGGCGAGATTAACGGCGTACCAAATTTGTTCTGGACTGCAGCCTTCTATACTTGTGAAGTCCGGTACCACACCATTCAGTGCTAAGGTGATATCTTCAAATGATTCAAAGTCCTCGAAGAAATGACGATTGTGCTTTAGGGTTTTCAGAGCCATTGTCTGATTAAACTCCTCCTCGGACAGGTCAGGGTAGAGCTGTCGTAGTGTTTCAGGTTCAAGTACTTCGTTTTCTTGGACGAACTGTAATAGATCTTCTTGTCTTGACATTTATTTTGAAGCTGATTTTAGATTTAATTTCATTGCGTGATCGGCCAGCTGAGTTGCTTTCATATTCTGCTGGGCATATTGTGCGTATTGCTCAGGAGTAGAAATAACTTTCTTCAGTTGCTCTGCCTTCATTCTTTCAACATAAGCAACTGCAGATTCATGTATCCCGGCAAACTTTGTCAGTATTTGTTGTGCTTTAGTCATGTTGTAATTCTTTTACAAGTTTGTTTTTAACAGGTGTCGGAAGACTATCAAATACATCTAAACCATCCGGTCCCTGCAAATCTGCTAATGTTGCATCATCGACAATTCCAGAAGATAACTTTTTAAAGTCTGCGGCTTTAATGGTACGACCTGCATGCTTTGTTAGCTTCTCTTCTTTTACTCCTAATACTGAAAGATATGGATCAACAAGACCAACGTTCCATTGACGGTACGCACCAGAAGCTCTGTCAAGTTTCTCTAAAATCTCTGCGGTTTTAATAACACCCAACTCAGCTGATTTTGCGATTAACTCATCATATGCCTGACGATCTTCCTCTAAAACAAAACTCTTACGTGCGCGAATAGCTATTTCATATTGTTTGTTGAATGATTCGGCTGTTAAGCTGGCATATTTTTCAATAGCAGTGCCAACATAACTGACGTTCATCTTGTCAGCAGCAACTTTAACATTGGCTGCAAACTCAATAGCATTTTCTGGATTGAAGCGTTTACCGTGATCTGCAAAGTATGACATAGCCTTCTTAACAAGACCCGCATTGCTAAGTGGGTACTTATTGCCAAGTGCATATGAAACCTTCTCAGCCGTCTTAACCTGAGGTGCTGGCGTAGCCTTAACCTCTGAAAGATTTACATAATTAGAAAGTGCTTTTTCTTCAGCATACTTTTTAATCTTTTCCGGCACTGCTAACTTGTAATGCTTAGCTGCTTTGCATAGATAGTAAGCCGCTATTTTAACAACTTGTTCTGGAAGAGAATCCACGCGGTCCTCAAATATATTCATGTTGAGCTCCGTTAAATACTTATCCGACATTGCGAGCTTCTTCATTTTACCCATGTGTGGGTGATAAAGAACAAGCGCGAATTGCGAATCCGGCATATCCTCAACTTCTTCCAAACTGGGAATGTGTGCATTCTTTACCAGTTCGTCTTTTCCTTTTGTAACCCCCACAAGATACTCGATCTTACCGGATGTTACCATATCAGTTACGTCAAACAACTGATTTGCTAATTTTTTCATAGTTATTCCTGATTGACAATGTCCGGATAATTGCCGGATTGTTTAGAGCTGTACGTGTAGTAACACGTCTTTGAGTTAATTTTTTAAGGGTTATACGGACTAGTCCGAATCTTTTTTAATTATAGTTATCTTGTATGTAAATAGCAATACGTTAGTTTGTACCGGTTACAGCTTCTATAGCGTCTTTAGTCTTTTCAACAACTTCTTCTACTTTTGTAGGAAGTCCATTTAAACTTACTATATATTTTGTACCAATCACATACCCTAATGTCGACAAACCAACAACATACCAATATGGTGATAATACGACAGCTTTAAATGTAAAGTAAATAGTTGAATAAAACCAAACAATCCATGAACCACGGCCAAGAGAAAATTTCTCTTCACCCGTGCGCTCGTCATAGTCGCTGACTGAGTCAACGAAGAAATCTATGATCCCTGCTATAAAATCCTTTATCGTTTCAAATGTTTTTGCCATAAGTTCTTTTAACATGTTTAATCCAAAAATAGTGTTGCATTCAGTTGGGTTCGGTTGTACCATACTCCCGGATTAGGTCCAAGTATTTGATAGGAAGGTCCAAAAAGGAATTGCTTGTAGCGATATGCAGCACCAATGGTTGTTCTACCTATTGCAGTAATTGAGCCAGTAATAGCATAGTTGAGCCCATCAAAATCTTTTACAATTGTTTGTGAATTATTTACAGTTGTTTGTGTAGTTTTAAGTCTACGGTCAAAGAACACAATTGAATGTTCTTTAGGTATTGCTCTTGCTTTAAGCTCCATAAGAGAATCGGTAGGCAGTTCAGCTGTAAAAGGTGTTTCCAAGAATCGTGTATATTTCTTTAAAGAATCCACTGTCATCGAATCCAAATTAGTGTAAACGTACTGAGTATCGATCTTGCCTTTTGCTGTTTCTGGTGGTAATGATACCCATTTTGTTATACGAATTGTATCAGATTTGATCGGGGTTCTTGCAAGTATCGCGTACACTGTGTCTTTACCTGCTTTGAAATATATATCACGTGTATTATTAACTTCTGACACATGATACCAATAAGCGCCACCAATTAAAGCGATGGCCGCTAAGGCAATAAAGATTTCTTTTTTAAACTTATAAAGTAATTCAACTAAAAACGTAAAAGGCATATTAAGCCAGATCTTTCTCTTCTAATAATATGTAATCAAAAATGTCACCATAAATTGCAACATGATTTGACACTAAAGTGTTTATGAATCTATAAAACTGTTTAGGGTTACTGAACACTTGACAAGCTGCAGACCATTTATCAACAACTACTGATTCGTGTGCGGGATTGGATCTATGAATATTTACACCGAACATTCCGGTTTCAATAGTCTTGGGATCCACATCATATTGCTGATCTTTGTCACTGTCTCTATAAACTTTTAAAGGACCATATTGTACTAACGCTTTGTATTCACCTTTATGTAACCCTACTTTATGTGATTGTTTATAGTATCCTGGAACCAGTATACCCGTTCCTTTTGGATTTGCAAATTCAGTGAGGTAATGTTTTCCAGGATCAGTGGTAACTGAAAACTTTTCAAGTACCCAATGGTCATCAGAATCTTTATATGCAACTGCTATAATATCATCAAAAGAATCTGTTACACCAGTATTTGCACGAACTCCTATAATGTTTAAGAAGTTTACTCCTATCTTTAATGCTGGGTACTTTTTATCGGTTAATGTTTTTTCTAGTGATGCTATCGTTATCTTTTCAGCTAATTTATTGTTCATTGTTTAAGGGACGTATACATGCCAAACTTTTATTAGCAGCTCTCCTACATATTTTATGATTGCTGCGGTTGGTACTCCAAAAGCATTTAATAATGGTAATGCAAAAATAAATAAGCCTACCACTCCAAACATTCTTCCGGTATTGGATGAGAAAAACTTACCAAACCAGGAAGTCTGAAACATTTTTCTGCCAGCTTTCCAAAAAGCTGTACGGTCTAAATCGGGTTGAATTGCTGCACGCATTTCCAATATAGCGGCATTATTTTGCTGAGCCATCTCATTGTTTAGCTTAGACATTTGATAGATGTCTCGCAACGAAGGTTCTAACCCCTTATTACCATTTGCACTGACTTCTGTAATGATGTAGTGCAGTTTGGTTTCCACCTCTGTTAGTCGATCGTTCACTGATATTTTTTTCATTCTCTTTTTCATTTGCTTGGAGACGGGCCTTCAGTGCCCGCCAGTTAGATTAGTCTGTGATGATCGTATCGATCAAAGAAACTAGTATTTCGGCAGGTAGCTTTTCTCCAGCTAACTGTGATTTAGTAATTTTTACGAAAACAACTTCGTGCTCTTCAGCATCAAGCTTTTTCAATTCAGTTTGATACTCTTTCAATTTATCTGCATCCGTAATTTTGGATACTTCTTGCCCGCCTTCTTCGTTCTTATAGGTTTTAATTTCACCTTTTTCGTCCTTGTCGGCGAACTTTGCATGCAGTTCTTTAGCGATTTCTTGCGTTTCGTCTAAGATTTTCTTAGCGATACGTAGGTTCTTTGCAACTTCAAAAGCGATCGGCAAACGTTCTTTGCCAAGTTTATCGAGAGCTAATTTGATCTCGAAAATTTCTGCGTATTTCATTGTGTTTCTCCTTAAATTGGTTGTTTGTGTACAACCATAATATAGTAAAATTTTACATTAAAATCAACTATTTACTCAGGGATCTGTTTCAGTACGATATCTTTATCTTCATCTAATAAATAAAGATAAGTTGTAGGGTCCGCATCCTTATCAACAGTGGTATATCTGTGATAACGGCGAATACGATTTTCCTTATCTAGATTCGTGTAATGTAGCAATCTCCATTTAGTAACACCAAAATTAGGATTTCCATCAATTATAAGCATTTGGTATGGATGTGCACCAAAATGATAATCGCGAGCACTACGAATAATAGCGCCCTTATGTTGCTTCCATGTTCTCCAATACGTATACGGTGGTGGAATATCTCCCGTTACTCTATAGGTAGTAGGTGTGTTCCAAATCGGATAAACCCAATAACTTAGAATAGAAAATTCATCATAAATACCTTCTTCCATATCTTTTTTAATTAAGGCAGTATCATTCCAATGAATTTTCTCATCTAGATCTAAAAACATTATCCATTTTGATGTGTACTTATCTGACTCTTTTATAAGCATATTACGTATCAATAACTCTCTGAACTCAATTGGGTCATTACGTTCAATTCTTATCACTGGGCATAAAAGCTTATCTGATATACATAGCTCGGCACCACCGTCTGTGCTTCCATCATCTAGCATAATAATGCCATCAGCAAACTGTTCTACATTACGTAACCATTCAGTAATCCACTTACGTTCATTATAAAACGGAGCCATCACTATTAAATTAAAAGTCTTTTCCCCAGTCATCTGTATTTCCTTTGTAGGTTGATAAGTATGTATAACGTGGATTTTTTATCCGTTCTTTTCTTGTAGTCTCCACTTGTATTATTTTAGCCTCTTCAATTGCTATGCCATTACTATAACCAGCAATGGCTAATCGAGTTATAGTATCAATATCATCTGACCCCCAATAAGTAGTATTTTCATCTATTCCTTGTATTTTAATCAAAGCATCTTTAGTACTACACAGAGAGCCATACCAAAAATATTTTTGAGAATCAAAGTCAGTTTTCAGAAAATCTTCTTTATTAGTGAAAATACATCTTCCGTAAGTAGTGCAATACACCTTATTCAATTCAAAAGAAAATTTACATTCATTAACTAACAATTCTGGAATATTAGTTAAAAATAAGCTATTAGGGTAGGTAATAATTATAAATTTACCGGAGGCTTGACGAATACCAACATTTATAGCTTTAGCAGGCGTTCTGTACTCATGTTTGTTTTTATTTTCAAGTATTTTTAAAGAATACGCTAATTGCTTGTCTTTGAAAAATTCTTTTAATAAAACACCACTGTCTGGCTCATCTACTGTTATAATTATTTCATGTGTAGAATTAAAATACTTTTCATTATTTTCAAAAACTAATTTAAACAAATCAAATTTATAATAAAAAGGAATTATGATTGTTGTTTCTATCATTATGTACCTCCACCAGTAACTACCACACTTACTGCGCTTGAATACAAAACTGAATTATAACCATCATTCCAAACTATTCTGAAAGTTGCTGTAGAGTTATTAACAGTAAATGTCACACTTATATATCCACCATTTTTGATTACTGAACAATTAGCAGGTGCTCCACCAAAACCATCATCAACTGTATAATTTTCAAGTCTACCTAACCTCATTCTATAAGCTCCATAAATACCTGCATTTAAAGTAAAAGCATAGTCAATTGTTGTATTATAAGTAGCAGTATTAGGAGTGCTAGTTAGTGTTATATAATCTATATAATAATCAAGTGGACTTGATATAGTAGCGGCATTAAGTACGGCTGTTCCATTATTTGCTGTTCCTGCCGCCGTTGCTAAATCTATTGCACTAGTTCTTGCCATTTTCTAAATCCTTTATACGTTCTTCTAATCGTTTAATTTTTTGCTCATGAGTCTCTAACATACTAATTTCCATTTTATGTACTTCAACAAATAAGGCATTCAATTGCTCATAATGATATGTTAAATATCCGTCTGATCTTGTAACAATAGCGTGTGGAAGAATTCTTTGTACATCTTGAGCAAGTAAACCGTACTCACGTTTACCAGTAAATTTTCCATTTTCGTATTTTTCGTTCCAAGAAAATTCTACACCTTTTAACTGTTTAATTTTTTCAAACGGATTTTCAATTAATGAGTGTATATTTTTTAATCGTACATCCGATGCATTCCAAGTAATATTACCTGTAAAATAACCTGTGCCAGAAACATGTAATGTTCCAGAAGTAGGGGCTACTCCAATACCTACTGCTCCTGCCCCATTAATAACCATACCAAGTTTTGTTCCTATGGTAGAAGATGCATCAGTAGATTGCCATAAATAAAATTCGATTAAATTACTTGCGCTATCTGTAGAATGATGCCGTGTTCTTATAGAATGTCTATATGTAGCACTTGAAGCATATCCAAGAGTAATCTGACTGCTGGAATTGTCAGAACTGCTATTTCCGCTACGAAGCTGTAAAGAAATAGCCCCCGCAGTATTGGAAACACCATAAACATCTAAATAAGCTGTTGAATCATAAGTTTGTCCAACTCCTGTTCTTCCTGCACCACTTACTGCAAATACTTCTGTTGTACCACCATTACGTAATGATATACCTCCACTACCTCCATTATAATTAATAATCAATCTACCAGCAGTAGACGATTTAGCATTAATAGTAATATCGTTATCAGTTCCACTTGTGTTGTAAATAGCGGATGTTGATGTTAAATATAATCCACCAGATATTGAAGCAGAACCTCCTATGGTGATACTTCCAGCATCATTAATCGATATAATTGTAGTAGTATCAGATTGATTTCTAACTACTAATCCTCCAGTGCCACCAGAATATAAATAATTTATATTAGCACCTCCCGCCATAAATTTTCGCCCACCCATAGCATGAAATATTCCATCAGGGAGAGAGAGAACGCCTCCTACAATAAAAGAACCATCAGTCTTTAGCGTATTAGCTGCTGAACGATATAAAGTAGTATCATTACCACTTCCAAAATATAAAGTATTATTTATGTTAACATTACCACTTGCAAAATATCCAGCCCAATTTGTAGTAGCACCAGAAGCAGTTGAATATAAAGCATAAGATGTATTGGTAGCGGCAGCAGTGGTTGCAGCTTCAGTATAGGTACCATAAACTGTTCCAGCATTTCCAGTTTTACGTCCATAAATATAGGCACCATAAATTGGAGTACTCGTTGAAACGCTACTGCCTGGATCAATGGTAGAATAAACACCATAAAAAGCTGCCGCATTAATTCCACCGAGAGGTGTGGCAGTGTAAAGTCCATAAACATTAGTAGTGGTGTTCATTGAATAAACAACCGACTTCACACCATAAATATTTGTTACTGATGTTGTGTTATTAACTTGGGCGTTAAAACCAACTATTTC
>JBAZRX010000021.1:0-12695 GCA_041662725.1 Minisyncoccota bacterium
TCTAAAGTATACCCATACTACGTCGGCGTAGCTCAGGTAGTTAGAGCGAGGGACTCATAAGCCCTAGGTCGCAGGTGCAAGTCCTGCCGCCGACACACTTTGTTTTTTGTTCATATTCTGGTACATTAATGTACACACAGTTCACAGTCGTTTTTGTTTGTGTGTGTAAATGCGGTCGTAGCTCAATTGGTTAGAGCACTCGCCTGTCACGCGAGAGGTTGCGGGTTCGAGCCCCGTCGACCGCGCATTAAGTTGTTTTGAATCTTAAGAAAATTAAGGATGTTTTTTCTTTGATAAACTCAGTTTCAAATTATTGACAGACTAATAGCTTAGATGTATACCATACCATTAGATACCTGCTGTACTATTTTGTCTGTAATAACTACAGAGATTAATAGAGTATAGAAGGTAAGAAAGGATGTAATTATATGGAAACAATGCGTCATCATACGATTCAGGATTTTATCTTGAAGACGTTTATTCAGCTCATTGTAAATCTTATGGGCCCGGAAGATAGTCAGTGGAAAGAAGAACTTGAGAAGTTTATCAAGAAAGAGCCTTGCTGGGTCAAAAGTCAGGTGGTTGTGCAAGCGCCTATTATTGAACCTAATCTACCAATACCTGATACTACTACAGCTATAAAGACTGATGTTGCTGTCGAGGCTGTTGTGGCTATCATCATTCCTGCTATTTCGTATAAGTTTGTTGTTAAAGATAATTTTGTCTGCAATCCTGATCCGAATGCCGATATCAAGATTGGCCGTCTGGGTGAAGGTTTTGTTAAACGGTTCTTATCTGACTCTGGAAAAATTGAAGATCCGATTGGAGAACAGACGCTCGAATACTTCGATTTGCAACGAAGCATGACATCCAACTCTATCCTAAAAGAATTTGGTGGTCGGGAGAAATTGGAGATGACTCTCTTTGGGGTTTTTGCTCTTATTACGAATCAGGGTAAAGGTGAGCCTGGTGTTCTTATCAGCAACGGTTGCCCCAATATATTTTTTGTCAGAGACCAGGCGAATGAATTGTGTGTAGTCGGTGTAAATTTGAGCAGTAAAGGTTGGGAGGTCGGCGCACTTGCTCTTAATGATTCAGACACTCACGATGCTGGTTGCAGAGTATTCTCTCGCGCATCTGCTGTAACATTAATTGAAGAGGAAAAACCTTCAGAAATTACACCAGTAACAAGTTCCGTTTAAATACGGCTAACTGATATAAGATTTTTTGAACTATTTGACCCTCTTTCTGTTTTTACAGATCGGGGTCATTTTTTATAGAAATAAATATAAGACAATTTTACCCCCTCTGTTGGGCTCTAGAAATGATTGAAAATATTGAATAAGTAAGCTATTCTATCATGGCGTATCTTTAACAAGGTATGCCGATGTAGCTCAGTTGGTAGAGCACGCCATTGGTAGGTCGTAAGACCCTGCCCATTTATAAGGTAACTTATTAATGAATCCCGAATAACGGTTAAAGTCCTTCTAAAGGATAAGACCGTGGCGCTAATTGTTTTGCGCCCGAACGACTGACAAGGGTCTCCGTGAATGTAAATACGGAGAAAGATACAGTCTAGTCCTCCTGTAAAGAGAGGTGTAAACGAATGGCGAGGTCTCCGGTTCAATCCCGGACGTCGGCTCCGAATTTCGCATAACGAAATTCGTGTCTAGAGATTATTTGTCGCGTAAGCGGCAAATAATTCTAGACCAGAATCTATTGTTATGACTTTATGAAAAAAATAATCAAAAAAGAGTCATACGCTGTGGCTTCCATGAAAGCTTTTATTGAGAAGGATGGAAAAATTTTGATTATGGAAGAGTCATCAGATTATAAAGGTGGAACTGAGCATGGTAATTTTGTAATGCCGGGCGGGAAAGTTAATGAAGGAGAGAGTTATCTTAAAAGTCTCAGAAGAGAAATAGTTGAAGAATGTGGTCGTGCTTTGAAAATTAAAATAGATCGTCCATTTCATGTTGATGAATGGGAAGTCAATGTTCCCGGAAAACCGCGTCATATTGTTGCCACTTATATTCACTGCTTGTGGACCGGTGGAGAAGTTAAACTAAATAATGAATTTACGCGATTTTTGTGGATAGATCCAAGGGAATATAATAAATATAGGATTAATAATGCGGCCAAGCGAGCATTTGAAGCTTATTTGAAAGTATGTCAAAGTAATTGTTTGAATTCACGCCAAAGTAGCTCAGTTGGTAGAGCATCGCTTTCGTAAAGCGAGGGTCCCCGGTTCGATCCCGGGCTTTGGCTCAGAAATATAGGTGCTTTATTTGTTGATTGTGTCTGCATATTCTATACTTACGAAAGTTGATTCTTATGGGTAAAAAAGGGTGGTGGGGGAGATATCATTTTTCAACCACTTTAGTTCGGTAAAGTGGTTGAAAAAAGAGATGTTACCTGTAGTATCATATGGAAGGCGATTAAGTGAATAATAGTTAAAATAACTATATGGAAAAAGAAAAAATACAGCAAAAAATTAACGAGATAGAAACACAGATGAATGGTGCCGATTTTTGGATTGATAAAGAGAAAGCTCAGACAATAATAAAAGAATTACAAAATCTCAAAGATAGTTTGGAGGGGATAGGAAAGTACGATAAAGGTGACGCTATTATGGCAATTCTTTCAGGAGCCGGAGGTGATGATTCAGAAGATTTTTCAGCAATGCTTCTTAGAATGTATAAAAAATATTGTGAGAACAAAGGATTCGGCTGGTCTGTTATTCATAGTAATGAAAATGATCATGGAGGGTATAGAAATATTACCGTTGAAATTACTGGGAAGGGAGGTGCGATTGGAATGGGTGCTTACGGTACTTTAAAGAATGAATCTGGTGTACACCGTTTGGTACGCATTTCACCATTTAATGCTAATGATAAGCGTCACACTTCTTTTTCTATGGTTGAAGTTATACCAAAGCTAGAGAAATCATCTGCTGGCGATATTGTTATTTCTGAAAACGATCTTGAAATTAGTATTGCTAAGTCTGGTGGTCCAGGTGGTCAAAATGTTAATAAGCGCGAAACGGCTGTTAGATTAGTCCATAAACCTACTGGTATTTCTATTCACGTTACTTCAGAACGTTCTCAAGCACAAAATCGTGAGAAAGCTTTAGAGATATTAAGAGGTAAACTTTGGAAGCATGCAGAAGATGTACGTTTGGCCAAGGAGCGTGGTATGCAGATTTCATCTACTACTTCTATTGAATGGGGTAATCAAATTCGCTCATACGTCTTACATCCTTACAAAATGGTCAAGGATCATCGTACCAATTTTGAAACCAGTCAGATTGATAAAGTCTTGGAAGGTGATTTGCAGGAGTTTATTGATGCAGAAAAAGAGTTATAAATTGACTCGTTAATTAGGTTAATTTATAGTATTATTAACCCATGATCTACTACGACAAAGTAACCAAGATTTATCCAGATAAAACCATTGCTCTGGATTCGGTGAGTTTTGGTGTAGAACCAAAGGAATTTGTAACCATAGTCGGTCCTTCAGGGGCAGGAAAGACAACGCTTATGAAAATGCTCACAGCCGAAGAATGGCCTAGTGAAGGGGCAGTTTTTTTTGAGTCTGCCAATATTCATAGTTTAAACAAGCATAATATGACGAAATTACGCCGTCGTATTGGTACCGTATTTCAGGATTATCGCTTAATTCCAAATAAGACTATTTATGAAAATATTGCTTTTGCTATGGAAGTTGCTGGTCGTACCGATGGAGAGATAGCTTCTGATGTACCTCATGTTTTAGAATTAGTTAACCTTGGTCATAAAATTTGGAATTTCCCTAAAGAACTTTCTGGCGGTGAACGTCAGAGGGTAGCTATTGCTAGAGCTATTGTTACTCAACCGGATATTATTATTGCTGATGAACCTGCTGGTAACTTAGATCCAACTAATACTTTTGAAATTATTAGTATCCTTCAGAAGATCAATAAATTAGGTACGACCATATTACTTACTACGCATAATAAAAATGTTCTTGATAAAGTTAAGGGCCGCATACTGACTATGCAAAATGGGAAGATTGTAAAGGATGATAAAGATGGTAAATACATATTGTAGTATAATAACAACATGTTCCTAACTACCTTAAAACGCATTATCCGTACTGGTTTCGTCAACTTCTGGCGTAATGGTTTTTTGTCGTTTGCCGCTATAGTGGTTATAACACTTGCATTATGTACTTTTGGAGCTGTTATTTTTACAGGAGCTTTCGGTCGTGCACTTATAGAAGATGTTAAAGAAAAAGTGGATATCAATGTCTATTTCTCACTTTCTGCAGAAGAATTTGATATCCTTTCATTACAAAAAGATGTAAATGCTCTTGCGGAGGTATCTAGTACTACATATACATCGCGTACAGAGGCTTTGGAGATATTTAAGGCTAAATGGCAGGATAATGCACTTATTATGCAGGGTTTAGAAGAAATTGGCACAAATCCATTTCCGGCTTCATTAAATATAAAAGCTAAAAATCCTGGTCAATATGGAGGTATTGCTACTTTTCTTCAAAATAAAAATCCCACTGATTCTGGAGGTACTCCTTTGATAGATAAGATTAATTATCAAGAAAATAAACTTGTTATTGATCGCTTAGGTAGAATAATTCCTGCGGCTGAACAAGCTGGTATGATTATAACTATAATCTTTGTCTTAGTATCAGTTATTGTTGTTTGGAATACTATACGTCTTATCATCTTTACATCAAAAGATGAGATCTCTGTTATGAAATTAGTCGGTGCTAGCAATATTTATGTACGTGGCCCACTTGTAATTTCTGGAATTATGTATGGAGTTTTTGGAGGAATAATTACACTTGTCTTTATGGCGGCATTTGCTTATTGGAGCGATGCAGTTATTTTGCGTTTTGCTGGGGTTGCAATTGCTTCGGACTTCCAATTGGTTGTTAATGTCCTTTCTCAATATTTCGTCTCTAATTTTGGACAAATTTTCTCTATCATTATGGGAGCGGGGGTTATTCTTGGAGGTTTGTCTAGTTATGTGGCGGCGAGAAGGTATTTGAAAGTTTAAGCTACGAATCAACGAATTATGCGAATGGGCTACGAATCTACGAATCAACGAATTATGCGAATGGGCTACGAATATGCGAATGAAACACGGTGTTTGTGATTATTTGTAGATTTGTAGTAATTCGCATAATTCGTTAATTCGTAGTCCTTGTAGATTACTTCTTGCAAATATTTTTTAGAGTAGTATATTTATTCTAGTCAGTTCTTTTCTAGGGAAGGAATCAGAAGATTCTTCTTTTTGAAGACTGACTGGTAAAACCCCTAATTATAGGAGGTAATCGTATGAATGGAAACAGGTTAATCGGCGCTCTCGCGCCACCTGGTCGTAATCAAAACGCCATGAATAATAATCGAGCGCATTTGGCCACGAACGGAAGACGAAGGAGTGTTGATGCCATCTTGCCCATGAATGCGTCCGCTTCCGTTGGTATATCCACAGGAACAAATTTATAGCCTGTTACAGACTATGCAGGTTATGAATTAGTGGATTTTATCCATTTAAATAAGTCCTACTGTAACAGAGTAGGACTTTTCTTTTTAATTGCGAATCAACGAATTATGCGAATAACGAATCAACGAATTATGCGAATTACTACGAATATGCGAATGAAACACGGTGTTTGTGATTATTTGTAGATTTGTAGTAATTCGCATAATTCGTTGATTCGTAATTAAAAAATTCCATAACGGCACATTATTAAGTTAATGTCCAAGTGGACAAACCTGTTTCAGTTTTCTAGAATGCAACGTATGAAGAAGAAATTGATTACTCAACCCAAACATCATCACAAGTACATTTTTGTTATCGGCGGTGTGATGTCAGGAGTAGGAAAAGGGATTGCTTCATCTTCCATCGGAACTCTCCTCTCAACTAAAGGTTTTAATGTAAATCTCGTCAAAGTTGATCCATATCTCAACGTCGACGCAGGCACTATGAACCCCACCGAACACGGTGAGGTTTTTGTTTTGAATTCAGGACTAGAAACAGATCAAGATATGGGTAACTATGAGCGTTTTCTTGGACGCGATGTACATACCGAAGACTATATTACGAGCGGTATGGTTTATAAACATGTTATAGAGAAGGAACGTTCTTTGGAATATGGTGGTAAATGTGTTGAAGCTATACCACATATCAGAGATGAGATCATCGGTCGTTTTGAACATTCTGCCAAGATCAATAAGTCAGATATTTCTATCATTGAAATCGGTGGTACGGTAGGGGATTATCAAAACATTATGTTTATCGAAGCGGCGCGCGTGTTGAAAATTCGTCATCCCAATGATGTGATTTTTATTATGGTTTCTTATTTACCTATTCCAGGTACGCTTGGTGAAATGAAGACTAGACCTACACAGCATGCTGTATACAATCTTGCTTCATATGGAGTAACTACCAACATTATTATTGCTCGTGCAACTATTCCTCTTGATCAAAGACGTAAAGAGAAAATCGCTATTGCTTGTAATATTCCACAAAATAGAGTGATTTCTGCGCCAGATATAAAAAGTATTTATGATGTACCGATCAATTTTGAACATGATCATTTGGGAGAAATTATTTTAGAAACGCTAAATCTTCCGATAGTAAAACCCAATGATTCATTCAAGGCTTGGAAAGATATGGCTAAGGGTATTAAGAATCACGAAAAACACACGGTGAATATTGCTATTGTTGGTAAGTATTTCAATACAGGGGACTTTATCTTATCTGATTCATACATTTCTGTTTTAGAAGCTATCAAATTCTCAGCTTATACCGTTGGTGTTAAACCGATTATTCATACTATCAATGCAAGAGATTTTGAAAACATGAAGTATGAAGTAGGGAGTATAAATAATGGAAAAGATGATTTGAATAATCCCTACAAACAGTTGGATAAGATGGATGGGATTATTGTTCCAGGAGGATTTGGGAATACTGGTATTGAAGGCAAGATCAATGTGATCCGATATGCCAGAGAAAATAAGATTCCATATTTCGGGCTTTGTTATGGTATGCAACTCATGACGATAGAATTTGCTAGGAATGTCCTCGGGCTTAAAGGTGCTCATACTGCCGAGATAGATCCGAAGTCACCACATCTCGTTATTGATGTTATGCCAGATCAAAAGAAGAAGATTGCTGAAGGGAATTATGGTGGTTCTATGAGGTTAGGTCAGTATCCTGCGAAACTTCTCAGGGGTTCAATCGCTGAAGGTGCATATTCAAGTGCTGTTACAGCTTCTTTGATCAATAAGAATAAAGCTGTTAAACCTGTTTCTTTGATCAAAGAACGCCATCGTCATCGCTATGAAGTTAATCCAAAATATATTGATAAGTTAGAAAAGGGTGGTCTAGTCTTTTCTGGAAAATCTCCAGATGGCAGACTTATGGAGATCGCCGAACTTCCACGTTCAATCCATCCATTTTTCCTCGGCACTCAGTTCCACCCCGAATTTTTGGCACGCCCACTTTCTCCACATCCGCTGTTCACCGGGTTTATGACTGCGGCGAAGGGGAGGAATAAGGAAATGAGGGTGTTGGTTAATGAATGATCGATGATCAATAACCAATGATCAAGTTTAGTAAGATGAATTTTTTCCACAATAATATTGACATACCTCTTATTAAGTAGTATAACTGCAAGGCAGTTCTTTGACTTCTTAGTACATTCGCCACAACAGAAAGTGCCTTAAATTAAGACTTTCTCCGTTGTGGCGAAGAGTCCGACAAACTAAACATGTGTCCGAAAGGATACTAACCAAGAAAGGATGACAACGATGAAAAATCCATCGATTGCATCAGATAACAAAGTTAGTGAAGGTCAAATTGAAGCCTGTGTGACACTGGTCACTGATGCTACACGCAAAGGGACAGGCACAGTGCTCCGCGAACTCGTCAAGAATGGTGTTCTCAATAAGCAGAACATTGAAGGAGTGCGGGCGCGTGGTAACGAAGTGGTGGCCGAGATAACGAAGATCGTGAAGAAGAAGTTTGCTGAAATTGCCAAGGGTGTCTTCGGTATCGTCAAACTTATCTCCGGTGCGGAAGCTCTCGAACTTGGCGAGACGGACGGGAAGGCAACCATTGTGAAAGCAGAGGGTACCTTTCCCGGCTGGATCGATTTGGACTTCAAAGAATACGGTTGCGATGTGGAGTCGGAGCCGACCGAAAAGGTACAAGTTTCTGTCTGTGAGATGATCAAAGGCGGGACTTTTGCCCAGGTCTTCAACGGCATGAGTGACGACCTTATCAGTCTTTGTCTTACTCAACCACAGATCATTCAGTTCGTGCAGAAACACCGAAAGTGGCTCCGCAAGGATGATGGATACACAACCCTCTTCCTGCTCAAAGTTGACAATAATGTCTTTGTTGTGTACGTGCTTTTTGGCGATGACGGGCTACTCAAGGCTGGTATATTTCGCTACTCGCACAACGTTGGTTGGTCTGTTAGAAGCAATTTTTACTTCGTGGTCCCACGACGGGCACTTGTAAATTAGTCTTGAACCTTCAAATCAGCAGATTTGCCTACTGGGTGACTCTCAGTCCCTCTGACTCTTGTCAAAATTAAAATTATTTTGGCAAATCAGGGGGATTTTTGTATACTGGAACGGCACGTATGAACATACGGTGAATCACGATTTCTTTGTCAAAGTAAATAAATTGTGTTATTGTAATACGAGTTGAGCTAGAGACCTTTTACAGGTTCTTACAGAAAGGATAGTTATAAACAAACTTTATTCCACAGTCCTAGTTTGGGCCAGATTACTAGGATTCGTTGGATTTGAAAGACTTATATGTTGGCCATTTTTCTGGGTATATTTCCCATCCCAGATCAAAGAACATGGTGCAGTTTGGGGTAGTTTGAAAATGTTTCTCATCCAATTTGTACCATCAGTTATCTTTTGGGTGATCTACAACATGATCGATAAAGATCTTATCGGGATTGTTGAGGTCAAACAGAAGGTTTCTTCTGTTATCAAGAAATTCAGTTCCAAATCTAGATCAAGTGAACAGTCCAGTTTCTTGACCTTCAGATGGATTTTCGAGTACGTTTTGTGCTCGTGGCAATTTTCACCAATCCTGACACTATTATTTCTTCGACATAATGGTCGGAGTTATAGAGACGGCACTGAGCTTATCATGATGGTTGTTAGCGCCATTATTTCCACTTTATGGTGGACAATTTATTCGCTGATTATTATCGGTGGATATAATTTTGTACGTTAGTCAATCGCTTTTTCAGAAATGGGGAAGCGATTTTTTGTTGGTCTGAAAATGTTACAATATTCTCATTATGACTTCTGTTTCAGTTGGGATTGGTCTCGCATTCGTAGCGATGCTTTGTTGGGGATTTGGAGACTTCCTGATCCAGAAATCTACACGTAAAATTGGTGATTGGGAAACTCTATTTTTCATGACAGCTTTTGGAGCTCTGGTGCTTTTACCATTTGTTTGGAAATCATTACCAACAGCTTTTGAAAATCAAGCTTTTACGATCTTACTGCTAACAAGTCTCATTTTGTTTATCGCGGCTCTGATAGATTTTGAAGCTTTGAAGGAAGGAAAGTTGGCTGTAGTTGAACCGATCTGGTCTTTCGAAGTACCAATGGCGGCTTTTTTGGCTTTCATTATTATCGGTGAAAGGATTTCTGGCTTACAAATGTTTTTGGTTTTGGCTCTCATCATCTTTCTGATGCTCGTTGCTTTCCGTGAGAAGAAAATAACCAAGAAACTATTCATGGAAAAGGGAGTCTACCTGGCTTTCCTCGGAGCGATGCTCATGGGTTCGGCCAACTTCTTCATGGGTTGGAGTGGTAGGGTGACTGATCCATTGATGGTTAACTTTTTTACTGATGCTTTCATCATGATTCTGACTGGACTTTATCTCGTTTCAAAAGGTAGGTTTTTGTCACTTGGTCGTGATCTCAAAAATGGGTATCAAGTTCTTCTGCCGATGTCTATTTTCGACAAGGTGGCTTGGATCGCTTTTGTCTTTTCTATGACCTTAGCTCCGATCGCCATCGCTACAGCTCTCTCTGAAAGTTACATAATCATCGCTGTTCTCATGGGTCTATTTGTAAATCGCGAGAAGATCCTGACACACCAAAAAGTTGGTCTTGTCGGAGCAGTTGTGACGGTGATTGTGCTCTCGGTGATCACGGCGGGGTAAAGTGGGGAGTGTAGAAGTTTATTGTCTTTTCGATGGTTCTTTGATGAACTAGAAGTAACCTTGAATATTGTCCGTTTTTAGCGTATTTTGTATGGGTGAATTAAATATTGCGGGATCATCTAATGGTAGGATGCAGCTCTCTGAAAGCTGTCATCTTGGTTCGAATCCAAGTCCCGCAGCACTGTTAAACATCGCTTTATTACTCGTACTGCAAAACTACCGTTTCGTTAAGCCGTAGTTTTGCTGACTGTTTACTTTTTTACAAAAACATGACTGGAATAAAGCCGGTAAACATCACTGAAAAAGTAAACAACTATGGCGGATACGATTGTGCGTTTACTTGACTCGTGATAGCGTTTCCGTCATGTCAGATAATCCACAAATATCAGGCCGAACATTGAAGCATTTGAGACGGATTGTCGGGCGAAATTGGAATATCAGTGATGAGGCAGTATACGACATGGGCAAACGGCTTCTCACACTTTGTGGCATATTAGTCGCGTCTGAGGATGTTTCGAAGGAAAGCATGGATTTGAAGAAGGATGAGCAGGTAGCGATGGAAATTATTTACCAAAAAGCCAGGAATGGAGAAGGTATGCCTACAGCACGGGAGCTTTCCAGATTATTAAATTTTAAGTCATCACGATCAGGATTCTTGCTTCTCTCTCGTCTCCTGAACAAGGGTATGCTGAGGAAACGCGGTAAAAGGTTGGAGTTGGTTAGCGAAATTGAAGGGAAACTTGAGATCCGTGGACAAAATCCGCCCCTTCAGCCTCAGGTTTTCCATAACAGAGGTGACAATCATCCTCTGCCGTTCCTGTGACGCATTGATAAATGAATCCTTGATCAAACTCATGGTACTACTCTCCCAATTCGTTCCTTTTGTTTTGATCCGTCCCTTCACCCATTGTTCAAATGGTACTGGGAGAGAAATCTGCTCCATCATGGTAACGAGTTGATCAAGGAGCAGTCGTAATTCAATAGAAGGTTCGCCGCAACCTCCAGATTTCCCGTAAGCACTGCAATGGTAATATGTGTACAGGAGTTTTTTCGGATTGTTCATTTCCTTGATAGCAGTTTTGCACCTTGGACACTGAACTTTTCCTCGATACGAAAACTTGAAATGACAGGTTGAGCACACTAATTGATGTTTTTCCTCGGCGGTGACGGTGCGATTACAGGTTCCACACCGGATGAGACCGGTAAAAGCAAATGTTTTGCGATTTTTTGGCCACTTACGACCACGGGTCATAAGTTTCTGAACTTCAGTATATTCCGATTCTGAAACCATAGGTATATGTCTACCGGTGTGCCATATACCACTGTTTTTCGGATATTCATATCGTCCGTAGTAAAAGGGAGTGGAGAAAATATTGTAGATCGTACTTCGCGACATTGGTTTTCCTCGGACAGATTTAAATCCCAGGACGTTATTAGTAATTTCCCAGATATCTGCCGGGGTGTGTTTTTCGGTGAGCATGAGTTCCCAACATTTACGGATGATTGGAAATCGTTTGGGATCTTTTGCGATTGTCTTGTGACCATTGGGTTGCGTGCGATTCAAATATCCTGGAGGAGTGGGACCTGGAAACCAGCCCATTTCAGCTTTGGTCTTGAGTCCTCGTTTAACATTGCGACTGAGGTCGTCAACATACTTTTGAGCCATACCGAATTCCAAATACATCCAAACTACGTTGTCTTCTGCCTGGCTAAATGTCTGAAGGGGAGTAACGATGATGAGACCATGCTGTTTCATAGCCCATATAATGGAACCACCATCGACTGGGTTTCGCGCCAGACGGTCAAGTTTCCAGCAAAGGATTCCATCAGCTTCTCCTCGAAAGAGTCTTGTCATCATAGAATTAAATACAGGCCGAACCCCCGGTGCTTTTGCTGACTTTGCTTCTGTCAGCACTTCAAGAATCTGAATGCCTTCTTTGGCGGCGAAACGCTTGAGTTCGATAGCTTGGGAATCGATGGACAGGATCTGACGGTCTTCGGCCTCGCTTGATTTGCGACAGTAGAGAAAATATTTTCGAGTGGTGGGGAAAGTCTTGGACATGGGCCGTATAATATAATGAAAAAGATAGTCATACAAATGTGTGTACCTAAAACAGTGTTTAAGAATGGTATTATGATTAATTCTTATATTAGCTACAATATTAGTCAAAACAGTAACGATATTATGGACATTTAGTTTCATCCGAATTACTCGCCAAAGGATCAAATAACACAACGAAATAATTTTTGGATAAATACAGAACATGATAATAACTATTTGCTATTGCACATAGTACTGGCTGACGTATACTTCATATATCAGACATGGATAAAGGCACTCATTTTAATAAATGTAACTTCCAAGTCCATTCGTCAAGCGCAAATGGTAATGTGCACACACATATGGCACTTTTTAGTAAACTTAATAAATGTGTACAAATATGCCAAAAAATATACTTGAGGAACGGATGAGGTGGGTTCGA
>JBAZRX010000022.1:0-12471 GCA_041662725.1 Minisyncoccota bacterium
CGCTCCGTCAGACTTTCGTCCATTGCGGAAGATTCTCGACTGCAGCCACCCGTAGGTGTATGGGCCGTGTCTCAGTCCCATCGGTGGGGGTCACCCTCTCAGGTCCCCTAGGCGTCATAGCCTTGGTGAGCTTTTACCTCACCAACTAGCTGATACCGATCAAGCTGTTCAGAGAGCAATAAATTTTTACCACACTCCGCTCGCTGATGCTCAACGAGCTCCGCGTGGCAAGCTCCTTAACAGGGCTCGCCCCGCGAAACTCATTGCGCAGCAATGAGCGAAGTGGGGACCATCGGGATTTACCCACCCTTTCGGATGGCTATGCCCGACTCTCTGGTACATACTTGATTATTACTACCTCGTCTGCCGGTTGTCTTGTATTGCTACAAAACCCCCTTGACTTGCATGCCTTATCCACGCCGCCAGCGTTCATCCTGAGCTAGGATCAAACTCTTAACTATAAGCGAACGGAACAAAATAGAGAGTCAAATTTCCATATAGAAATTTGCCATAAAACTATTTCATATTTCACTTAATTAATATTAAAATCCCATACTCATGTAATTTACTGAATCTGTAAATTAACTTACTAAATCATTGTTTTGAAATATTTGTGTACTTGCATCGTCCTTCGTAGCTCGCGACTTGTCCTTCGTAGCTTTATGCGTAGAAGGATAGCGAGCGAAGTAGGACACTGTATCTGTATGCCCCGCTAAGAGCAAAACAGAACAACTAAATACATTCTTTTTTTGATTTTCAAAGACCGATTCCAACTAACGTCGTAATTAAACGGCGTGATATACATACTACTTGAGAAGAAAATAAAGTCAAGTAGTTGTACTATCTAATATCCAGCTATTTCAGGTGTTAAAAAAGGGCACTGTATCAGAATTGGTTGGTCTTTTGATGAATTGGCGGCTTAACTGAAATGTGGTTAGCTTGTACAATATGCGTGTACATACAAAAAGCGAGTTCGTTGTAGAAAGTGCAGCAGTTTAACAACCCAAAGGTATGGTCCCAGAAGGATCCATTGTAACAGGTGCGGATTCACATTCAGGCCAGTAAAGAAGCATCACAGGCAAGATTTTAGATGGCTCAAAGCATATCTCCTGGATGGCACCACGCTCCGGCGTCTTGGAAGCAAATGGAAGGTTGGACACATGACGGTCTGGAGAAGAATCCAGAGAAGCGTCTCAAGGAAGCTCGACCTCGGCACAGTCATCTGCTTTGAGTTGCCTCGATCACTCCCAATAGTTCTCCTTGATGCAAAGTACTTTTTAATCAGAAGACAAGCTCACACACTGTATGTCGCATTTGATCCGATACGTGCCAAACCGGTGGCTTGGGTTCTTCTACCAAAAAATGAGATCCGTGAGGGATATGAGATGATTTTGGAAGTGTTAAAACTTCGAAAATTGCCTACTGAAGCCATTGTTTCAGATTGGCATACTTCCATCAGAGGAGCGGTCGCATTGATATTCCCTCAAGCAGTGCATCAAAGGTGTGCGGCTCACGCCCTTCAAGAGGTGTTCAGAAAAGTGAACGGAAGAAAGCTCTGTGCGCGAGAGACAGGTCGAGATATTTGGAAAGTATTCAGACAAATCGCGATCGGATTCGACAACGAAAATGATGCCCGACGATACCTCGAACGAATGAGAAAGAAGCTTGTGGCTCAAGAGAAAGGTTTCCAAGCGCTCGACAAGAGTCTTCATGGCATATACGAATTTACAAGACGAGAAGATCTGAACATTCCAAGGACTTCTAACTACATCGAAAACTTCATGGGAGTGCTGGAACAACGACTAAAGACTTTTCGAAGTGTAAAATGCCCAAAATCACTTCTAAATATTTTGAGCCAATTCATTAAAATCAAATACAAATCACCAACCAAAAAGTGATACAGTGCCAAAAAATAAGTGAAGTTGTTATTGAGTTAAGAGAACAGATTGAAGAAATCACCGATCCTGTAAATCCAGAAAAACTTCGGGGATACGTCTTAGCTTTAAGGGACGGTATTGATAAAGTTGTACCAATGTTGTCTGAAGATCCAACAATGGCAGCGACTGCGTTGTATAATCAAATTCAGTTCAAAAATAATACAGAAGTATTTAATGTGATTATTGAACGTGATATTGTGGAAGGACAAGATTGGCCTTCCATAAAGCCATTGATTACGGTGAGATCAGGTGCCAAAAAGGCTATCAAAGTTCTTGAACAAGCCGGACTTGAAAGAGTCTTGGTAATAGCTGTTATCGCTAATTTTGAATTAAAAAATCGGCGTCGCGTACAAGATGAAATGCTGAAAGAAAAGGAGGAGTTTCAAGATGTCGAATAAAGATGATGAGAACAGAAAAAACCAACTAACAATTGCCCTTAAGTACCAGGGTGCATTAGCTGTTGAAGGTCATTTGACTGAAATAGCTAATAAGGAAGGAGATGAGGCTGTTGCTAGAATTACAAGAAACCTGTCAGCTACAGAAGTTGCGCAAGTAACTTCCAGAGCTGATGTGGTTAGCCCTTCACTCCTACACACAGCTGTCACAGCTGAACAATTCCGAGGAGTTTTCCGACGAGTTGGTATTAAATGGGGTGTTGCAAAACGAGATGATTGTAGTCCTGAAATTATCCATGAATTTCAGGAGGAAATTAAGCAATTCTTCTGCGCTTTTATTCTCTCTAATGATAATACAAGTCGCAGGATAGAATTGATTAAAGTCATCTTGGATGAACCACATGGTCTAGATTCCCTGATATTCAGTGTAATCAGTGAAAAAGATTTCTCTGAGTTTATAGAGTCTGAAAACAATGTTAACGAGTTAGGTGACTGGCGTGAGGTTATCGCAATCTTGCGTAGCAGTTTCCTTGAACAATGGAAACAATTCAAGGATACTGTGGCTAGGGTTCATGGTCATCAAGAACTTTTCAATTATCTTCGTGATGTTGCTGCTGAAATATATGCAGTGGCTGTGACTGAAGGATCCGTTGAAACGTCGGCAGCTGAAGGAGCTGACGAGTTGTTTGAACCACTTGAATAAAAAAACACACGGCCTCCTTGAGTAAATCTCCAGGAGGCTGTATTTCTGAAAGGAAATTATGGAATTACAAGTTATTGATAGAAGGGATCCGTTTACACAGGCGCTGGCGTTCCTTTTCAGAAATGAAAAGAATCCACTTGCGCTCAGGCAAAAATTACGAGAGGAAATGATTCCTCTTGTAACACAGGTCGCTGTGAAAATCGGCGGTATTGATACCGAAAAAGCTGTACGAGATAGAGTTTTGGCAGTATTTAGTGGGGTTATAAGTCTCCACTTGGTAAATTTAACTAAAGGAGGGATAAAACCTAAGGAATAGTCAGAAGTTATTAGTGCTGGAGATCTTAAAAAACTTTTCCAGCATGGATATACTCTGATACATAAAATTCTCCAGAAAAAACAGGAGGAAAATGAATTTCTAGGTGGTACTGACAGAGCAGTTGTAACCAAGATGGAACATCTTGAACGATTTGCTACCCATTACGAAAATAATCAATGGGCAGGCTACAGTCTTTATCGCAAAGAATTTATTTGCCTAGATGAAGAAGTTGCTTGGCATGAATTTGCTAATTGGCTTATTAAAAACTATGGCGATGAAGAATTAATTAGAAGGGTTGCTAGTCAAAGTATCTCTTCAAATGATGAAATTTTTGAAGGGGGAGATACTCCGATTTTAGAAGGAGACATTATACGTGTAGCTTTATATAATGTTCTTCATACAGGGAAACCTTCTTTGAAGATGAGTTTCCAGAAAGTTTGCACTATTGTAGATCGTGCACAAAAGAATAAGGATTGGCTCAAAAAGGCCGAGGATAATTATTCTAAATTCGTATCCGGTCTACCTCTAAAGTTTCAAAGGTATTTTACTTCTAAGTCTAGTAAGGAATGTTCTTCTAATAAAAGAATAGATGAGGAGGTATGTATTGTTTGGAATAATATCAATTCGGCATGTAAGGAGCAAGAAAGAGTTAGTCGATCGGAAGCTATTGAATCTTTGTGTGTAGACACAAACGTTCAATGCCCGGTGTCGTATAGGAGCTTTAGATGAAAAATCACAAGACTGAAAGCTCGTAAGAGTGAGTAGGTCTTTTTTGTTTGCGGATGGGGTGAGATTCGAACTCACGGTCCCCTTGCGAGGACGACAGTTTTCAAGACTGTTGCCTTAAACCACTCAGCCACCCATCCGTTTATTACACCAGAGCCTGTTTATTAGTTGATGAAAGGCAAAGGTGAACCATGTCATAATAAGTTAAAATACGTTGTTTCGCAATGGTTTTACTGATATTGTTGTAGTATTCAGATTTATGATTGAAGAACAAGAAATTAAAAAGACTAATAATTCTCGTATTTTAGGCATAGATTATGGGTCAAAACGTGTTGGTGTGGCTGTTTCAGATGAGAAGCGCCAATTTGCTTTACCTGTTTCTGTAATACAAAATACTCCAGAATTGCTCGCGGAGATAGAAAAGATTGCGATTGATCGTGAAACGAAAGAGATTGTTCTTGGTGAATCGCGAAATTATAAAGGTGAACCTAATGAAATATTGTTAGATAGTATGGATTTCAAAGAAAAATTGGAGGGACTTGGATTTACAGTGTATTTCGAACAGGAATTTATGACTAGTGTGCAAGCAGAAAGATTCCAAGGTAAAAATAGTATGACAGATGCATCAGCCGCGGCTCTTATATTACAGAGTTACCTAGACCGTTCAAAAAAAGATTCAGAAAATTAATTATTATTTATAAATTAAAAAATAACAATGATTTCATTTGATGATTTTAAAAAAGTAGAAATACGTGCAGGTAAAATTATCTCTGCAGAAAAAATACCAGAGACTGATAAACTCTTGAAACTTATGGTTGATTTTGCTGAGAAAGATGAACTTGGTAATGCAAGACTTAGACAGATTGTTTCTGGTATTGCTATTAAATTTCCAGACACAGTCGCTTTGGTAGGGAAGACTTGTATGTTCGTAACAAATTTAGAGCCTCGCATGATCAAAGGATTCGAAAGTAATGGCATGTTATTTGCTGTTTCTACTCCAGAAGGAGGTTTCTCTTTATTAGAACCGAATAATTCAATACCACCTGGTACTTTAGCAGTTTAAAAATTATGGATTTATCATTTATCAAAAGTCTTATTGATCCAGAGACAATCATTCAAACAGTTGGGATTATTGGTGTTATCGCTATTATTTTTCTAGAAACTGGTGCTTTTTTTGGTTTTTTCTTTCCAGGCGATTCTCTACTCTTTACTGCCGGATTTTTTGCTTCACAAGGATATATTTCATTTCCAGTATTGCTTATAGGTACATTTTTGGCGGCTGTTATTGGAGATAGCGTTGGATATGCTTTTGGTAAAAAAGTAGGCCCGTCAATTTTTACAAAAGAAGATTCAATTTTCTTTAATAAAAAACACATTATACGTGCTCAACGTTTTTATGAAGAATATGGCAAAAAGACTATTGTTTTAGCACGTTTTGTACCGATTGTTCGCACTTTTGCACCTATAGTAGCTGGTATTGGTAATATGAAATATAGCACGTTCATTTCTTTTAATATCATAGGTGGTTTTCTTTGGACTTGGGCCATGCTTTGGATGGGATTTGGTTTAGGCTCTTTAATACCAGATCCTGATAAATATGTTTTACCTATAATAGCAGTAATTATTATAGTCTCAGTTATACCTGTTATAAGAGAATTAATTAAAGGAAGAAGGGCTAGTATAAATTAGTGATTACTAATCTAGAGATGCATGCGCTATAATATATCGTATGCACTCTTCAAAGTTCTTTAAGTTTTTTCCTCCACCAAGATATATGGACATCGTACACGTCGGTTTGGAAATTTCCGATGATGCTATTCGTTGCCTCCAGTATACTTCGCCGACTCATGGTAGAAAGATTGCTAAGTTTGCATCTGTAAAGCTTGATAATCATATTGTTCGTGGTGGAGATATAGCAGACGAGAAATCTTTTATTGAAATTCTCTCTAAGTTTTCTCATGACAATGATTTATCTTATGTGAAAGTTTCTGTGCCTGAAGAAAAAGCGTATCTTTTCCAAACAGATGTACCTGATGCAGATTTATATAAAATATCTCAAAATATTGAATTTAAATTAGAAGAAAATGTTCCTTTAACTGCGGCTGATGCGGTGTTTTATTTTGACATTTTACCTATTTCTGTTACAGGTGGAGCTTTGCGTGCCAGTGTTTCAGTAGTACCACGAGTATATATTGAACATATTCTTCAACTTTTGCGTGGATTAGGTATATCACCAATGGGTTTTGAGGTTGTACCAAAAGCAATTGCTAGAGCAATTATTCCGTTATATTCAGAAAATACGATTATGATAATTCATATTATGAATGAAAAGACTGGTGTTTATATAGTGTCAGGAGGAGTCGTTTGTTTTACTTCAACTATTGGATGGGGTAGTTGTACAACCGAAGCTGGTAATATTGGAGACGTAAATATACTTGCCAAAGAAATTAATAGAATTCACAATTATTGGATGTCGCACAGTGTTGTAAATTCTCAAATAGAAAAAGCTATGCTTGTAGGAAGTGGTATATTGCCTTATGAAAATACTTTAAAAAAAGCTTTCTCGGAATTCGGTCTTAATAGCTCAGTGGCTAATGTATGGGAGAATGCATTTTCTATTGATAAATATATACCACCTATTTCAATGGAAGATTCTCTTGATTATGCTGTTGTAGCTGGTTTGGCCATGGATCTTTAAAATTATTATGAGACACACATTATTGCCATTAAAAGAAAGAGTAAGTTTAAGAAGAGAATATCGCGTTAGAGCGCTGGTAGTTCTTCTTTTTATGCTGTCTATTTCTTGTCTTATTGGTATTGTGGCTTTAATACCTGGTTTTATAAGAACTTATTCTGAAGAAGTTGCTGTTATGAATATGGTTTCTTCTCTAAAGACAGAGAAAGATAATGCCGGACTAAGTTCCTTGGAAAATGATTTTGTTCTGTCAAAGAAACTTCTTAGTTATTTTGACAATAAAGGAATTCCAGATTTCAAGACATCAGCTATTATAAATGGAATAATTAGCATTAAAGATAATTTACGTTTAACTTCAATAGCCGTCACAAGAGGTTCTACCACTACGGTTTCTGTAGTTATTCAAGGAGTTGCGCCTACACGTAATTCTTTATTGGCATTTAAGACTCGTTTTGAATCGGCTATACCAGGAAATAAAGTTGATCTACCCGTCTCACAATTGAGTAAAAGTTCTAATCTACAGTTTTCCTTGAAGTTAACGCAACAATTAAAATGAAGCAAACACATAGCCATAAAGCACTTCTTTTCCTTGCTATCCTAGTTACAATATTTGTAGCGATTGTTTATGGGTATATGTATCACATGATTGATGTTTTTACAGAAAGGACTATTGATGCACGCGGAGCAATTCAAAAGGCGAATTCTCTTAGTAGTAAAGACGGTAAAAATTATCTTTCGAGTTATAAGACATCTATAGAAAAATGGACACGTTTGAAAGAGTTATTTGTTCCTTCTGATGAAGTTGTTGATTTTATAGAGTCTATTGAGTCTTTGGATCAGCAAACTGGTAGTAAAATAGCTTTAGCATCTATTGATGCTGACAAGCTTGATGATGCCACTTTTGGTACTAAGGGTACTATTCGTGTAAAAGTTAATGCAACTGGTTCCTGGTATTCCGTAATGCATGTTTTGTCTCTTGCAGAAGTTTTGCCTTACAAGATATCAATAAGTAATGTTCGAATTGATCGTTATACAAGTTCTTCTGACGAAAGTAGTGTAAAAGGGAACCAGGTAAATAGTGGTTGGAAATTATCTTTTGATATTGAAGCTGTAATGATTGTTTCTACGACTACTGCAGTAACTTCTAAATAATATGAAATTCCCAAATATCTTAAAATCACATAAACACATTCCTGAAGCACTAAAAAGCCGCAGCGCCTTTAGTCTTATTGGAAGAGATCCTCATGTTGATTGGGTTATTATCATTTTGATAACAGTTATTGTTACTATAGTATCTGTGGTAGTTGGTTCTATGGTTTATTTTAATGTAGGGAAAAGTATAAATGAACCAGATGTATCTTTAATACCGGATAATAAAGATTTAACAGATATAAAGAACTTAGATTTGATTATTAAAGAGTTTGATAAGCGTGCTGAAATAAGAAGTGATCTTATTCGTGGATATGCTGGACCAGGTGATCCGTCCTTTTAATATGTAATTTTGTATGTTAATTTGTTCTATATTATCCCCTTGTAGTTCAATGGATAGAACAGCGGACTTCTAAGCCGTTGATGGAGGTTCGATTCCTCCCGGGGGGACAAAAATGCGAAGACTATACTGCGCCCACAGGGCGAGGTTTCTATTGATAGATAAATGAGTGTAGCGGACAATTTGACAGTTGATTATTGTGGTATAATTTAGGAGGTTAATACGTTACTAATTTTATTAAATAAATTAAATAATATGGCAAAAACTTCATCTTTGGTTTTCGGTATCATATTTATTATCGCTGGTGTTTGGGGATTTGTCTCTAGTCCAATACTTGGCATCTTCGCCGCAGACACAATGTCCAGCATAATCCATATAATCGTTGGTATAGTTTTACTTGCTATGGCGTCAAAGCCAAAGGCGGTGGTCACATTGAAAACGGTAGGTGTTATATACATCATCTTCGCTATCATTGGATTTATTTCTGGTAGTTCAATGTTGGGTATCTTTACTGTGAACAGTGGTGCTAATTGGCTATACATTGTACTAGGTATTGTGATCGCGGTTGTTGGTTGGTCAAAGAAACCAGATGAAGGATTTTCAGTACCTTCTGCTCCACAGATGTAATAGGGGAGTGATTTGTAGTTTTCCATTTACTCAAAAACCGTCCTTCATAAACTAAGGACGGTTTTTGTGGACTTGGACTTGGACGCGATCCAAGTAGTTGGCTCGCTAGTGGTATTTAATGTGCCCGCACTACGAAGCTCCCCGCCTTTTAGCGTGGAGCGAAGTAGTGCGCGATGAGGGATTCGAACCCCCGACCTTTGCTGTGTAAAAGCACTGCTCTACCAACTGAGCTAATCGCGCATGTTCTTGTTCTTATACATAGACTAGCGTATATTCATGATATGAGCAATAAAGAGGACATAAAAGTAGATATTCTCTATGAAGACGCTGATTGTGTTGTGGTGAATAAACCAGTTGGTATTATGGTCCATTCTGATGGGCGAGCAAAAGGGCCTTTTCTTACAGATTGGATCGTAGAACATTTTCCACAGACAATTAACGTAGGTGATCCTATGACAGCACCAGATGGAACCCCTGTTAATCGTGCGGGTATCGTTCATAGACTTGATAGAGAAACATCGGGCGTTCTTATTATTGCCAAAACTGCTGAAGGACATGCAAGTTTGAAAAAGCAATTTAAAGATAGAACTATTACAAAAAAATATTTAACTTTTGTTTGGGGAGAAGTAAAGGAAGAGTTTGGTACTATAGATAAGCCAATTGGTCGTTCTGGTAGTGACTTTCGTAAATATTCAGCACAGAGAGGTGCTAGAGGTGATATGCGTGAAGCAGAAACTTATTGGACGAAAATAGCAGATTTGAAATGGGGTCCATCAGTTGGTATAGAGAATGATGGAAAAAATGAAAGTGGTAAAGAAGAGAAGTTTTCATTTATTGAAGTAGAGCCAAAAACAGGTAGAACTCATCAGATTCGTGTGCATTTTAATGCAATCAATCATCCTGTTGTAGGTGACTTATTATATGCACCAAAACGTCCTATGGCGCTTGGTTTTGAGCGATTAGCATTACATTCAAAATCAATAACATTTACGGACTTAAGTGGTAAAAAAGTAAAGATTGAAGCGCCATTACCTAATGATTTTGTGATGGCATGCAAAATTTCCGGTATCGAAGTTTAAGGTATATCCTTGAATCTTTATCCTGTGTATGATAAGGTATTCCCACTATGGCAACTAAGGTTATTACCCCCGTTAATGTAGAAGAACGCAAGAAGCTATCTATTCATGCTGGCGATACTGTCCGTGTCTGGCAGAAGATTGAAGAGGACAAGGGCAAGTTTCGTCTGCAGGCTTTTGAAGGGCTTGTAATGTCATGTAAACATGGTAGTGAAGCTGGTGCTACTTTTACTGTTAGAAAGGTGGTAGATGGTGTTGGGGTTGAACGTATATTCCCATTATATTCTCCAATGATTGATGAAGTTGAAACGGTCCGCCGTTCCAAAGTTCGTCGTGCTAAACTATACTTTATTCAACGTAAGGCCGCTAAGGAAATTCGCCACAAGATGCGTCGTGTTATGGCTATGAGGGAAACAGAGTTAGTTTCAGATGAAGTTGTTTCTGCAACTACTCCTACGCAAGTAGAAACTCCAAAAGAGCAGGCAACTATCTAAGTCTTAAATTGACAACAAGCGCGGATGGCGAAACTGGTAGACGCACTACCTTGAGGTGGTAGCGCCCGTTAGGGCATGGAGGTTCGAGTCCTCTTCCGCGCACAATAAATATATTGATTTAGTAATATAACTGCATTGATACCTATAGTAGTCAATATTGTTTTTTATTTTTTGAGTGGGAAAATTGTGGTATGAGTCAAGATAAAAAATATTTAGCAATATTCGAAGGAAAACAAATCAGACGTCATTGGGATGATAAGTCGGAGAAGTGGTATTTTTCTGTAGTTGATGTGATTGAAACATTAACTAATAGCGATAGGCCAAGGAAATACTGGAGTGATTTAAAAGTCAAACTTAAAGAAGAAGGCAGTGAGTTGTCCGATAAAATCGGACAACTGAAAATGCAGGCATCTGATGGTAAATATTATCTTACTGATGTTGCTGACACAGAAGCTCTATTACGCCTTATTCAATCCATCCCATCCCCAAACGCTGAACCATTCAAATTGTGGTTAGCTAAAGTTGGCTATGAAAGACTCGAAGAAACTGCCGATCCAGAACTCGCTATTACTCGTGCCCTTAAAACATATCTTCAAAAAGGATATAGTCCAGAATGGGTCAATCTTCGATTAAAAAGTATTGAGATTAGAAAAGATCTTACCGATGAATGGGAAAATTGTGGAGTTAAAGAAGGACTTGAATTTGCAATTCTAACAGATGAAATATGTCGGGCTTGGACAGGTATGACTACGAGAGAGTACAAGAATCTGAAAGATCTCAAGAAAGAAAATCTACGTGATAACATGACTAATCTAGAATTGGTTCTTAATATGCTTGCTGAAACCGCCACAACAGAGATCTCTAAAAATGTTGAACCAGTCGGATTGGAACCGAGTAGGATAGTTGCACGAAAAGGAGGGAAGATAGCTGGGAACGCGAGAAAACAGATTGAAGTAGAAACCGGCAAGCCTGTTATTACAAATAAAAACTTTAAAATACTCAAACAAAATTCTTTGCGAAGTAAAAATGATTAAAAGATGACAACGTTAAAAACCACTGTTTATGGCGGTCCGAATGGTGTGGGTAGGGTAATGATGTGGCTGTGAATCGTTTGGTATGAATAGCCCATCTCTATAGAAAGGCTTAGTAAAGCTGTACTACGCCACGTATTTGACTAAATCGTAAAAGTGTTGACGAATAGTGTATAAAGTGCTATACTTACAACAGTACAGAACATTGAAATTACTTGCAAATTCGTCATAGCAGAAAGTGTCTCTCGGTCGAAAGTCTTGGGACATTCTCTGCTATGACGAAAAGCTATTTGGCGAAGTAATCGAGCAGAACTGCACCCGTTAAAATGGACTGCAAATGACAGGAAAGATTAATTATGACAACTACCAAGTTCCATAATCCTACCCAGAAACAGGGTAACAAAGTATTGCAAATAGCGCTTCAACATCACTTGCTAGTTGAAGAAATGCAGAAGTTGATAGGATCCGGACTCGTTTCAGATTTGTTTGAGGCATTCAAATCTAATGGAGCGAAAATCTCTGCCAAGCGCGACGAAATTCGTCACATACTCGAGCTTGAGCGGATTAAGTCTGAAGCAATTGTTTCCGCCACAATCACGGCACATATGGTGGACATCAACTTCTACACTATTGCCGAGGGTATCGTCGCTGGTAATTATGGAAACAACGTTGATCTGGGTCCTGTAATAGATATGATGCCAATAAGTGACCCGATCGAATCCAAATATTGTGGCAAGAAAAAAGTATTCTTGGTTCAATTTGATAAGCGGATGGAATCTGATCAAGTGATCAAGGAGCTGGATAATCTTGAACTTCAACCGGCTGGGTTGATTGAACTGCTAGCTTTTGGAAAGGACTACCCTGAATTTCAGCTAAATTCTCAGGTGGTTGCCCTTGGGTTCAAATTTCGTACCACATGCAATTACAATGCATTAGAGGATAAACGGAAATTTTGTTTATTCAATGTTGAAGAAATTGTGGT
>JBAZRX010000023.1:0-12050 GCA_041662725.1 Minisyncoccota bacterium
TGAAAATGCGGGCTATGTTCTTTCAGAAGCCTTTTTTAGAACTCCGGACTTATTTTCTACAGGTTTTAGAGCTAGTAATAGGACTAGTGTTGATAATAAGAAATTAGGTATGGGGGATATAAGGACCGGAACAGGTGGTGTAAAAATAGACTCTGATTTAGAGCATGTAAACACTATGGCAAAGAAAACTGAAAGACAAGCGTTAATCTTGGCCGTTCTTAGGAATCAGTCAAATCTAACAATAAGAGACTTCACTAAAGTGATAAAGGACTGTAGTTCAAAGACTATACAGCGAGAACTGTCAGAATTGGTAGAGAAAGGTATTGTAAAGAAGGAAGGGGAAAGGAGATGGAGTCGGTATTCACTTTCTTGACTTTACTCTCCATTTCGCATAATATAGACATGTTATATGCGAATACCGAAAGGCTTGTTTTCTTAAGATTTTTTGCAGGATAATGTTATCCACAGTGTAGTTTTTGTACCTTTAGTTAGTATTGCGCTATAATGCTTTGTACCGAGTGTGCAATGAACTGTAAAGTAAATTGCGCATTCGTCCCAGGGCATACCCTGCTTTGGAAGAACTCTACTTCACTCGCTGTCGCGAGTTTCGTAGAATAAAAACGAACTTTGACAACTTAATAATAAAAGTCATAAGTTTGTTTTGTGTTACCCACAAACTCTTTTTGCTTTGCGTGTCGATAGCGCGAAGTGGGAAGAAGTGGAATTATTAGTTTATTACAAATCGCATGAACCTTTCCAAAACTTATTAGTAAAAAGGAAGGGAGTGCGTTAATTATAAAAATCATACGTATGAAAAAAGTTCTTATTGTATCTGGCGTAGCCCTTTTGGCTTTTGCCACGATCGCAGGAGCTGCAACTTACAACTTCGGTTCTAACCTAACAGTTGGTTCAACCGGTGCTGATGTTATTGCTCTTCAGGAAGCTCTTATTGCACAAGGTTATAGCATTCCAGCTATTGCTTCAGGTGCCGCTCAGAAAGGTTATTATGGTTCACAAACCAAAGCAGCCGTAGCAGCCTATCAGGTTGCAAAGGGCATTGTTAATCCAGGTACTGGATTCTTTGGTCCTCTTACTCGTGGTGTTATAAATGGTACTACAGTAGCTACAACTCCTGCGGTCGTAGGTTGTCCAGTTGGTTATACTTGCACAGCTAATCCTGGCACTCCAACTACTCCAACTACTCCAGGAACAGTTACAACAGTTGGTGCTGAAGGTTTTATAACAACAAAACTTGCTTCAACTCCTATCGCTGATGCAAACATTCGTACTTCTTCGAATGTTCCAGTTTATGGTATTGAAGTAAAGGCACAGGGTTCAGACATGATCGTTGATCGTGTTCTTCTTCAAATGTCAGTCGGTGTAGGTAGCGCAACTGCTAGCCTAAGCAATCCAGCAACGTTTGTAAGGAAGCTCTATGCTTATGATGGTTCTACCCTCATAAAGAGTTGGGAATTAGGTGCTGCTGATTTCAACAAAGATTCATCAGATCGTTACTATGTTATCGCTTCAGGTATGCGCTTTGTTGTTCCAAAGGATACAACCAAGAGTCTTACCTTCAGTGTTGACGTTGTTGGTGTTTCTGCAGATCAGTCATCTCGTTACTTGACAGTCCAAGGTTATGTTGGAAATACACAGAACGTTCGTTCTGTTGATGGTGCAAACATGAATTCTTATACAGACATGTCTGGCTCAGCTAATAGCCGTGTTCAGATCTTCGCAACATCAGGTTCATCAAGTCTAACAACCACTTTGAACTCAGGTTCTACACCAAAGGCACAAACCAACAGACTTAGCACCACTGATGGTGTTAAAGGTTTGACGATGCAAGTTTTTGATATCAAGTCAGAAACTGGTGATTCAACAATAAAGTCAGTTGGTGTTGCTTCTAACGCTACATCATCAGCAGGTTTACCTTCAGTATTGTACCTCTATGATGGTTCAACTCTTGTAAGCTCTGTAAGTGGTGCTTATACTACAACCTTTACAGACTTGAGTATTAAGATTGCTAAGGACACTACGAAGTCTTTGACTATCAAAGCTGATTTCCCAGCAACAGCTAATGGACAAGCTGCTTCAACAACAGTTTCTGCTAGCGGTATTAAGTGGGAGAAGCCAGATAGCACAACAGCTTCTACAAGTCCAAGTTCTGCTCTTGTAAGTAATGATCAATACCTCTACTACGCTGCTCCTCAATGGACACTTGTTAGCTCCAGTATGGTGGCACAAGCCGGTGTAGTTGGTGTTTCATCAAGTACTATCTTGGGTACAATTACCTTGAAAGCTACGGCCTTCGGAGGTTCTATGACCAAGCCTACTCTTGATAATTTCACTCTCGTATTTGCGTCAACAACACAAGCTAATGGAGCTTATGTAACATTGACAACAGCAGGAAATACACAGAATGCATACACGGCAAGCACCACGAATATACAGGTGACTCCGTCTGATGCAACTGTTGGTGATGGTGGTACATACACAGTTACTCTAACTGGTCAGGTAGCATCAAACCAAGCTCTTCCTTTCACTACTGCTAATCCTTCCCTTAACATGTTTATGGCAGTTAAGGATATTGACTCAACAGTTGGTGGTAACATAATAGCTAATCAGACATGGGGTCTAGATACTTTCTACACTTCATCTGCGGTTATTACGAAGGGTACTTACTAATAGTGTCTTAGTGTAATTTGAGATTACACACACTGTTAAAACAAAAACCGTCTCGAAAGGGACGGTTTTTGTTTTGTTCCAATATGAATGCTATTATGATTATTATGAATATTAAAAGAATTATTAAGGTTATTTCGCTTATTATAATAATAGTGATTGCAGGTTTTATCTTTGCTTACTTTTCAGATCTGTCTATAGTAGATCCAATTTTACCTAGCCAATTGAGAGAACAAAGAATATTGGAAAGAGCTAAAGGATATTTCCCAAATTCAATAGGTGCATACTCGCTTATTGGTGAACCGGATAAAAAAGTTGAGGTTAAAAGTTTGTGTAACAAAATAGAAAATAATCCAATATTAGCGAAGACTGGTAAAACAGGAGATACTTGTATGGAAACGTTTTCGGCCACTTACAGCATGACTATATCATCAACTACAGCTACTACTACGAGTAAGCTTGTTAGGGTTGATCTGTCAAAATTCACAAAAGCAGTAGACTCTTTGAAACTTCTAGTTGAAAAAACAACCAATCCAGATAAACTTAATGGTCAGGTTATCTTTCGTACCACTGTACCATTTAGGCTTGGTTGGTCGCCATTAGCGAAGTTTGATTTGATAATGACAGATGAAGGTGAATTAGCGGTTACTTCTACTACACGTTCAATGAAGTTTGAAGGTACTGCATTAGGTAATAATGACGTAGCAAAATATTTTATGTCTAAATATCCTTCAGGGAAATAATGTTATATAAATCATATACAAATGAATGATTTAATTGGATTTCTAAAAAAACATTGGCAAAAAGTGTTTTTGATTATTATTTGCCTAATTATAATTGTTACTCGTTTCGTCCCTATTTCGTTTGGTGATTTCTATGGAGATAATGCAATCAATTCTTTCAGGTCATATGGCTGGCTAGATTATTTTGGTACGAGTGGGCAGACTACACCACTACAATGGTTTGGTAATATACCAGGCTGGGCGAATTTATCTTTTCATGATGCGCCACCACTAGCTTTTATTATTCAGTGGATATTTTTTGCAATCTTAGGAGGTGGTACAGTTATAGCAAGATTACCTTTCGTAATTGCAGGAATATTATCTATATGGTTAGTTTATTGCTTATTGAAAAGGTTAACCAATCAAAAGATTGCTTCTATAGCAACAATATTTTACACAGTATCATCTTATGCTATCTGGGCAGGTCAGGCTTCATATTTAGAGGGAATAGAAGAACTTTTTATCATTGGTAGTGTGCTTTATGGCGCGATTTATTTATTTAAGGATCAGAACAAAAAGAATATTTACATTTGGACGATATTTCTAACATGTGCATTGCTTACTAAATATACAGCTGTATTTCTTATTCCACCGATTTTATTTTACGTTTTTCTTTGTAGATCGGAATTTAAAAAGCAATGGAAACATGTTGTTTTAGCTGGTATTTTATTTATATTGTTAATTTCTCCTTTAATTATATATAACGTTAATTTGTATCAATCTCGTGGTCATTTCGATGCATCGCTTTCTTCTATGGTTGGTATTCATTCACAAGATTTCTATATCATTGATGAGCGTACAGCGCATTACAATGTTTTTAGTAATACCGTTACTACATTTGAGATTCTCTCTGAGAATATGTCTTACTCATTTCTTGTACTGTTTATTGGTTGTTTTATCTTATTAATACTAAGAATATGGAAAACTAGCTTGAAAAGCCCTGAGTCATGGGTCCTGATTAATTTAATATTTCTATTACTCGTATTAGGCCTTGCTGGCGCCGCTGTAAGATTTTTGTCACTAATCGTACCTTTTATGGTTATTGTTATCGGACTTGGAACATATTATTTTTATGAGAAGATTCGAAATCAAAAACTACGAATAGTTTATATTATCGGAATTTCTGCAATCATCCTTCTTGAATTAATATACTCGGTAAATACAAATGTTCTTAAAAAACCGATAAGTGTATCAGGATGGCTTTATTCAGAAAACAAGATACAAAGTTTAGGTTTTAATCAAATTGATAGTTTTATTAGAAGTACGGTCATAACTAAGTTGCCAAAATTCAATGTGGTCAAAACCAAAGAAGATCTTATTTTTAATAGCGATGATGTTAAAGGTAGAAGTGCAATTATTTTTGATGATAGAATAAATTGGTTTGCGCAAATGTGGTATTTTCAAAGGTATTTTATATATTATAGATGGCCTGTTATATCTACAGGATTTCTTTCCGCGTTAAATGTGAATAAAATTACGATTAAAGATTTAATGGAAGTATCTGGTAAGCAGTTATATTTCGTTTATCCTATAAATGATATGGTTATTGATCCTATGCGTGCTAAAGATAAAAATGTTAATTTTCTAGGTCCAGATCTCGCGAAACAATTTGATGCTTTAGGAGCGACTTCTACTATTATAAAGAATAGAAATGGTGTACCTGTCTTTAAAATTTATATAGTTAGTAAAATTTAAAATGTGATAGTGGTATAATTAATCCCATGGTTAACCCCTTTGATCGTAATTTCTTCAAATTTTTTACAGGTTTTATTTGTATATTATTTGCAAGTTTCGGGATGTTATATTTCGTAAACTCTTATTCTAGTGCTAGTGAAAAACAAGCAATGGTGATACAGAAATAATTATTTTTTACCTTTGATTGAGTCTCGGTGGACTAAAAGTTGTTTCTGTTAAATCTTCTAACTATGCCCAGATTTTACTGGGCAAGCTGGTATATTGTTTATGGCGTACTTAATCTTTATCATTTCTTTATAACTTCTTTATCAAATCTTTATCACTTCTTTATCAGGATTTTATCTCGCTTTGATACGATTGTGGCATTATCAACCATAATCATTCGTATCATATGCATAAAACAAAAATTAAGTATCTTCTTACGGTTTGCGCTGGTGGTCTTATTGGGCTTATGAGTTTTATGAGAATTGCTCATGCGGAAACTCATATTACTAGAAGTTATATAAATAATGGTGAATATTGGTCGGCAGAGGGTAGCCCTTATATTATTGATACCACAGTTAGTATTGATTCTGGAAAAACACTTACTGTAGGTCCAGGGGTGTCAATTATTGGAAGTTCGCTTATTGAAGGATACGACGCTTTCTATGTTCAAGGTAGTTTGATTTTGAAAGGTGAAAAAGATAAACGTATTACCATAAGTGGTTCTGGAGGTATTAATGTCTCTTGGGGTACTACTACTATAACTTATGCCGATATTTCTTTACCATATGGTTTAGGTGTTAATCGTAGTAATGTGTCTATCTCAAATTCAACCATTTCGGGTGCTTATGACGGTTTGTGGATATCATCTAGTAAAGTAAATATTCAAAATTCTCGTATAGATAAAAATGATGTAGGTATATATGTACAGCCATCAGGTGGAGGAATTTTCCAGGTAAATAATAAAAATGGCGATGAAAATTATGAGGAGTTTGGTATTGGTGGTATAGGTAACGCTCTTGATGATAATGCTGTTGACGAGAGTACTATTCTTGCTGTTGGTACAGTTATGTCTTCTGAAATAAAAATAACGAATTCTTCTATTTCTGATAATACTTTAATGGCTATACAGAATGGAGATACAAAATCAGTTAATGCTGTTAATAATTGGTGGGGAACAGAAGCCGGGCCATCAACTATTGGAGTAAATAAGATTAGGGGTCTTGTAGAATATGCGCCATGGCTTTCAGAAGACCCTTTCAACATAAAGCCAAGTTGTTGTTCAAGTATTTTATTTATTCCAGGTCTAGAAGCTAGCCGTTTATATCGTAATGAATATTGGCCTAAATTAGGTACTACAACTAATACGCTATGGGAACCTAATAGAAACGCTGATGTTGAAAAATTATTCTTGGATAGTAATGGTTCAAGTACAGATAAGACTATATATTCTGGAGGACCGATTGATAGTGCTTTAGGATTTGTGAATATTTATGAAAGTTTTATTGATTATCTTGACAATCTATCTAAAAGTAAAACTATTAATGAATGGAAAGCCTTTGGTTATGACTGGCGTAAACCAATAACTGAAGTGGTTGCGGGGGCGGAAATCCGTCAATTGGCGGGAGCTGTAACAACAGAATCATTAGTCCAAACCGTAATTGATTTAGCGGGACGTTCAAAAACCGGTAAAGTTACTTTGATTGCTCACAGTAACGGTGGTCTTGTCGCTAAATATCTTGTAAAAACTTTAGTGGATATGAAAAAAGAATCGCTAATTGATTCAGTAATCTCAGTAGCAGTTCCATATCTAGGAACTCCACAAGCTATTGCAGGTCTATTACACGGTGATAAACAATCCATGCTCGGTGGTTTAATCCTAAAAGATAGTACAGCTCGTAGTCTTGGGGTCAACATGGCCAGTACATATTCATTATTACCATCTCGTGAATTTTTCTCCAAAATGTTCAGTCCGACTATTGTTTTTGCTTCAACCAGTATGAACGGTATTAATAATGGTTCTTATTCAAAAGAGATTTCTTCTTTTGAAGAACAAAATAGATTTATTACAAATTCTAATTCAGGCAGATTAAACGCTTCTTCATCGGATGTATCTTTACCAATAAAAGGTAATCAGTATTTAACGACAGCGGCGGATATTGTCCATAGTATTCTGGATCCGTTCTCATGGCCAGCATCTATTGCACGTTTCGCTATAGCAGGCTGGAATTCTCCTACAATGAAAGGATTGGTTTACGATAGTGGAATATTTTGCCATGGCTTGCTTGTAACTATTTGTGATAATGCAAAACATCACGCTACGACTACTTTAATGGGTGACGGTACGGTTGTTGTTCCTAGTGCTGTTTATAATGCTGGTGAAGTGGCTTTTGTAGATTTGAAAACATTATCTAATCAAGAAGATAAAAACATAGATCATGCAAATATTTTAGAGGCTTCATCGACTAGATCCGCCGTCGATGTGATAGTGACGCATAATCCGGCGGAGGATAATCAGGTTGTTATTGATAAATTGAAGCAGATACCCGGTGTAACTATTGGAGATCTTGATTATAGTAAAGAACCTGGTTTTCTTGTACTGAGTACACACTCGCCGGTGGAATTACATGTCTATGATAGTAAAGGTAATCATACAGGTATAATTCCAAAGCCAGCTAGTCTCTCTCTAGATGTTGAAGATGGACTTTATACTTTTACTGAAGAAAAAATTATTGGTAGTAAGTTTGAATCTGTCGGTGGTACAGAAGAAGATCCTGAATATCAGATTTATCTTCCAGATAATAATGAAAAGTATTCTGTTGTGCTTAATGGTACCGGAGTTGGAGAGTTTACTTTCAATGTAGATCGTATTGTGAACGGTTCTTATGTAGACAAAATTGAATATGCACGTTTACCTGTAACACCACTTACTATTGCTGAAACAACAGTTCTTGTTCAAAAGGTTGATGCAACTACAACAATACCATTTGCTTCAACATCACCAGTCTTAAATATTGATATTGACGGTAATGGTAAAGCTGATATTAAAGTAACTCCGAATATACAATTTGATCCTATCGTGTATCTTGAATCAATTAAAACAACGATTTCGACTTTGGCTGGTAATTCTCAGAAAGGTCTTAATCTTATTAAGAGAATAGATAAAATTGAGTATTTGATAAAGAAAGGGAAGATAAAGCAATTAGAGAAAGTTGTTAATAAATTGGATAAAAAGGTCAGTAATAAAAAACTAAAAGGGTTGAACGATCAGAGTAGAGAACAGATCTTAAATATGATTGATTCTTTTATTACTCAATATGAGTAATTAATTGGATAATTTAATTCCATTAGTTGTCATATAACAATTAAACCATTAGAACACTATGTTCTAATGGTTTAATTGTTATATGGTCAAATTGTGTAATACTTTTTATTATTTCAATTCAACCTTACCACCAGCGGTTTCAATTGCTTTCTTGAAAGCTTCAGCCTCATCCTTTTTCATACCTTCTTTAAGAAGGGCAGGAGCGGCATCTACAAGATCCTTAGCTTCCTTAAGTCCAAGAGCTAAGACTTCTTTTACAACTTTGATAACAGCAATTTTGGTTGCACCAGATGAAGCTAGATGTACAGCAAATGTACTCTTTTCTTCACCAGCGGCAGCTGCACCAGCAGCTGGAGCGGCTACAGCTGTAGCGGCGGCTGATACTCCAAATTTCGTCTCAAAGAATTTCACAAGTTCGTTAAGGTCCAAAACAGACATTTTCTCTATTGATTCAACAATAGTTTTGAATTTTGCAGGGGTTTCAATGTTATTAGTATTTTCCATATTTTTTATAATAAATTATTAATTTTTCTTTTTTGCGATCTGATCTAACGCTACTACTAATCCTTGTATTGGTGAATTGATAACATTTACGAACATACCATACAAAGTTTGTATAGGAGGAATTGCGGCTATAGCCAGCATTTCTTCCTTGTTCATATACTTGTTTTCAAAAACACCACCAACTATATTTACTTGATCTTTAAGTTTCTTTTGGAATTCATATACTCCACGAGCAGGTGCAACCAGATCAATTCCATCCCCCTTCGCTTCTACCTTCGGTTGAGCTACGGAGGACAAGTATGCAAGACCAAATTCACCGACAAGGGCTGGCATGGTACCTGAGTATTTCTTTGTTCCGAGAGATTTTTGTACCAAAGTCTTTTTGACAACAAAGAATCCTACGTTGTCTTTGGTTAATTGACGGCGCATAATTGTAACATCTTCTACTTTGAGTTTATGAATATTGACGAAGACTAACGATTTCGCATCGGACATAATCTTGTCTAATTTTTCAATGATCTCTTTCTTTTGAATTTTTGTTCGAGCCATTTTTTTAGATTTAACAATGTGACAATCAAACAATTCTATAATTGTTGTATTGTCCAATTTTTAATAAATCGACCTTTACAGGCGTGAGAAAAGAGATAATCGCTTCGCTCATATTCTGGCTTCGACTCAGACGCTGTGCCCGCGAGCGGTCACGCGTCTTCGCTTGCCAGAAGAGAGTTACCTCGGAAGGTCTTGTCCCCGTATCCTTTACCTTATGGTTCAGGACTTGGAATGCCTTCTGTCTTCAGCCTTGATGTTATGCTACAATACTATTTCATATAAATCAATTATATACGAATATGGACACCCTTACGGCAATTTTCGGAAATCCAGCTAAAGTTAAATTACTGAGATTCTTCTTATTTAATGAATCAGTGTCTTTTACTACAAAAGAGATAATAGAAAGAACAAGATGTTCTTTAAAGGTTATAAAACAGGAGTTAAATCTCTTAGAAAAGGCAGATATTTTGAAGAGGAAGCATACTTCCAAGGATATTCAAGTTATGAAAGGGAAGAATCTTGTAGTAAAGAAAATTGAGGGACAAGGATACATTTTAAATAGTAAATTTCCTTATCTAGATCCTTTGAAGAATCTTCTTACTATTACTAGTCTTAGAGCCGATGAGTCTTTAGCTAAACGTTTTACTAATGCTGGCAGGATTAAACTTTTTGTTGCCGCAGGGATATTTATACAAAATTGGGATTCACGCGTGGACCTTTTAATTGTCGGTGATGAACTAAATTTGAGTAAAATAGAGACTGTTATAAAAGTTATTGAATCAGAGATAGGGAAGGAGATTGCATATTCGGCATTTGAAACACAAGATTTTGAATATAGATTTGGTATTCACGATAGGTTAGTGAGAGATATCTTAGATTACCCACATGTTACTTTGCTTGATAGATTAGGGATTGAGCCTCAATAGAATTGAACAATTCCACAATTCAACAATTGAACAATTCCACAATATGACAATTTAACAATTAGGATAGAGTGTTTTTAATTGTTAAATTGTTCCTTTGTAGAATTGTTTAATTGTTTAATTGTTTAATTGTGGAATTGTTCAATTGTTGAATTGTAGAATTGCTACATTGTAGAATCTCTTATCCACACCCTCATATTTGCATGTTACAAGGCATGCTATAATTGAATGTATTACAGGAATAATTATTAGTAAAATTTATAACTATGACTCAAATTCAAAATTGGGGCGATGCTTTGACTCAATCGCTCTTTAGTGTGTGGTATGGTATAGCAGAATTTATTCCAAATCTAATTTTATCTATTGTAATTTTTGCAATAGGTTGGATTTTGGCAGTTTTGTTAGAAAAAATGGTCGAGCATGCTTTCAAAGCTTTGAAGGTTGATGATTTTTTGAAAAGCGCAGGATTGGAAGATATTGTTGAGCGTGCTGGTCATAAACTCAATTCCGGTTTGTTTGTTGGAGCTTTGATCAAGTGGTTCGTTATAGTTGTATTTTTGATGGCCGCTTTTGATAGATTACAGCTTAATCAAGTAACAGATTTCCTAAGGTCAATTGTTAATTATCTTCCACAGGTAATTGTTGCTGTCCTAATTCTTATGGTTTCTGTTGTAGTCGCTAATGCTATGCAAAAAGTTGTCTTAGCTAGCTCACGCGCTACAGGTGTTAAGTCTTCAGAACTTTTAGGTAAGATTACCAAATGGTCAATATGGATATTTGCTATTATAACCGCATTGTTCCAGCTTGGTATTGCACCAGGACTTCTTATGCTTGTCGTACAAGGATTCTTGATTGCTATCGGTATAGCTTTTGGTTTAGCCTTTGGTCTTGGTGGTAGAGATGAGGCTCAGAAAATTATTGAAAGAACTTCAAAAGCTCTTGGTGAAAAGGATTAATATTTAAGGAGTGATATCTTTGAAAAGCAATTCAATCAGGTGGTTGGATTGCTTTTCTTTTTGCACGAGTAACTTAGTTTTTAGTTGTTATCCCCAGGTATTGACTTATATTTGGCTATAAGTATACTTAAAACCACTTTAGAATGATTAAAAAAATTAACCGAATAAAGGGGTGGTAACAAAGTACAACCGGAATACGGATTGCACCTAGTAGCCGCCGAAATTAAGCGGTTTTTTTATTTTTCTTTCTTTTCCATCAGATGGTGGATTCGAAGGATAAAACAGAACGACAGCAATTTTACAATCACATATCTCAAACCCTCTTCTGCTCTTATGAGTTGAGGAGGGTAAAACAAGTAAAGTTGTCCTCCGTCGTTCCTAACGGAACTATGGAAGGACAAGTCCGCCGTCGTTCCTAACGGAACTATGGCGAGACAAGTAAGTAAATTAAATCCTGCGATTCTGCCAAATGGTGGAGTAGCAGGGAAGTACAGCGGTGTACAGATTTCCTAATAGGAAATCAAGAGCGTATGGTGGATGCCTTGGCTAGAAAAGGCGATGAAGGACGCGGCGTGGCGGCGATACGCTTCGGGGAGGTGCCGAGCAACCTTTGATCCGAAGATGTCCGAATGGGGAAACCCCTTGGGAT
>JBAZRX010000024.1:0-10769 GCA_041662725.1 Minisyncoccota bacterium
GATCCATCCCTATGTAAACTGAACTCTCACTCTTTGTATTATCCATACGTGTTACAATTAATTGATAATCGACCCTTACCCACCATTGTAACCGCTGGACTAAAAGGTTTTATAGCATTAAAATAAGAAGCAATGAATCGTTCTTACATTTTTTTAATAACTATCTCCTGTCTGCTTTCTTTTTCAATTGCAAACGCTCAAGGTCTGCCAGTATCTGGCGATAGCTTGGATCTTTCGGCTTCTACAAACAATCCAATACCAGGACAAGCTGTAACTATCACTGTACGAAGCTTTAGTGTAGATATTAATGGTGCAAAAATAATTTGGACAATTAATGGTAAAGAAGAACAGAGTGGTGTAGGAATTACAACCCTTGATGTTACAGCACCTGCTCTAGGTAAAAAGACTACCGTTAATGTTTCAGCAATCACAACCAGTGGAGTAATCCTTACAAATTCAATAGATATAACCTCTGGAATGGTTGATATGATTTTGGAAAATAACGGTTATGTACATCCTTTTTTCAAAGGAAAAGTGCCTCTAGCCTATCAAAACACTGTTACTATCATAGCGGTGCCACACATAGCCAATTCATCAGGAGTAGAATACGATCCTAAAAGCTTAGTCTATACATGGAAGAAAAATTCAAGAGTTATTGAGGATCAGAGTGGTTATGGTAAACAATCCATTCAACTTGTCGGTGATATAGTCCCACGAGAATACACTCTAACCGTTACAATAACTACACGAGACAGTTCAGCCCAAGCGGCTGGCTACGCTTCAATCTCATTTAATTCTCCATCAATTTCATTTTACGTAAACGATCCTTTATATGGAACATTTTTCAATAAATCAGTGATCGGCAACTTGCGCGTAGGTTCTCAAAGAGAAACCGGGATTTTAGCAGTACCTTTTGGTTTTAGTAAGCCTTCAAACGGTGTTGGTAGTCTTTTGTTTACGTGGATAATCAATGGTATAGAACATGCTGAATTAGCGACAAAAGAATCTATAATCATGCGAGTTCCAGGTGATGTAGCGGGATCTTCAGATATCTCTCTAGAAATAAAAAACAATAAGCAAATTTTGCAAAATTCAAAATCTAACTTTTCAGTATCGTTTATTGCAAATACACAAAAGCCAGCAACCGAACCTGTTACTTTTTAAATAATTACCAAAAACAATGAAAAACCCTAAGATTTCCATAATTTCAAATATCTTCTGTATTCTAATTTTGGCATTATTGTTAATACCAACACTCTCAAATGTACAAGCGGCAACATCTGATGATTACACCCCTCTTGCACCTTTACCATGTATAGAAGGAAACGGTGTAGATTGCAAAAACGGTATAGCGCCCGCAGAAACTGTTTCTTTTAAAACTTACGTTCAATATACTATGAATCTTTTGATAGCCCTATCAGCCGTAGCCGCAGTCTTCATGATTGTATGGGGAGGTCTTCAATATATGACTACAACAGTTGTAAGTGGAAAAGGTGAAGGTTTAAAGAAAGTCCAAAACGCCATATATGGCCTTCTGCTTGTACTATGTTCATATCTTATTTTAAAAACAATAGACCCGCGATTAGTAGAGATACCGACAACTTTGGTGCCACAATTAGAAATTAAACCTTCACTAACACAGGATATTATGAATTCAATGCTTGGTGATATGAAAAATTCAATATCTGATGAACAGAAGCATACCGCTTTGATTGATGAGGTTAATGCGGCAGAACAACGAATAAAAAATTATGAAGCTCAAATAGTAGAACTTCAAGAAGATATAAATAAAATATCTGATGACGATCCTATTAAACCAGCGTTGGTGGCTAAATTAGAGGATCTTCATAATAAAGTTAATAAAGAAGTGGCTAGTCAGGCAGTAAACACTTCCGTTGTAATGATGAGTAATGCATCATCAGATTGCCTTAGAACTAATCTAGAAAATAATATTTGCGCTAATTTGAGTAGGGCCACCATAAGAGAAAAACGCGATAAATATATAAAGATGATTGAACCTTTGAATCAGCCAGATTCTATTAAAAAGATACAAGACTATACCGCGTATGCAACATTAATGACGAATGTTAACCAACAAATATCAACATTAAAAGAACGGCTATACTATACGGCTGTTGTAGATTCTATGCAGACTTATAACCGTGTCGCCGGCACTGCGGTTGGGTATTTGGCAGGAAATAAAACCGGAGCTGTTGTTGGATTTGTCGCTGCCAGTATTCCAAACTCTTTGATAAATGATGCAAACAAAGCAGAGGAGCGCAAAGTGGCAAGTGTTGTAATTAAATCAATTCAAGACACAATAAACGTAGGAGCTGGTTCAATAAGAGATCCTGAATTAAAGGCTATTTTTGATGCACACTCACAAGCTATTCTTAAAACATTAAAGAGTATATGAAAAAAATAATCATTATCATAACAATTCTTGTAGTTCTAGTTGGCGCTGGGCTCGCTTACTGGTATTTCATCTACAAACCAAATACGAATATAATTCCTGCAAATGAAATCAATACCCAAGAAAATGGTTTCAATCCACTTAATAGAACTCCTGTTAGTAACACTGGAAACGTAAATCAAACTCCTACCAACACCAGCGAAACACCGAATGTAACCCCAGTCCCAGTAACAAAAATACCTACATTGCGCATGCTTTCAAATACACCTGTTGGAGGATACGGTGCAAGCACAACACCAAACATAGCTTCTACAACCAAAACGTTACCAGTTAAAGGTACAACCGTAGTACGTTGGGTAGATAGAGGGAGAGGAAATATATATGAAGCAAGAGGAAATACAAATGAAATCGTTACTATATCTAACACAGTCTTACCACGAGTAAACGAAAGTGTTTGGAATAAAAACCTCACCGCTTTTATTGGTTCCATGTTTACAGAAAGTACAAATCTGCCAACTGTGATCTATGCTCAACTGAAGACTACCGCATCTACAACAAAAACCGCTTCAAGTACTACAGAATCAAATACAACTACACGAGCGCCTTTTGAACTTAAAGGTAAGAATTTACCAGACAAAGTACTCGCTTATGCAGTTTCACCAAAAGGAGAAGGGATTTTCATATTGATTAATGAAAGTGGTATTGGTAACGGTTATATAGCAAGCTTTGACGGTTCATCTATGACACGTATTTTCACCACACCTCTTTTACAACTTAACGTAGAGTGGCCAGAAGAGAATACTATAACCATTACCACTAAAGGTTCCGCCTATCAATCTGGATTTATGTATTTCGTAAATCCAAAAACAGGAGTATGGAAAAAGATTCTAGGACCAGTAAGTGGCTTGAGTACAAGAACAAGTCGTGATGCAAAATATGTCATGTATTCTTCTGGTAATACTTCTAAACAAGAAGTTAATACATATATATACGATGTCAGTAAAAGTAAAGCATCAGATGCAATGGTAAATACTCTCGCCGACAAATGTGTTTGGGGTAATTTTTATAAAGAAATAATCTACTGTGCAGTTCCATCACAGACCGTTACGGCCACATATCCTGATGATTGGTATAAAGGAGATATGTCTTCTGCTGACAAAATCTGGCAAATTAACGCCATTACTGAAGAAATTCACCTAGTTTCCACTATAGTTGACCAAAGTGATCGAATTATTGACGTTTTCAATCTCGATATTGATGCTAGAGATAATTTCTTATTCTTTATGAATAAAAGAGACCTATCTTTATGGTCTTTTGATCTAGTCTCTTCAAATTAAATAGCAATTAAACAATTGCACAATATGACAATTAGAGCTCGGCGAGTACATCTGTTTGTAACAGTTGCAAGGTCGCCACACTCATATTTTAAGCTTGTGTGTTCTTCACTTTCTTATCTAGAGGACATAGATTGGCCAATGAGTGTGGCTCAAATCGCATTGCAACTGTTACAAACAGATGTACTCGCCGAGCTCTAATAACGCTATCTTAATTGTTAAATTGTCATATTGTGCAATTGTTTAATTGTTTATATATTTTTTCTCAATATATAATTCCTGTATAAGAGTGAATAGGGAGCTTACTGACCAATAAATAGCGATGATAGCCGCCGCTTGAGGGAAGCTTGCTGGAATAATCCAATAAACCGAGGCAAAAGCTAGTACAGGAAGAAAATATTTCATCTGTTTATTCATAGAACCAGCTAACTGAGCCGCTGTATCTAATTGCCCACCACTTTTTATAGTATTCGCTGAAGCCAATTCCTGTCTCTTGGCAGATACAGAATAGCGAAGCTGTAGATATTGGATTACTGCTGTAACAAGAGCCAATACCAGACTCTTACTAGTCAAATCAAGCCCGAACAGTGTTGGTGTAACATCAGGAACACTAATAAAACTATAGAGGAGTGTTTGATCTATTGTAGGAATAATTTTATAAAACACCGAAATTAAAGCAAAGAGAATAGGAAGTTGAATTATAACCAAAAGAATACTTGAAAATGGTTTAATTTTCTTTTCTTTATAAAGTTCCATAATTTTCATAGCTTGCACTTGTTTGTCTGCACTATATTGAGCCTTAACTCTGTTTACTTCTGGCTCTACATCTTTCATACGAACTTGAGTTAGAAGAGCACTCTTGGAAAGAGGGAAAAGGATCAAACGAACAATGCAAGTGAAAATAATAACAGCCACACCAACATCTACACCTGGAATAAGATCCATAATACCAACAAGACCATTATAAAGTGGTAGAAATATAAAATTGTGATACATAAGTCTTAATACTACTTCAAAATGCCTGCTTTTACAAAGATTGCACGCATATCAGTTGTAAGATCAGTAAATTCTGCCTTAATTGCTGTAGATTTCGCCAAAACTATGGCATGAAATTCTCCGACAACATTTTTTAATAAAGGAGTAATTACTTCATACATTTTTCTTCTTAATTTATTTCTATCAGTCGCTTTCTTTGCAATTTTTTGTGGAACAACAGAGGCTATTCTCATAGAGCTTTCCACTCTCAATATCCTCATAAGAAAAAGGGTAGAGTTAAAAACCCTACCTTTTTCAATAACTGCATTAAATTGTTCTACAGAAAGTCTTTTTGAACGAGGAAGCATATTTATACAGCAACGCGTTGACGTCCTTTATTACGTCTACGAGCTAAAGTTTTACGTCCAGCAGTCGTTTTCATGCGTACACGAAAACCGTGTGTCTTGGCACGCTTTCTTTTCTTAGGATTATATGTGAATGACATACGCACAATACTACATTAATTTTTAAGAAATTACAAGAAAACCGAAATTGTAAGATAAATACGCAATTATAAAGAAAAAATTGTTTTGAGTATCGTTTGTGTTTGAAAAAACACTATAAATTTTTATATTTTTGTGGTGCAATAAGTTATAAACAGCTTATCAACATATTTTTTCGCTCTCCACAAGTTTGCATATTTATAAACAGGTATATACTAGAGAAATAATTTTTCAAATTTTCCAACCATGCAAGACTACACAAAAATGTGGCAAACAGCACTCATAGAAATTGAGTCTGGCGTATCTCAAGCTAATTTTTCTACATGGTTCAAAGAAACTAATATACTCAAAGAAGAGGGAGGTACTATTTATCTAGGTGTTCCTAATTCATTTACACAGGAATGGCTATACAAAAAGTTCCATAATTCAATTTTACGTATTTTACGACAAATGAATGACCATGTTAGAGCCCTAGAATACATTATTGTAAAAGAAGAGGCTATAAAAAAGGTGGAAATGGACAAGAAATCAACACCGGCACCAACTATGTCTATGCCTCTTCAGGATTTTTACATAAACAAAGAAGATAATTTGAATCCACGATATACCTTTGAAAATTTTGTTGTAGGACCTTTTAATGAATTAGCTCACGCCGCCTCACAAACAGTCATAAAGAACCCTGGTCAAATATATAACCCTTTGTTTGTTTATGGATCAACAGGTCGTGGCAAAACCCATCTTATTCAAGCGGTTGGTAACCAAATAAAGAAACAGCACCCAAATAAGAAGGTGTTCTATCTTACATCAGAACGCTTCGGCTCAGAGTTCTTCGTTGCTATTCAAGAAGGGAGAGTTCAGCCATTTAAAGATAAGTACAGAAAATACGATGTGATAATCATGGATGATGTCCAGTTTTTCTCAAATAAAGACAAATTCCAAGAAGAACTATTCCATTTCTTTAATACTTTCCATGATACAGGACGACAACTTATATTTTCTTCAGACAGACACCCAAATGTTATCCCTGGGCTCGAGGATCGTCTAAGAGGAAGATTTAGCGTGGGTATGGTTGTTGATATACCAGAACCAGATAATGAGTCTCGTATGGCTATAATAAGAACGAAGTGTGCTGTACATGGAATAACTCTTTCAGACGAGGTTGTTGATCATATTTCTTTGTCTATAGACGATAATATTAGAGAGATAGAAGGAATTATCAATATTATAGCTTGCCAAACACAGTTACATAATCGTGAGTTAAACTTAAATGAAATAAAATCCCTGTTAAAAAATAGTGCTAAACCAAAGAAAATCGTCCTTATTAAAGATATTGTAAAAATAATATCCGATTTCTATAACATTGATGAGGATAGTATATACAATAAAACCAGAAGGAAAGAAGTTGTTAGACCAAGACAAGTTCTTATGTATATTCTTCGTGAGGATTTTAATATATCTTTTCCGTCCATAGGTGAAAAATTAGGTGGACGCGATCATACAACAGTTATTCACTCGTATGAGAAAATGAAATTAGAAATTAAAACCGACACTGTTTTGGCTGAAGAAATAAATCATGTTAGGTCTATGTTATAAAGCTGTGGAAAAGTTGTTGGTATGTGGTTTATAAATAGTGGAGAAGTTATAGAATAAGAAGTGGACATTTTTTTCTTAAGATTTAAATTAAATTAAAACAAAAGATACTCACATGGTAATAATTTTAATAAGCTAAAATAGTTATATAAAATAAGGGTAAAAAGACTATCAACATATCCACCGTCCTAATAGTAATAAAATGTTTTTTATAAAAATAAATTACAAATATACATGAAAATCGAATTAAATTTTCAAAAACTTAGAGACGCGATTCAAACTGTAGATAAAATTACAGGCAAACATATGACCCTTCCAGTTCTTTCTTGTATATTAATTGAAGTAAGAAAGAATGTAGCTATTTTTAAAGCGACAAATCTTGATATAGGTATTGAGATAGCTGTTTCTGTAAAATCAAATGAAGATGGGGTAATTGCTGTACCTTCACATATTATTTCTTCTTTTGTTTCACAAGTGCATGAAGATAATCAGATTGTTAGTATGGAAGTTGTTTCTGGTAATCTCTATATCACAACATCAAAATCAAAAGGAGTTATAAAAACAGTTATACCAGAAGATTTTCCATCAATACCACGTGTTATTGAGGGGCAGAAATTTTCTTTACCAACAGATTTGTTTACAAAAGGTCTAAAATCAGTTTGGTATAGTTCATCAGTATCTAGTGTTAAACCTGAATTATCCAGTGTTTATGTTTATAGGGATAATGATAATCTAGTTTTTGTTGCAACAGACTCTTTTCGTTTGGCAGAAAAAAGAATTAAAGCTCCTATATCAGCAAATTTAAATGATATTCTTATACCATTTAAAAATATACCAGATATTATGCGTATATTAGAAAGTATGGGCGATGTCATGGATGTGGAAATAAGTAAAAACCTTATTTCATTCAAAGCTCGTGATATTTACCTTGTTTCAAGGCTTATTGATGGTGTATTTCCTGATTACAGACAGATTATTCCTAAAGGGTACAGTACAGAGGCTATAATGTTGAAACAGGACCTTATGAACGCTCTTAAAATATCAAACATTTTTTCTGATAAATTCAATCAAATACACTTAAACGTTGATCCTAAGGGTAAATTTTTTGAAATTCAAACAAAAAATAGCGATGTTGGTGAAAATAAAACTGCGGTTGATGCCGCTCTTACTGGAGATAAGGTAGAAATTAATTTTAATTTCAAATATATAGTAGATTGTTTTCAATCTATTGATGCTGACAGCGTTTCTCTTCAATTAAGTGGGGTGAACCGTCCAATGGTTATAAGACCAGTATCAGGGGATCAGTCTTTTATGTATTTAGCTATGCCAATGAATAGGTAATATGATAGGTCTTGGTGAATTTTTTAAAAAGGTACAAAATTCTTTCTTAAAAGAAGTTTCTTTAAGGACGGCTATTAGAGATATTATTAAAAAATATACAGAAGCAGATGTATCAATAGAAAATATCTCATATAAAAACAACATAATTATATTAAAAGATGTAAGTCAGACAGTCCGTTCGGTTATTTTTATTAAAAAACAGGCAATTTTAAAAGAAATATCCGAAAAACAGGATATTTATAAGATTACCGATATAAGATAGTAAAATTTACTGAAAATTCAAATTAACTTGAGCTTGTACTTTGTTATAAACACTGTCATATAAGATTACTGATAAGACATTGGTTCCCGGTATAGTACCAACGTCTGCTGGGACGAAAGAAAAGTTGAGAGGGCTACGGTCATTAGATAATACGTATTTACCATTTAGATATACATCTACCTTTTTTGCTTGGTAAGCTCCTAAATATTGTAATTGTACAGTAAGAAGATTGTTTGGGTTGGCTGTTGTATTAGTCACAGGAGAGGTTATAGCGACTTTAGGAGCTTTATCTGGAGTATGGACATCATCTGTTGCAGTAGGTACCACAAAACTCCCATTTTCGTTTATTTCAGGATGACTTAATTTATAAGTATCAAACCATTTACGAACACCATATTCCCAGTAATCATATTGATTGTCTTTTTTAGGATCCAAAGGAACAGGTCCACGCGGATCATCTTTGTTTACCCAATTCAAAATAGTATGAACTCCATTCGATACTATTTCTTTTGTAGTTTCCTGTGGAGTGTATTGTGTTGCTAACTTTCCGGATACAGTATCTATTTTATATGATTCTCCACCTTGCCAAACACCACGTAATATAGGTTTACCATCAGTTAAAGGTGGTGGGGGAGCGACAAAATTTTCAAGAGGGTAGTTTTTTACTACTTGTGACATAAAAGCTCCCCAAAGTGGCGTTATGATAAGTCCTGCAACGTTATGTGTCATTGCTATGTTATCGTTATTACCAGCCCATGCGCCAACAACAAGGTTTGGTGTGTAACCTAAAGTCCAAACATCGTGGTAATCATTGGTTGTACCAGTTTTAATTGCTACAGGTCTACCAATACTTTCGCCAATTGGCTTCAAACTAGACATTCTTACTGAAGTATCTGAAATAATACTAGATATTTGTCTAGCTATTTGTGGATCAAGAACCTGGACAGGCTTTGGATCGGAAGCTTTTTCAAGAACAACGTTTTTATTATCGGTTACCTCTAATATTGCACGATATGGATTTCTCATACCATCGTTGGCAAATACTCCGTAGGCGCTAGTAATATCTAATAAAGAAACTTCACCACCACCTAGTACCAGTGTTAAACCATAACGAGACGGATCATTTAAGCTGGTAATACCGAGATCATGAGCGGTTTGTATTGATTCTGGTATACCAGCAAGGTATAGAGCTTTAACTGCTGGAATGTTTCTTGATTGTGCTAAGGCTTTGCGTACACTTAAAGGTCCTTCAAATATATTGTCGTATTCACCTGGTGAATAGCATTTTTTCTTTTGATCAACCTCTATTGCTGATGCTGATGGATCTTTTGGTGTTCCGTCTGGATTACAATATTGTGAAAATTCAGTTTGTGTATCAAAAAGTATAGTTTCCGGTGTATAGCCTTTTTTAAATAAAGTAGCGTATACAAAAGGTTTAAATGTTGAACCTGGTTGGCGTTGTGCTAATGCAACGTTGAAATTACCATCTATAGTTTTATCAAAATAATCTTTAGATCCAACCATTGTTAGAATATCACCAGTTTTTGGGTCTATAGCTACCATAGCGGTGTTACTAGCATTGAAGTTTGAAGCAAGAGTTGGTGAGAATTTTTTTATAACCTCTTCAGCCTTTTGTTGCATATCATAATCAAGTGATGTTATTACTCTCAAACCACCACCTGTTACAGAGTCTTCGCCATATTTTTGTACGAGATATTCTCTAACAAACATTACGAAATGAGGTGCTCTAATACCACTAGAATCTTTAGATAAGAACTTAACCTTTTCATTTATGGCGGTATCGTATTCATTGGCGTTAATTAATTCTAGCTCCTTCATTCTTTTTAAAACTAGCTTCTGTCTACTGTCTAATGCTTCACGATGTGTACCGTATGGGGAATAATACGTTGGTGCTTGAGGTATTGCAGATAGATATGCAGATTGTGCAAGAGTTAAGTCTTTAGCTGGTTTACCAAAAAATGCTTGACTGGCTTCTTCAACTCCATACAAAGTACCGCCGTAAGGGGTTTCGTTAAGGTATGTTTCAAGAATTTTATCCTTACTTATGATACGAGTTAATTTTATAGCTAATACCCACTCTTTTATTTTACGAGTAACGGTTTTATCTTTTGTTAAAAGAGAGTTTTTAACTACTTGCTGAGTGATAGTTGATGCTCCTTGGCTATACTCTCCAGTTGTTATATCAGCGATAATTGCACGTATTATAGAAAGTGGTTCAATACCTTTATTGTTATAAAAATTTGAATCTTCTATGGCGATAGTACCTTTTTGTATAAAAGGAGAAATTTCTGAAAGAGGTACAACAGTCATTTTTACATTGGTACCAGTGT
>JBAZRX010000025.1:0-10287 GCA_041662725.1 Minisyncoccota bacterium
CAAACTCACTAATACTACGCTCGACAAGATGCCTATGATGGCGATAACGACGAGCAACTCTATCAATGTAAAACCTCTTGTATACCTTTTCATATTTATGAATTTATTAATAATTAGTAATTTGTTAATTAACAAACCTTTAATGAGTCTGTTTGCGTAATTATAGCACTGTTCGCATTTTAGCCGTGCAATAGGGGGTGTGGATAACAAGGGAGATTGAACAATTCTACAATATGACAATTAAACCATTAGAACGCCGTGTTCTCTAATTGTTTAATTGTCATATTGTATAATTGTTAAATCTATTATTACTGCGCCCCTGCGATATTATAAATAGGTACAAGTACCGAGGCTAACAGGACAGCCACGCCACCACCAAGTAGGACGATCATGGCAGGCTCAATAAGCGAGACAATGGAATCAATAGCGGTAGTAACTTCACGAGAATAGAAATGGGCCAGAGTTTTAAGAATATTACCTACTTCTCCAGTTTCTTCACCAACCTTAGTCATTTGGACCAAAATACCAGGAATCTCGTGTGGATTATTTGACATCGCTTCTGAAAGAGTTTTACCCCCTTTCACAGCTTCAGCGGCTTCTTTTAAAATACCTTCGTAAATCTTATTATCAATAACATTCCCTGTTAATTCTAGAGCGCGTACTATAGGAATGCCTGAGGAGAGCATTGTATTCATATTAGCTGCAAAACGAGACAAATATAATTTACGAAACAAAGTACTCACATACGGTATATGCAGTTTGAATTTATCAAAAGCCACTCTTCCTCCTGGTGTACGGATATAGCGTACAAGAAAGAAAAATACAACAGCTAAGACGGCTAGGATTATAAAACCATAACTGGATAAGAAATTACTAATACCAAGAATAACAACCGTATATACAGGCAAAGCTGTACCAGATTCAGTAAGAATACCGCTAATCTTAGGAATAACCATCGTAAACATAAGGTACATAACCGTAAAGAAAGTCGCCACCACGAATGCTGGATAAATGAGAGCTCCGCGAACTTTTGAACTTAATTCATAGGTACGATCTAGATAATCCGCTAAATAAGCAAAAGTTTCATTGAGTTTACCAGATTCCTCTCCAGCTTTGACCATGTTTACATAAAAATCGTTGAAAACCTTAGGGTGCTTTGATAAAGCTCCAGAGATAGAGCTACCACTCTGTAAATCATCCGCAATAGTGGTTAACTTAGCACCAAGCACATGGTTCTCTGATTCAGCACCTAGTAAGCGGAAAATACGCAAAGCTGAAACCTGTGCTTCAAAAAGAGTAGAAAGTTGTCTTGATAGGATAACGACATCTTTACTAGAAACACGATCAAAAAAAGTAATATTACGACCTAACATAGAACCATCTTTTTCGGCATTTTTAATGCTTGCTAAGACCAATCCACGACGTTGAAGTGACGATATAGCCACATCAACATTGATCGCGTCTATTGAACCGACTTTTTTTGCTCCTGTATTATCTACTGCTTCGTAATTGAATAACATATTTTTATATCATTCTCTCCAAATTCTTTGGATTAAAAGAATTTAAATAAGCACTCTCAACCGATATCTCCCCCGCACGAACCAACTCTGCCAATGAACGATTCATATCTATCATACCCTCTTGTGAACTGGTCTCAATAACAGTATTTATCTCATGACTACGACGCTCACGAATAAGATTTGAAACTGCATTGTTGTTTATAAGAAGCTCGTATGCCGGAATAAGTCCTCCAGAAATACGCGGAACTAGACGTTGTGAAAAAACTCCTGTAAGTGAACCAGATAACTGAATACGGATCTGGTCTTGTTGACTTGAAGGGAAAGAATCAATAATACGATCTATGGTTTGTGAGGCATTATTGGTGTGTAGAGTTGAAAAGATAAGATGACCTGTCTCAGCGGCTGTTACTGCTGTAGCGATAGTATTGGTCTCACGCATTTCACCCACCATACAAACATCTATATCTTCACGAAACATCGCCGTCAAAGCTTCACTAAAACTAGGAGTATCTACACGTACTTCACGCTGATCTATAATGGAATTTTTTGATTCAAATAAATATTCAATCGGGTCTTCAATGGTCATGATATGTTCTGTTCTGGTTTGATTGATCATTTCTATCAAAGTCGCCAAAGTTGTAGTCTTACCTTGACCAATAGGTCCTACTACCAAGAAAAATCCTTGGTTCTTGCGCGTAAAAGTTTCTAGAATTGGTGGTAAATTAAGTTCAGATAAAGTACGGATAACCTTAGGAATAAGACGTAAAGCTACAGATTTTATGCCTTGTCTATAATAAACATTGCCACGAAAACGTGCGTTGACTAGACTATATGAAAAATCAACATTCTTACTAGTTTCTAATATTTCTTTATTTACAGGAGTCAGAAAAACATTCAAATAACCTTCCATGTCTTTCTCTGTTATAAGAGGTTTTTTGATAAGTGGTACCAGATTTCCAGAAGCACGAATAAAAGGAGTCCTCCCTACTGATAAATGTAGGTCAGAAGCACCTTCTTTAAGAATTAAACTAACAATATCTTCTATTTCTTTTTTATAATCCATTTTGTTTTGTAGCAAAAAGCGAAAAATTACTTCTTGATAATCTTCTCTACTTCGCTAAGCACTTCCGAAGGAATCGTTGTTGCTTTTACAATATATCCATCAACATTTAGCTTTTTGGCTCTAGAGATATCATCTGAACCACCTTGATTCGTAAGCATAATAATAGCTGCTTGTGGAGCAAGCTTCTCTTTACGAATATTTACAACAAAATCCAGACCGTCCATTCCAGGCATAACAATATCAGCAAGAATAATATCTGGTTTATATCCATCATGAAGCATTTTTATTCCCGCTTCAGTAGAATCTGTCGTTTTAACATCATAACCAGCTTTAACAAACTTCAAAGAATACATATCTAGGAGAAATTTATCATCATCTATTAACATTATTTTCTTTTGAATTTGATCTGTCATGGCTTTATTATATCATCTTTATAGGATTTTACTTTTATAATACTATAATTATAGTTTATTAACCTCCTCAAATGGAATAACCTTTTCAAAAGCCTTTACTATGGCGCTTTCACGAATAGAAAGCATACCTTTTGCACGAGCAATCTTCAAAATCTCGCTTTCTACCGGATTAGTCAGAATGACTTTTTCAATATCCTTATCCATTGCAAACATTTCAAATACCGCCATACGTCCACGTGTACCCTTCGGACAATCATCTGTAGGTTTTATCTTGTAAACAGTATCTGAAAAAGGTATATCTTTTTTAAATTCTGCCGGAAGATCAGTAAAATTATGATCAATAATAGCTTTAATACTTCCATCCACATGCATCGGTTCTCCACCACCAGGACACAACATCCCCACTAGACGTTGGGCTACAGCCAAGATCAAAGTTGGCGCAATAAGATAAGGATCTACACCCATATCAATAAGACGAGGGATAACACCAGCGGCATTATTCGTGTGTAAAGTTGAGAACACCAAGTGGCCAGTCAAAGCGGCTTGCACAGCCAACTGTGCTGTTTCTTTATCTCGAATTTCACCCACCATGATAATGTCTGGATCTTGACGGAGTGTCGTACGTAATCCTGAACTGAAGTCATAACCAATTTCTGGTCGTACCTGAGACTGACTAACACCTTCCATTTGGTATTCAACTGGGTCTTCCAATGACAATACGTTATAACTTTCTCTATCTACTTCATTAAGTAAAGAATAAAGGGTTGTAGATTTACCAGACCCAGTAGGACCTGTTACAAGAATCATGCCATAAGGTGCATTGATAGCCTTCTTTAGCATTTCCATATTACGGCTAGAAACGCTGAGATCATTTATTGAGCGTATTCCTTTGGCCTGATCCAAAATACGCATTTCAACCTTCTCACCATAATATGAAGGAAAAGTAGAGACACGGAAATCAATACGGCGACCATCTATGTGTGCAGAAAAACGTCCGTCTTGTGGCTTTCTTTTTTCATCCAAACGCATATTGGAAAGCACTTTAATACGAGAAACAACTGCTGAATGTACTTGTGCAGGTAAAACCAAGCTAGTATTCAAAATACCATCCACACGGAAACGTACACGGATTTTATCTTGCATATGTTCTATGTGCACATCGGAAGCTTCACCTTCAACAGCGTAACGTACGATAGTAGCTACGATTTTTACCACCGGAGCATCTTCAATAATAACAGTCTCTCTTTGATTACCCTGTTTATCTTGCTCCTGTTTTTTTCCATCTTTCTTGTCACTTACAGCAGCTGAAATATCTACATCAAGTTCTGTCTCCAATTCAGTAAGTGCCTTCTTTACTTCACCAGTAAGACCTTTATACATATCTATGACTTTATTGAAGTCATCTAAACTGATCAAAAACACTGTATACGGAATATTTTTCTTAGATACCAAAAAATTGAGTGCGTCACGAGCTTCCATGTTGTCAGGATCAACTACACCAACTTCAAGTGTTCCATCAACAACTCCTATCGGCACAAAACGATAATGCAAAGCAGATTCCTCTGGTATATAAGCCAAAGTATCAAAAGGTATATTGACATTATCCAAGGAACGAATAGGTATATTAAGAAACTCCCCTCTGGCAGTTATTATATCCTCAGGTTTAACACTACTCGCCAAAAGCGCATCTTCCATAGATACTCCAGCGGCTATTTGTTTCCTGATTTCACTAATACTGGTTTTTTCTATCAGGTTTTTTTGTAAGAGAATATCTATGACTGACATATTTTTATCAACGACTTCCAGTTTCTTTTACAGTAGGAACACCTGGAATAGGAGCAAATGGATTCGCACGCCCTACAGAAATCGGAGTAATCTCTACGGTATAATCTTTTAACGCCATGTAAGTTGGTTCACTAAACAATTTCTTATCAATCTTAAGAGAACTAATCTGATTTAGAAGATTAAGAATATTGGCACCAACCATTTGGTTTGACATATCAACCTCTTCTAGGGTATCTGAAGAACTTCCTTTACCACTTTGATAGAAATAAAAGATAATAGCCAGAAGAACTAGTACTCCGATAAAGATATAAGTCTGGGTCTTTTTTGGTGGTTTTTGATTATTCATGACAATATTATTGACTACGTAACCAATAGGTTTTAAGTTCAACGCTCCAACTGTAAACTCCGTTATCGTTCACTGTTGCTGAAAGACGTGTCACATCCATAATACGAAGGTTAGCCTCAAGATCTCGTAGGAAACTTATAAACTGCTGATACGAAGCATCTACACTAAAACTGACCGCGATAGAATCTAGAACCAAAACAGGTATTACTGAAGTAACGGCAAAAGGATCAACTGCACCTCCACCAAAAGCTGGGTCTTGTACAGCTGCAGTAGAAGCTTGGGTTGTAGATTTTTTACTCTCATCTTTTTTTGATGCTGTGGCTTTAATATTTTTCAAATTAAAACCATGCTGTAAAGCAAGATTATTAAGATCAATAACCAAACGTATATTATCAACACTTCTTGGTATCATCTTCTCTAGACGAACACGATCTTCTTGTGAAAGATTATTATAATCTTTGAGTACTTGATCACGCACTTCAATAAGTTTTTCCGCACTGGTTATAGCATCTTTGTATTTGGTATTTACAACCTGAACTTCCTTAGCACTAGCAATAATTTTGGTTGTGACAGTAAAATACATCCCGATAGAGATAATGATTAGAATTGTAGCTGTAATGTTGCGATTCATAATGATTTCTATAATTATTGACCAGTAGAAGTTGCTTCAACATTTGATCCAACGACAGACTGAATATAGGACAAATTATTTGATTCAATGGTAGCAGAAAACCCGAATGAAACTGCACCATTGGAATCCAGGACAGGATCGGATACCATAGGATTCTTTATAACCTTTTGTAAACCACCTAAACCATATTTAGAAAATTGCCCTAAAACGTCTGATTGAAAAGCAACCGCCGAAAGACTAGCTCCGTAACCATTCATACTTAAACTTGCCTCACCAGTCAAAGCTGTAGGGCCAGTAAGATTCATGCTAGTAAAACGAACATCGGCAACAGTCATTTTCTGGATGATATCGAAAATTTGTGACATCGCTATATGTTTTTTAAGTAAATCCTTAGCGGTATCAATCTGCACATTCACCTGTTTTAACTGTTCAACTAAATTCAGATTAAATTGTTTCTCACGCTCAACCAACTCTTTTTTATATGATTCTTGTAAAGATGAGAGACTTTTCTTCCATAAATATGCTCCACCAATAGCAATTAAAGAAGCAACAAATATAAATATCGCAACATTCATAAATATACCTGCAATATGTGGTGAAGATTTCTGCGGTACAATCCCACTTCCAGGAGTAAAAGATTGTTTCTTTGGAATAAATGAGGTTTGGAATTTTGGATCCATATGTTCTTGTTAATTATAGCAGAAATCCAGCAGTCAAGGGATGTGTATAAGTAAAAACACACAACGGTTTAATACCCTTTACCCAAGCTCTGATAATTTACGTAAAGCCACTCCTATAGAAACAGCGAATTCTGGCCCAGTACGAGAAAATTCATCTGCAAGGATAGCAGGAGTCTCAAGTCTACTAAAGGGATCAGCGTATACGACATCTGTTTGGAAACTAATCCTCGCCAAATCAATAAAACCCTTTAAAAGAACACCTCCACCGGTTAAAATAATCTTACTTACATTCTTTGATGACTTTCTTTGATATGACAAAAGCGCAGAATTGGCTTCATAAAACATATAATCAAGATTCACTGTAATTATTTCTGTGAGCTCTTTATACTCAGGGCCACCTTTCAAGCCATGAGTTCTCTTCAAATTTTCTGCTTCAGCAACAGAGATAGATAAAGCTTTAGACAAGGCCAAAGTTATATCTTGACTACCCTTACCAATAATATGTGATGCACGAAGCATTCCCCTTTCAACAATGTAAAGCTTGGTAGATCTTGCCCCCATATCAATAATCATGGAAGTTGTTACACCCTGATCTACAATGGCACGAATGGAACTAAAAATTTCTATTTCGTAAAAACTTGGTTCAAGACCACAACCAGCCATGACATTCTGATATTCGTTAATGTAATCGTTATGAATAGCTACAACTAGAACTTCATAACCTTTCTGTTCTTCCTTCATTGTTTCATTTTCAGTAGCATACGCATCTTCGTGTGGAATAATAGAATAATCTAAAAGTACTTCATTTAATGGAACTGGAATATACTTACGGGCCTCAATAGCTACAACATCACCAACCTGTTTCTCTGGCATTGGTGGAAGGTTAATGAAAGTTATCAAACTAGAAGATAAAGGCAAAGCAGTTCCACAAGAAACTGTAGTGGTTTTAGCTTCGCGAAGAATATCCTTTATAGCCTCAATTATTTTTTCTGGTGGCAAAGCTACAGCACGACCAATCTCTAAACCTCCATAAGGACCAAGCGCTAATTCTCCATATGTCTGTAAAACGGCCTTACCATGTTTTTTCTTAATTTGTACAACCTTAACAGCCGATGAGCCAACATCAATGCCGAGAACACTCATTTCTTTACTAAAAAGAGAAGAGAAAAATGACATACCCTCTTATTATAGCAAATTTCTCGGTGTTCCACATTGATTTATTATAGTTCCGAATTCAGCAGGCATGTCCTTTTCCTGTGTCTGCGAAACTCGCTCGGTAAATTTCTAGGTAAAAAGCTCAGGAATCATTACGTTATTAGAGGCTAGGCCTCCACACCGACGCAGAGGCCTAGCCTCTAATAACGCAATGATTCCGAGTTCGTTTCGCTTTTTACCAAGAAATTTATACTCGCTCAGACATTCTCGACACAGGAAAAGGACATGCCTGCTGAATTCGGAACTAACAACTTGCAGACTTAAATAGTTCTTGTATCCTTACTTCATGTTTATTTTAAAATCACTTTACAACACGATACTTGAAGCACTATTCCCTGTCTCGCCGGAAGAGCAAGAGGTTTTAGCTATGAATAAAGAACAAGCGTTCGAAACACTTTCTAAAACTGAAGAGAGAGTTATTCCTGAAGCATCTGGAATATTTTCATATAAAGATGAACGTGTACGTAAACTTATTTGGAGTATTAAATATAAAAAGTCAGCGCATGGAACAAATGTTGCAGGATATGCGCTTTATCGCACAATTTCAACGTATTATAAAGATATAACACCTATAATCGTAGTGCCTATGCCTATAACACCACGACGTAGACGTGAGCGTGGTTTTAATCAATGTGAATTATTAATTGATGAGATAGAAAAACTAGATACAGACCATCATCTTACAATCTCTCGTAATATTTTATATCGCAAACTTCACAAATCACGTCAAACCATGAAGGATCGTAAGGAACGTTTAGAAAGTGCTCAAAATATTTTCTTTGCAGATAATGAAGCGATTGAGAAATTGAAAATAGATAAAACACAAAACTATTTGATTATAGTTATAGATGATGTAATTACTACTGGCAGTACAATGAAAGAAGCAATAAATACTTTAAGAAAAGCTGGATTAGAAAAAACTTTTGGGTTATCGGTTGCACACTAAAGGTTACGAGCTCGTTACGAAGCTCGCCGCTAGACCTATCACATATCCCATTACAAGATTACACGATTTAATTAATAACAACTTTCACAAACCTCCTTTTCCCTATTTTGAGAATTGTAGTCTCTGTCGGAGCAAAATTTGGATCTGTAATCTTTGTATCATCTTCTTTGCGTACAGCCCCACCATCAATCAATCTCCTCCATTCAGCTTTTGAAGGAACTACACCGGCTTTGATAAGAGCTTCTGGCAAACTTAGACCTTTTTCTAAAATTATTTCTTGAACATCTTCAGGAACACCGCCTTTGGAAAAAGTTTCATTGAAGTTATCTTCAGCTTGTTTAGCTATATCTTCACCATGGAATCTTTTTGTAATATCGAAAGCAATTCGAGCCTTGGCATCGCGTGGACCGAGAGCCATGATCGAATCTTTCTCGGACAGCGAAATTCTTGTGCAATTCATAAATAAAGGTTCAATCATTGGATCTGGTAGTGCCATAATAGAGCCATAAAGATCATTAGCAGGTACACCGACGAAAACACCCGTGCCATTTGATTTTGACATTAACTCCCCTGTTTTTGGATTAGCGATCAAGTTCAAAGCAATAACAAATTTTTCTTTATCTTTTAGACGCTTCAATAAAGTTCTACCGGCGAGAGCATTGAAGATCTGATCTGTACCACAGAGTTCAGCATCAACATCCATAGCCACGCTGTCATAACCTTGCATTAGTGGATACATAAACTCATGAACGTAAATTGGAATATTTTCTTTAAGACGCTTTGTGAACATATCACGTTCTAACATTTGCTGAACTGTAAAGTTAGAAGCAAGATTTACAACATCAGCAAAAGAAAGTTTGGATAGCCATTCCGAGTTGTACATTACGCGTGCTGGATTTTCTTTGTCTTTGAAATCCAAAAGTGGACTAACCTGATCCATCCAACCTGCAACATTCTTTTTGACTTCATCCGGAGTTAACTGCTTTCTTGTGGCAGTCTTATCAGACGGATCCCCGATCTGTGCAGTAAAATCACCAAACAGAAGAATCACTTCATGACCAAGTGCACGTATTTCTTCCAAAAACATTATATTTTTGGCATGACCGAGATGAATTGAAACCGCTGTTGGATCAAGACCGATGTAAATACGAATCCGGTCTCCAGACATCAGTTTATTTATCAATTCTTCCTTGGACGGCAAAACTTCCACTACAGTACCGCGAGTGAAGATTTCCTCAATACGAGATCTATCCGTAATTGTTTTCATATTATATTAATATCTAACTTTAAACATTAGATGGAATTTTGCGCCATTTTTTAACTACAAAGAGAAGATATATTAATTCCAATACACCTAATGTGTTTATAACCAATAAAGCAATAAACCACCATTTTTCATCACGTTTAGCGGCATTCCAAAGAGCATAACCCTTGAGAACAACGATACCAATTACAATTACTGCCGTTAATATTCCAATGCCTGCAAAGACAAATGGCGTAAAACCGAAAGAATTCCAACTAAAAATATTCATTAGAGTAATATAGTTAAAAAGTGATAATAAGGTTATTTTAATGCTATAAAACCTTTTAGTCCAGCGGTTACAATGGTGGGTAAGGGTCGATTATCAATTAATTGTAACACGTATGGATAATACAAAGAGTGAGAGTTCAGTTTACATAGGGATGGG
>JBAZRX010000026.1:0-9957 GCA_041662725.1 Minisyncoccota bacterium
TCCATCCCTATGTAAACTGAACTCTCACTCTTTGTATTATCCATACGTGTTACAATTAATTGATAATCGACCCTTACCCACCATTGTAACCGCTGGACTAAAAGGTTTTATAGCATTAAAATGACTTAGCAAAAGCCTATTTTTGCTCTTGTTTTGTATTCATAAAGTCATTATGCAAATAAAATTACTTTGCCGATTGTTACATAATATAATGAAAAAAAGGTCTTTAAATATGATGGCGAGGAAAAGTATAACAGCCCTTTTAATTCTTAGTATGATTGTCCCGAGCTTATTTTTTGACAGTAAAAATGTTTTTGCCGCTACTTATACATGGGCACAAACTGATTACAGTGGAGGATTAGACGGAGGAACATACCCGAACCACACAAGTAACCAATCAAACTGGACTAAATATTCTGCAAAAGATGCTACTACCAACGTTTCTCTCTCAGGTGTAACTTTATCTGCAGTTACAAGCTCTTCTACTCAGACTACAGATACAGATTTCGATGCTGGTACTTTCTCTCAAATCACTAGATCCGGAACAGGGAACACCGCTTTGGTACAGCTTAGTTCAACCTCTGATTTTCCTGTTGGAACATGGGATACGCCATCTAGTATGCCAGATTATATGGGTTCAGGTTGTTCAACTTATGCAGATGGTTATATTTATACAATTCAAGGTGGAGGGTCAAAAAATCTCTGGCGTTATTCGGTTGCAGGAGATAGTTGGGAAACTAGGACTGCTCTACCAGCAGTATCTAGTAGTTCAGGTGGCAATGGAAACTCTCTTCTGTATCCTGATTCTGGTGACTTTATTTATTTTTTAGCAGGAAGTGTTAGTGGTAGTAAAGATTTTTGGCGATACTCTATTTCAGGAAATAGTTGGATAAATATGGCTAGTACAACAAGTTCTGTGGGTGAAGGAGGTTCACTTGTATATCTAGGCTCTGGGGATTATATATATGCTACTGCAGGTAATTACGGGCCAGGAAAACAACAAGACTTCATGCGTTATTCAATTTCTGGAAATAGTTGGACATATATGGCTAGTACAACAGGTTTAATGCTTGAAGGAGCATCTACAGCTTATCCTGGATCAGGTGATTTTATTTATCTTTTGGGAGGAGGTAGTAAAAATTTTTGGCGCTATTCTATATCAGGAAATAGTTGGACGTATTTAGCGAGTACTACTTATACTGTTGGTTATGGTGGAAAATTAACATATCCTGGATCAGGTGATTATCTGTACGCCTTTATTGGTAATTCTAGATACATGCAGAGATATTCAATTTCTGGAAATAGTTGGGAAACAAGATCTGATACTCCAGGAAAAATTTACTATGGTAGCTCATTGATATATCCAGGATCAGGTGATTATCTTTATGGTATACAAGGAACTGATACACTCAATCCAAATATGTGGAAATATAAAATGTCCACCGATACATGGCTATCTCTTTCAAATACAACATGGCGACTTAGAGGGTCCGGTGCATCTACTGTTTATGCTGATGGTAATATATATGTCACGCGCGGAGACGGATATGCTGATTTTGGACGTTATTCAATAGTTGGAAATTCGTGGTCAACAATGACTAATACTCCAGTTTTTTTTAGTTATGGCAATGCTATTACATACCCAGGTTCAGGTGATTTTATCTATGCTTTGGCAGGAAATGTAAGTGGTGGCAAAGATTTTTGGCGTTATTCCATCTCTCTAAATAGTTGGACAAATATGGCTAGTACAACAGGTGCAGTATATAGAGGAGGTTCACTCGTATATCCAGGTTCTGGTAACTATATTTATGCTTTTAGAGCAAACACTTCACAAGATTTTTATAGATATTCAATTCCAGGAAACAGCTGGGAAAATATGGCCAGTAGCCCAGCAACTTATGTTGGTGCTGGAGGTTCTCTAGTTTATCCCGGATCTGGAGATTATATATATGCCACTTCAAATGGAACTAACTTTCATCGCTATTCAATTTCTGGAGATCGCTGGGAATCAAGAGCAAATATTTTAGCTAGTGTTGGTGGCGGAACATCATTAACATACCCAGGTTCAGGTGATTATATTTATGCTTCTAGAGGAGACAGTACTAAAACTTTTTTGCGTTATTCCATCACCGGAGACAGTTGGGAAACATTAGCAAATTCTCCAGATTACACTAGTGATGGTGCTTCTTTACTATATCCAAATTCAGGTAATTATATTTATGCTTTTCAGGGATATACACCAGAATTTTGGCGTTATACATTTACTGCTCCGTATTATTTATCGGGTAATTTTACTTCATCAGTTTTAGATCTTGGTCAAAAGTCATTGCCGACAACTATAACCTACACAGCGGCGACAACATCAACAGCGGTGGTAAAGTTTCAAATTCGTTCAGCTAGCACAGCTGAAGGAGTAACTTCAGCTACATGGTATGGGCCTACAGGAACGGGTGATTATTACACTTCAAGCGGAGAAACTATTAATTCTATACATTCAACTCATAGGTACTTCCAATACAAAGCTTTTCTAACCACAGAAGATACAGGCACCACACCTACTTTGAGTGATGTGCATATTAATTATAATTACTATCCTTCCTCATCAACATTCACATCTTCTGCTTATAATACTGAGAATACTGCCGATGTTCCTGCCAAGATTGAATGGAGTCAAAGTACCACAACAAACACTCAAGTAAAATTCCAGATTGCTACCGCACCAGCTAATGGAATAGTACCAGGAGTCTTTACAGATTTCGTTGGCCCAGACGGTACTACAGGTACTTATTTTGCCGCATATGGCGGTGGAGAAACTTTACCTAGTGCTATTTCTGATGGCTCAAACGATCAGTGGGTAAAATATAAAGCATATTTAACTTCAACAGATACTTCAGAAACGCCAACGTTTACTGGAGTAACGATTACATATGCTATCAATGTAGCCCCACAATTCAATCCTAACTATCCAACAACTGGAATAGGAGGAGTAACAGCTTCAGAAAATTCTAGCGGTATTGTAACGATTGATTATTCTGTTAGAGATACAGATACAACTTCTGGTACGACTGCCAGAGGTTATATTTATCCATCTTTTGAATACTCTATTGACAATGGTGCAAATTGGGCTAGTACTACCCATACATATTTAGGTGCTACAGATCTTCAAAATAAAGCTGTTGATGAAGTGACTTACTCTCATTATCAAGCAACATGGGATATAAAAAGTCAATTACCAAACACCTATGCCGCACAAGCAAAAATCCGCGTTACAGCTAACGATAGAGAAGCTGCTAATAACACCACAGCATCTACCAGTGCCGTTTTTGAATTTGACACCAAAGTTCCGACATTAGGAGCTATTCCTGTGGCTATAAATGCCTCAACATCCCCCGCAGTGATCACACTATCTGTAACTGATGACAGTTATCCTGCAAGTTCAATGCAAATGAAGGTGGGGAAGACGGCCGATCTTTCTGATGCTAGTTACGTTACTTATAGCACCCCAGTAACTCTTAGCTATTCTAATGGAGAGACAATTTATGCAAAATTTAAAGATTCATATGGTAATGAAAGTTCGATTGGCAGTGTTATCCCTCCCAATAAACCAATAAATATTTACTATCAAGATACTTCAGACCCTACCAATTCAGCGTATAGGGAATTCTTTGCTTGGGGAGTAGTTGATGAACCTACCCCTGGGTTTAAAAGATATAATGTATATCGTTCAATAAATGGCGGAGATTATGCACTTTTGACTACTATTACTAACCGAGAAGTTAACTACGTAGTTGATACTGGATTATCATCTTCCAATACTTATGCTTATAAAGTAAACGCTGAAGATAACAATAATAATGTTTCTTTGTTCTCAAGCGCCTCTACTGTTGATACTCCTAATGGTGTAGGAGGAAGCGATATTACAAGTCCAACTTTAACCTCTATCGCCTCGGCTAGTGTATCTTCTAATCAGGCAACTATTACTTGGACAAGCAATAAACTTTCTGATTCAACTGTTTACTATTCTGCTACTACTACATATCCAGGAGAAAACTCTTCTTCTCATGATGAAGCGATCACGGTACCTTCAATGCTAACTAGCCATTCGGTTGTTGTTTCCAATCTTACACCAGGAACTAAATACTATTATATGGTCAAGTCAACAGATGCTTCTTCAAACGTTGGCAGTTCAGCTAGCGAGACTTATTCATTTACTACAGCTTCTGGTCCGACAATCTCCAATGTTACCGTTACCGAAACTTATGACAATGAAGCTAAAGTGGTTTGGACAACAAATACTCTTTCTTCTTCTGTAGTTACTTATTCTTTGAATTCTAATATGACAACTTCAACTACCACTAATGGAACAGATGGATCAACCAAAAATCACAGCGTAACTCTAACTGACCTTCTTCCTGCTAGTAAATATTATTACTATGTTAAATCTGTTGATGCAGGTTTGAATGAAGTAACTGATAAGAATACATATGATGGTTCAATTCATTACTACAGTTTCGTTACAACAAGTGACACCACAGCATCTTCTATTACAGGCGTAAGTAATGCTCTAATCGGAGAAACAGGTGCAACACTTGCTTGGACTACAGATGAACCTTCTACTTCACAAGTAGAATGGGGTACAACTGCATCACTCGGGGCAAATACAACTGAGACTACTGTTTATACAAAAGAACATGCTGTCACTTTAACTAACCTTAATTCGTCAACGAAATATTATTACAAAGTTAAGTCAAAAGATAAATCTGATAATCTTGCCACGGCAGATAACAGTGGAGCTATGTATACATTTACAACCTTGACTCCAACTACTATTACAAGTAGCGGTAGTTCATCCAGTGGCGGAAGGACTAGAGATGGGGGGTAAGTGTTATTGATAATAGAGATTTAACAAAACCAGTTATAAGTAATGTTGTAGTATCAAATATTTCTTCTCGTTCGGCTAATGTTTCTTTTTCTCTATCAAAGGTAGCTAATGGAATTGTCCAGTATGGTAAAACTACATCATACGGCAAAGAATCTGGAAGTACCGGAATATATAAAAAAACACATTCAGTATATTTATCAGGATTAGCTCCGCTTACCACATATCACTTCAAAGTAATTTCAACTGACATTTATAAAAATTCTGGTACTTCAATAGACTATACTTTCACAACTTTAAAAAGCGGAATGAATGAACCAGCTGATAGTGCTATAGCTACAGGAACGGATGAGGTAGAGGTAATAGATGAAAATCTCAGTGTTGATGATAAAAAATATCTAGACAAAGCTGAATCTGCATCAGTTTCTTTATTAGAAAGTACCTTTGAATCAATCTCCCGTAATCCTAATCTTGCCGCAGTTTCTGAAGCTGTTCTTGCCGAAACTTTTTCCAGATTAGCCTCAAAAGTTACCTCTGCTCCAGTTATCTCCGGAAAAGATACTATAGTTGATGTCAAACAAAACCAAGCTACAATCAAATGGATCACGGATAAAGAAGCTAATTCTTTAGTAGCCTATGCCAAAAGCTCCGAATACAATCCTTCCAGAGAAAATCCATATTCCATCGTAGCTGGTTCTCCCGACGAAAATGTCCTTGAACACGAAGTTGTACTAGATAATCTAACCTCCAACACCACTTATCACTTCCAAACACGCTCAAAAGGGAAGATTGGCTCAGAGGCGATCTCCACAGATAGAACTTTCACTACATTATCGGTTATACCAAAAATATCTAATATAAGATTTGAGAAAATAACAGAAACTGAAGCTCTGCTTAAATGGAATACTGACGGACTCACTAAAAGTACTATAGAAATAAAAAATACCGACACTGGAGATATTAAGAAAATTGAGGACCCTACTTTCTCCAAAGAACATTCCAAGGAATTTAATGATCTGAATATTTCAACTAGCTATACTGCGACTGTTAAGGCTATTGATACAGAAGGTAACACTTCTAGCCCATCAATCGTTCCTTTCTATACCAATCTATCTAAAGGAGCCCCGAAAGTTAGCGTAGTTAAAATTACTTCCGCTCTTGTTCCAGAAAGAGTTGAGACTGCCCAAACTATTATCTCATGGAAAACTGATAAACCAGCTACTTCTAGAGTATTTTTTAGCAATAATTCTTCCAATGAGCTTACCCAATCTACTCCTTTGGAAAACGCTTTAGTAAAAGATCATATCGTTATTACAACCATGTTTAAACCTGGAGAAGTTTATAAGATACAGGTTCAATCTGACGATTCTGCAGGTAATATTGGCAGATCTGACATCTATAATGCTCTTATTCCTAAATCAAAAGGATCTGTAGTTGATATTATAATGACTAATTTAGATAAAACCTTCGGGTTCTTGAAGAGTAATTAAATATATGGATACCGAACCAATTATAAAATTAAAAAATGTAAGTGTTATTTATGACGTTGGGAAAAGTAACGAATTAACGGCTCTGAAAAATATTAACCTTGAAATATATCCAGGTGAATACATCATCTTTTTCGGTCCATCAGGTTGTGGAAAATCAACATTGCTTTATACCATTGCTGGACTGGAAAGATCTGTAGAAGGAGAAGTTGTTGTGAATAAAAGAAATCTTGTGGAAATGACACCTCATGAACGTATCTCTTTTTATAGAATTACCATTGGTATGATCTTCCAAGCTTTCTACCTTGTACCACATCTCTCAGCCAAGGATAACCTTATTTTAAGTAAAATGTTTTGTGGTAGTGATGAAAAAGAAAGAGAGTTGAGAGCCAAAGAATTAATGGGTAGGTTTGGTATTAATGATTTTGCTGACCGCGTACCATCAATGATGTCTGGAGGCCAACAGCAGAGAACTGCCATAGCGAGGGCTCTCATGAATGATCCTAAAATTATTCTTGCTGATGAACCTGTTGGTAATTTGGATTCAAAAAATTCAGAGATAGTTCTTAAACTTCTTGATGATATCCATAAAAACGAAAAGAAGACCATTATTCAAGTTACTCATAACCCTAATGACATTCATTATGCCGATCGTGTCTTCTATATGAAAGATGGCATTATCGAAAAAGTTGTTGTAAAGGAAAAGAAGACAGCTGTAAAAATAGGCGAAAATGTAAGGAAGACAGACAGCGATTCAGAATTCTCCAGACTTTCTCTGGCATTTCCTAATTTATCTGATATTGAGCTCAAGTCAAAGATGGTTTTGAGAGACATATTAAATATGTTTGATATAAACACGGAAAATGAAATAGAACATCTGATTAGGAGAAGACTTACTGGAGAGATCGATAAACAGCAGATGTTTAGGGCTTTTGACAGTGAAAAAGATGGAGTAGCCTTAAATTCTCAAACAGCAACTCGTTTAAGTGAAAAAGTTGAGGAATTATTATCTGTTATTAAATCAATGGGCGTTCCGGAAAAGAACGATCTAAAAGAAAAAGCGGACGAACGAGTAGAAATAATCAGAAAACATCTCTTGGATAACTATAAAGGTAATCTTTCCTTAGTCCAAGTTAATTTACTTAATGGATTTATTTATCAAAGATTAGAAGGGAAGTTTTCTACATCAGATTTTAAAAATATGCTTGATTACCCGATAAGTAATGGTGGGGTCGGACTTGATAAAAGAACCGCTAGGAGATTCGCGAAAGAAGCTGAACTTATAATTGAAGAAATAAAATAATATGAAACCAAAAGATTTAATTTATGTGACGTTTCAAAACTTTAAAAACCGTAAATCTAGGGTTTTCTTTACTGTTCTTGGTGTAGCTGTGGCTATTGCAGTAGTGCTTTCTTTGGTCTCATTTGGATATGGTCTACAAAAAAATCTCCTAGAACAGATAACAACTGAGCAAGCCTTATTATCTTTAGATATCTACCCGTCTGATTCAGAAATTATCAAGATTGATAAAGCTAGTTTAGAAAAAATTTCTCAAATCAAGAATATAGAAAAAGTTGTTCCAGAAGCAACATTCTCTGGACAAATGTCCTTAAATGGCACAATTTCTGAAGCGAATATAAATGTCACTTTACCAGACTTCTTTGCCTTGGATGGTAAATCACCATCAACTGGTAGATTTTTTACTGATAAAGATACAAAGAAAGTAGTGGTAAGCTCTATTGTTCCGGAACTTTTCAATATTAAACCAGATGAGATCATTGGAAAAAAAATGGTCTTCACAGCTTACTATACCAAGGAAAAAGGAACTGCCTTGGTTGAACAAATCCCTCTAGATAACGACTTTGAAATTATTGGTATTGTGGAATCTAAAGGAAATACAGCTGAAGCTTATTTTAATAAAAAAGATTTCCCCGATATTCCTGTTGAATCGTATTCTCTTGCAAAAATTAAAGTGAAAGATAGTTATTCTTTAGATGCTGTTAGAGTCAGTCTTATCAACATGGGTTTTACAGTCTCTTCCATTTCAGATATTGTTGACCAGGCTAATAAAATATTCAGTATTGTTCAACTTACTCTAGGAATATTTGGAGTTTTTGCCCTTATTGTAGCGGCTATTGGCCTTGTAAATACAATGACGATTTCACTTTTGGAAAGAACTAATGAAATAGGGGTTATGCGAGCTATTGGTGCTGCGCCAGAAGATATAAAGAAAATCTTTCTTGGAGAATCCATAATTATAGGCTTTTTAGGAGGAGTTTTCGGAATACTTCTGGGCATCTTAGTTAGTGAAATGCTCAATTGGGGATTCGGGATTTTAGCAACATATCTTGGTGGTGTTTCAGTTAGTCTTTTCTCATATCCATTCTGGTTTATAATCTTCATTTTGATTGTTTCAACAATCGTTGGCTTCGCTGGTGGTCTTTGGCCAGCCCATAGAGCAGCCTCAATGAATCCGCTTCAAGCTTTAAAGTATAAATAGAAGACAACACCTTAAATACCTATCCACTGCCCGCTATTGACTTTACACTGTCGTTTCTGCTAATATCATCAAGCGTCCTTTTACGCAATGGATACTGCTCCAAAACCCAAAAATTTAGCTACAGGCAAAGTTGTTGAAGCTCTGCCAAATACGCTGTTCCGGGTAGAACTCGACAATACAAAAGAAATCATTCTTGCATATCTTGCAGGAAAAATGCGAATGAATCGCATCCGTGTTCTTATTGGTGATAATGTCGAATTGGAATTAGATCCTTACGGAGGTCGTGCTCGCATTTCGCGACGTTTATAAAATACAATGAGAGTCAAAGCCGCAGTAAAACGCATATGTCCAAAATGTACAGTCGTCCGCAGAGGAGGATATGTTTATGTGACATGTAAAGGTAATCCACGACATAAGCAGAGACAGGGGTAAAAATTGAACAATTAGACAATTGCACAATTACACTCCGTCAACTGACAAATAACAATTTTAAAATATGAGAATCTTAGGAATAACACTACCAGAAAACAAAAGAATGGAATTTGCCCTCACGGCAGTTTATGGTATTGGACGTTCACGTGCTAAGCACATTTTATTAAAAGCCAAAATTGATGGCGCTATTAAACCAAAAGATTTGACCGTAGAACAAGAGAACGTCATTCGTAAACTAATTGAAAATTTCAAAATTGAAGGTGACCTAAGACGTGAAGTAGCTGGAAATATAAAAAGACTAAAAGATATCAAAACATACCGTGGCAATCGTCACGCTAGACATTTACCAGCACGCGGTCAAAGAACAAAAACCAATTCCAGAACAGTCAGAGGTAACGTTAGAAAGACCATGGGATCAGGTAAGAGAAAAGAAGAGAAGAAGTAATTACGAAATCTACAAATAAAATAACATGGGTAAAAAAAGAATTGTTACAACCGGAGAAGCAAACTCAACTGATGATAAGTCAAAGTCTTCAGTCGTTTCTTCAAAGAAACGTGTTGACTCAGGTATTCTACATGTCCAATCTACTTACAATAACACCAAAGTTATGGTGACCGACAAATCTGGTAATGCTCTTATGTGGGGATCAAGTGGTGG
>JBAZRX010000027.1:0-9767 GCA_041662725.1 Minisyncoccota bacterium
TACATTATCTATCTCGTGTACAAGTAATTTATGATTCATCTCCGATACTAAATTAGAAATACGAGCAACATTCAATAATGATAACGTTTCGAGTGCGGCTGTAAATAAAGATTGTATGATTGCATTTCTATCACCCGGAACAGAGCTAGAAGCGTTAAAGGACGAGGACAAAAGGTCAATTCCCCTGTCTCTCAGTTCCCATTTTATAGGTTCATCGTCCTTTAAAAGACCCGAAACGAGATAAAGGGCAGCAGTGATTTTTTCCACCTTTTTAAATACATAAACAAGATACTCTTCAGCAGAGAAGAAACCTAGCGATTTCCAATTAATCGGGTCATTAAAAGAAGGTTGATTATTTATATCTTTATTTTCCATTTTGTCCATTATAATACATGATGTCTCTTACTCAGTCCTTTGCTTAAATATTCTATGTCTCATATAAAATATGAGTTATTACTTGTCTTTTATATGTCCATTATAACCATAAAGAGAGTTCACGCAAGGTTTGGAAGTGTATAACTTATACTGTTATGTTATTATTAGGTTATGGCTAAGAAAAAAGATTCCGACATTACAAAAAAGATTCGTTTCTGGGAGGAGATGCAGATCGAAACTATCCAGGTTATTTTCTCTATTTGTTCGTTCTTACTTGTTATTCTCGCTATGCTTGCCGCTTTTGGTAAAGCAGGCTGGATTGGAGATGATGCTTTCAAACTATTATACAGACTATTTGGTGTTGGTTATTACCTTATTCCAATGATGTTCGCCATGCTCGGTATTACCTTCTTACAAGGACTTAAAAAAAGATTTGAGATAACAAAAGGTGTTGGAGCGCTCTTATTTCTAATTTCAGGACTTGGACTTATTCACGTAGCTTATGCTGGTGCTAGTGGTATTATCGGTCGTTTCATTGCTTTTCCACTTATTAATCTTCTAGATGTATACGCAACAACAGCTATTCTTGTCGCCATCTTTATTATTTCAATAATAATGACTTTCAATCTTTACTTCACTTGGGCAGACATAGCTTTTTGGAGACGTACTAAAAATGATACCGACGAGGACATGAAAGAAATAAAGAAGGATGGAAAAATGGATGAATATGAAGAAGCGGCTGTTAATAAAGCTGTAGCAGATATTAACGTAAAAACACCAGCTGATATCAAGCCATCTTTAGTTAAGAAAAAGAGTCCTCTTGATTTCACTGACGACGAAGAATCTGACTTCGCTACCTCTGTTGTCGTTCCTCATCTATTACCATTTGCACCTCCACCATTATCACTTTTAGAAAAAGATCGTGGTAAACCTGAAACTGGTGACATTAAGGCTAACGCCAATATCATCAAACGCACACTTCAAAACTTCGGCATTACAGTAGAAATGGATGAAATTTCTATAGGTCCATCAGTTACACGTTACGCTTTGAAGCCAGCTGAAGGAGTAAAGCTTTCGCGTATAGTGACTTTAAACAATGACCTATCATTAGCTCTTGCGGCACACCCAATCCGTATAGAAGCTCCTATTCCAGGTAAATCTTTAGTCGGTATAGAAGTTCCTAATACTGCTAAAACCACCGTTGGTCTTGCCACTATTCTTTCTTCACCAGATTTTCAAGAGTCAGAAAAACCTCTATTGATATCTCTTGGTAAAGACATCTCGGGAAGACCTCATTTCAGTAACCTTGGTAAAGCTCCTCACATGCTCATTGCTGGAGCTACTGGATCAGGTAAATCAGTTAGTATCCACGCCTTGATTACTTCCCTCTTATATCGCAATTCTCCAGAGAATCTAAAATTCATTATGATTGATCCAAAACGTGTGGAACTCACTATGTACAATAAGATACCGCACCTTTTAACACCAGTTATTACTGATCCTAAGAAAGCAATCTTGGCATTAAAATGGGCGGCAAAAGAAATGAATCGCAGATACGATGTTCTTCAAAAAAGCTCTGCTCGAGATATTGATTCTTATCACAAGAGTGTACTCGGCCCTGCTTTGGACAAATACAAAGCTAAGAAATCGTCATCTCGAGGTCTAACCTCCGAAGATGGTTCTCAAGAGAATTTACCAGAAACAATGCCTTTCATTGTGGTTATTATTGATGAACTTGCAGATATAATGCAGACATATCCTAGAGAGCTAGAATCTGCCATCGTCCGTCTTGCCCAAATGAGTCGCGCTGTTGGTATTCACCTTGTTATTTCTACGCAACGTCCTAGTGTAAACGTTATTACAGGTCTTATTAAAGCAAATATTCCTTCACGTATCGCCCTTCAAGTGGCTTCTCAGATAGATTCACGTACAATTCTAGATCAGATGGGTGCTGAAAAATTACTTGGTGCTGGTGACATGCTTTATCTCGGCGGTGAAATGTCTAAACCTGTACGCTTACAATCTGCTTATATTTCTGAATCCGAAGTTAAACGAGTAGTAAAATACTTAACTGACACATATAGAGATGAGATTATGAACGAGATCAATCTCACTCCAACCGAAGCTGGTGCTTCAGCCGCTTTTGATTCAATGACTGACAGTGATTCACTTGATGAAGATGATGATCTTTATGAAACAGCTAGAGAAACTGTAATATCTGACAACAAAGCTTCTACATCGTACCTCCAAAGAAAATTAGGTATAGGTTACTCACGTGCCGCAAAACTTATGGATATGTTAGAAGAGCGTGGAATAATCGGTCCTGCTAATGGTTCAAAAGCTAGAGATATTATCGGCGTAGGAACAGGTGTTGAACAAGTATCAATATCACCAGAAATTCCACCGGAAGACACAGAATCTGATAATTCAATTGTATAATCACATGAGAATTTAACAATTACACAATTGCACAATATGACAATTGTGTAATTGTTAAAATTGTGCAATTGTTGAATTGTCATATTGTTTAATTCTTATGCAATTAACTCGCACAACCATACTTAGAATAATTAAATTATCCGGAGCTTTAATGTTGACTGGGATAATCATTGCTTATGCTATATGGCGTAGCTTAGATTACGCTCGTGGACCAGAAATTAAAATATTTTGGCCAACAAACGGTGAAACTGCAACATCTTCTATTATCACCATAACTGGACAAGTTTTAAGAGTAAATAAGTTAACTTTAAATGGTAATCCGATTACCACAGACGAACAAGGAAACTGGAATCAAGATATTTTTATTTTCCAAGGCTTAAATAAATTGACACTGTCGGCACAAGATCAGTTTGGTAGAAATACGCAGGCATCGCTAGACATTTATGGTATTATACCTACACCTGCCACTTATAAGAATTAAACCCCGCCAACCGGCGAATCAAAATAATATGTCAATCCAAAAAGGAAAAAAGAGAGAGGAGGAAACTAAAAAACCTCAAAGTTCAGTGTTAGGGAAAGAAGATAATTTAAACGAAACATTTGTAAATGAAGATGAATCTGCTAATAAAGATTTAAAAAAGAAAACCGATGGTGGTATCAAAGATGCATTAGATGCCATTAGAACGAAATTTGGCGAAGATAGCATCATGAAACTTGGTGATAAGCCGAAAGTTAATGTAAACGCCATTCCTACTGGTTCATTAGGCCTAGATTGGGCACTCGGCATTGGTGGCGTACCACGAGGACGTATTATTGAAATATTTGGTCCAGAATCTTCTGGTAAAACTACCCTCGCCTTACACATTGTCGCTGAAGCACAAAAACGTGGTGGAGTCTGTGCTTACATTGACGCTGAGCATGCTATGGATCCAGAATATTCTAAACGTCTCGGTGTAAAGGTTGAAGATTTGTTAATTTCACAGCCAGATACAGGTGAACAGGCTTTAGAAATAGTTGATAGTCTTATTCGTACCAATAAAATGGACGTTGTAGTTATAGATTCTGTTGCCGCCCTTACACCACGAGCAGAAATTGAGGGAGATATGGGTGCATATCACGTAGGAACTCAAGCGCGACTTATGTCTCAAGCCTTACGTAAACTCACAGCTATTGTTGCTAAATCAAAGACAACAGTTATTTTCATCAATCAAATCCGCATGCAAATCGGTGTAATGTTCGGTAACCCAGAAACTACTCCTGGAGGCAAAGCTTTAAAATTCTATGCATCAGTTCGCTTGGATATTCGCCGTATTGCCCAAATCAAAAAAGGTGAAGAAATCATGGGGGGACGTGTACGTGTTAAAGTTGTAAAAAATAAGGTCGCTGCCCCATTCAAACAAACAGAGTTTGATCTCATGTATAACGAAGGAATTTCTCAGGAAGGTGAAATTATTGCTCTTGGTGAAAAGTATAATCTTCTACAAAAATCTGGTTCTTCATATTCTTATGGCGAAGTTAAGTTAGGACGCGGCTACGATGCTACAAGACAATTCTTGAAAGAAAACACAAAGATCAAAGACCAAATACTTAAGGAAATAAGAACGAAGTTAAACGAACAGTAATACTATAAAGACATAGTTTAGATTACCTTAAAGCCGTAAAGGTAGTTAATATCTGTGTCTTGACAGTGTATGTAGGATATATGCTGATATTAGTTTTTTGCTTTTTACTTAAAAATCCTATAGACTGGCTCAATCACTAATTACCTTCCCTTAACAGGTAGGAATACAATTATTTAATTGTCATATTGTTTAATAGTTTAATTCTTTAATCACCTATGTCATTACTGGAATACAACGAGATTACTGAGAAGAAATACATCGTTCTTGATGGGGCGCCTTATGAAGTCATTTCTTCACACGTCTTTCGTAAACAACAGAGAAAGCCTGTCAACGCTACTAAACTCAAGAACTTACTTACTGGTAAAGTTACTGAGTATTCATTTCATCAATCTGAAAAAATAGAAGAGGCTGAAATTGAGGAAAAAGAAGTAAAATTTCTCTATACCAATCGTGGTGAATGGTGGTTTACTGATCCAGAGAATCCAGCGGCACGATTTAAAGTATCTGAAGAAATCGTCGGTCCACAAGGTAAATTCTTAAGACCAAATACTCTAGTTGGACAACTTCTGTTCAAGGAACAGCCAATGGGCTTTAAAATGCCTATTACAGCAGAACTTAAGGTTACCGAGGCTCCGCCAAATGTTAAAGGCGATACAGCGACTGGTGGTCAAAAAACAATTACACTTGAGACCGGCGCAACTATCAACGTTCCCCTGTTTGTAAACGAGGGAGATGTTATTCGTATAAATACAGAAACTGGTGAATATCGTGAGCGTGTGGGTAAGTAAAGCAAACTAAAACAAACTAGGCATGAAGAGGCACGAAAAATCCCCTGCAGGGGATTTTTCTAGTCCTCAATGATTTTTCTGCTGAAAAATCATTTGCGGAGCCTCTTCATACTTAGTTTGTTTTCGTTTGCTTAACTCGCAACATATGGTAAGAGACCCATGAATCTTGCACGTTTAACAGCAGTGCCTAGATCACGTTGATATTTTGCTGATATTCCTGTGCGCTTTCTTGAAAGAATGCGACCATGGGGATTCAAAAACTTACGAAGGATATCTGTATCCTTATAATCTACAAACTTAATATTATGCTGATTGAAGTAACATTGCTTTTTCATAATTGTAATTGTCTAATTGTATAATTGTTAAATTGTTCCTTTGCGGAATTGTTTAATCCCTAAAACGGTATATCGTCCGGATTAATCTCGTCTTGTGGATAATCGATCTTATCAGTAGGAATATCCGAACCCGAAGCTGTTGAAGGCTCATCACTCTTAACAGATTCCCCTATCGGAGCCGTTCTAGAACTCTTTGAAGAACTTGTACCGGAGGACTTCATACCAAACTGAATATTATCTGCAATAATCTCTGTACGATACTTTTTCTCACCATTACTTTCCCAAGAACGGGTTTGTATACGTCCTTCAACTAAAACTTGTTGACCTTTTTTCAAATATTGTCCTGCTAATTCACCTAGCTTGGCAAAAGCAGAAACATTATGATATTCAACCATTTCTTGCTTAACTCCCTCTTTATCTTTATAAACACGACTTGTCGCAACCGCGAAACTACAAACCTTTGTCCCTGATGGCAATACTTTTATCTCAGGATCACGAGTTAGATTGCCAATGATATATACTTTATTTAGATACATATTGGTTTAAAATTACTTATAATTAAGCTTCTTTAACCATCTCATCAATACTCTTATCCATTTCTTCTACTGTAGCAGGAGCAACCACATTCTCTACAGCAATTTCAGGAGTTGCTAACTCTGTAGGGGCTTTATAAAATTCACGAGCAATACTTTTCTCATCTAAAGTAGGTACAGAGACAGCATTAGCTGTTGGAGCACGCTTACCTAGATAAGTATTTTCGCGAACAGTCGTGATGAGAAGCATGCGCAATATTGACGGTATAATCTCTATTGTCTTTTTAATGGCTTCTATTTTATCTGTCCCAATTTCAAATTTGATCCATCCGAAATAGGCTTTATCATATTTCTCATATGAACCAGCAACTGTCTTACGACGAATGGTGTAAGCTAAATGTTGATGATTTGGTATTTCTTCACCAATAACCTTAGCCCCAGCGTCTGTAATAACTTTTCTAACTTTATCTGCTTCAGCAGAAACATTTTCTTCTGCGATTGAACCAACGATCAAATACCCTATTTCATAAACTGCTTCACGATCTTTGTTATTGTCATCCATAGTTTTGTGTAGTCAGTGACTCGTAAAGACTAATTTATTACGAGACCCTTTCGCCTTTCGGGCTATTCAGGACTAACTACGATTACTTATAATATGTAACGAGACTAACACGAAAACTCCCCTATAGCAACTCCGAACAAATTATTCGCTATGTTGGCAGGTACATTAACGATAATGCTAATTTAACATATTGAGATAAAATCCTGATAAAGAAGTGATAAAGAATCAATAAAGATTTGATAAAGAAATGATAAAGATTATTGATTTCCAACGAATAAACTCGCATTTTTAAATAATTGTTGTCTCACAACTTCTTCATCTTCTCCTCTGATTTTGGCGATACTCTTGACCACTTCAATTACATACACTGGCTCATTACGTTTACCGCGATATGGTGCAGGTGTTACATAAGGACAATCTGTTTCTGACATAATACGATCCAATGGTAAATATTTAATTACTTCATCATAATTTCTAGCAAAAGTAACTACACCGGTAAAAGAAAATGTGTAACCAAGATCTAAAAATAATTTAGCTTCTTCAATATTTCCAGCAAAGAAATGTAGATTTCCTTTTACTTTAGCTCTACTTTTAACTATCTCATAAGCGTCTTTATAAGCAGATCTGTTAGAACCGTTTCTTAAGTGAAGCATCAATGGTTTATTAATTTCGTTAGCGAGATCAATCATTGATTCAAAAACTTGATATTGTTTTTTGGTTGAATCATCATCTAAATGATAATAATCAAGGCCACATTCACCTATAGCTACAACTTTTGGGTTTTTGGCTAATTCACGATAAATATTTAAATCAGGCTGTTCACCACGTGAAGTAAATTCCTTACTACCTTCGCCTAATTCTTGTTTATCATGATGAGAAGCAGAAGTATGTATAGGATGAACTCCGACTACGGCGTACATATTTTCATGTTTATTTGCCAATTCAACAGCGGCTTTTGAAGTATCTAGCTGTGAGCCAACTGAAATCATGACAACGCCAGCATCTTCTGCGCGCTGAATCACTTCATCACGATCTGTATCGTACGCGGAAAAGTTAACATGGCCATGAATATCAAAATATTTCATATTTTTAAAGCAATATCTATCAGGTAATTAATAAACAAACTTAAAATTAAAATAAAATTATTTTCTAGCAAACAATGGTACTTCTGGCATTTTATTTTCTTTCACAAGTCCAAGAATAATCTCAGCTGTCTTTGGTATGAATGGTAAAAGCATATTTCCAATAAGATTGAGACGAGCTAATAATTCCTTGATGTCTTTTTCACCTGCCGTTTTATCTGTCTTTATCTTCTTGAATGGTTGCTCAACTTGGATCAAACTATCAGTATTTCCAATAAGCTCCCAAACAGCGTTTGAAGCCTGCTGTAAGTCATATTTCTCAAATCCTTCAGTGTACTTGGCCTGAATATCAATCATTTCTTTTGAACCAGCAAAATCCTTGGCGACTTCATCGTCAAATTTTATAGCATTACTTTCGGCCATTTTCATAATTCGAGAAGTCAAATTACCTAGACCATTAGCCAAATGCGCATTATAAGCCTCTTTGAACTTTTCCATAGTAAAAGGACTGTCTTCAAATGGAGCTAATTCACGAGCAACATAATAACGCAGAACATCTGCACTATATTCTTTTACAATCTCCAATGGATCAACGGTGTTACCTAAAGATTTTGACATCTTGATACCGCCTTCACCTGTCACAAAACCATCTATAATAATTTGCTTTGAAGGAGGTAATTTTACAGCCATGAGCATAGCTTGCCACATTGCCGCCTGTTGACGCAGATTATCTTTACCACAATATTGAACTACTCCACCTGTACTAACCCACCATTTATCAAAATTCTCCATGTTATCTGGCCAGCCAACAACTGAAACATAATTCACCAAAGCATCGAACCAGACATACATAACTTGTTTATCATCGCCAGGTACTGGTATTCCCCAAGGCATCTTACTAACTAATCGGGAGATACTGAAATCTTCAAGACCACGTTCTACGAAAGCGCGAATTTCATTTAAACGTGAATTTGGAACTACAAAAGTTTGATTCTTTTCATATAGATCTAACAATTGCTTTTGAAATATACTGAATCTGAAGAAATAATTTTCTTCTTCAATAATCTCTAACTCTGCAAGCGGATGCAAAGGACACTTACTATTTACCAATTCTGATTCTGTCTTTTCCAATTCACAACCTACACAATATTTTATAGAATAATTTTTCTTATAAATAAGTCCGTTTTTGTCCGCCATCTTCCAAAATTCCTGCGCCGCTTTTACATGATGAGGATCTGTAGTACGAATAAAATTTGCCCCAGGCATAATATTCAGTAATGGAATAAGATTCTTAAACTTAACTGCGTATTCATCTACATATTCCTGTACTGGTATTCCTTTTTCAACTGATTTACGATGAATCTTTGCTCCATGCTCATCGGTGCCCGTATTGTAGAATATCTCATATCCATTGAGCTTTTTGTACCTAGCTACAATATCAGCACGTATAATCTCCATAGCAAAACCAATATGCGGGTCGGAGTTAACGTACGGCAATGTTGTTGTGATGTAAAAAGGTTTTAGTGAATGTTTTTGCATACAAATGTTAGTTTACCTTGAAATATCGTATTAGAAAAGCTACTACAAAAATTTAGCCCCGCTCCGACTGTGTTCTCCATAGCTTCAGCGTAGGAGAACGAATCGAAACAGGGCTTAAGGACCATAATCAAAAGTTACTTAGTTTTGAGGACCAACTTGCTTGTCCATCGTAACCTTAGCGGAGACAGACGAAACGATGAACGCGAACCCACCCTCACGAAGCCACCCACAACCAGCAGGCCTGGCGTGGCACACACCTAAATAGCGACCGTCGCCGTTCCGATCCGCACCGAGCAAGCGAAGATCGCCACAGGAATCTTTAATGGGTTCGTGCATAACAACGATCCACCAGAGACCCATCGCTTTGATGTCCTCATCGGAGAAGTTTTCCCGGATAAGGCAGGCAACTTCGGCATTAGGCTTCAAGAGCTTCCGTTTATCGGCCTCGGCACGAATCTTTTTCGTGATTATATTGTTTTCCTCGAAAAGCAT
>JBAZRX010000028.1:0-8460 GCA_041662725.1 Minisyncoccota bacterium
CAACTAGCCTCGGAATCGCTTCCAAAGCAGAGTTAGTATGTAAAGTAGAAAGAACTAGGTGACCAGTTAAAGCTGTATGGATAGCCACACGTGCAGTCTCATTATCACGAATCTCACCAACCATAATAACGTCTGGGTCTTGTCGTAATGCAGACCTCAAACCAGTAGCAAAAGTAACACCATGTGTATGATTAATATGGATTTGTCTAACACCAGAAATTTCATATTCAACAGGATCTTCTAAAGTTATTACGGAAAGAGGTTCGCGAGCTTTCAATGATAAACAAGCATGGAGAGTAGTTGTCTTCCCTGAACCAGTAGGACCTGTAACTAAGATAAGACCGTGTTTGCGCCGTAAAGCATTATTTATGGAATGAACATGATCTGGTGTAAAACCAAGCTTTGAAAAAGAAATATCTTGCACTGATTTGGTAGGTAAAAGACGCAATACAGTATTTTCACCATGATAAGTAGGCATGAATGAAGCACGAATATTATAATCCGTACCAACAATATTAATCTTGAAGCGACCATCCTGCGGAATCGCATGAATATCTGTACGTACACCGGAAAGAATTTTTAGCCGAGCAATCATCTCTCCATGCAGACGTTTTGGTAAAATACCAACATCTACAATTTGACCGAGGATTCTTAGGCGTACAATAATATCGTTATATCTTGGATCGCAGTGAATATCTGAAGCTTCCAGACCAGTAGCAAAAGTTAAAATAGAATCTATAGCTTCAACGGCAGTAGTTTGATCTGTTGGAAATCTGCCCAAGATATCATCCATATTTTTACCTAAAACTTTTTCTTTTATATCTTTCATGGCACAAGCATATCAAAGAGAGATAAAATCCTGATAAAGAAGTGATAAAGATTTGATAAAGATTGTCCGGAAATAATCCCAGCTCGACAAATATGTCCTTTTGTAACACTTGGTTGTAATTCAAATAATTGCACAATATGACAATTTAACAATTAAGCTTGTTTCTAGCAAAACCCCGCCACACTCATGTTCTAGAGCATTTCGCAGGCGTCGGGGAAATGTAATCCGCATACCTACGACACGACGCCGAGAATAAAGAGAAAAATCTCTTTTTTCTGACAGCGCTCAGACGCTGTGAATGTAAACACATTCATGCGTCTTCGCTTGTCAGAATAGACGGCCTTGTGAGTCTTTCGTTATTCGAGCAAGACCGATCGTGCTCTAGAACATGAGTGTGGCGGGGTTTTGCTTAGAGATGGCGACCTTGCAAGTGTTATGAAAGAACATATTTGTCGGGCTGGGAAACATTTTACATTTATCAAAATATGTATTAGTATAATATTCGGTTAGTTCTACTAAAACCACGCGTAAAGGAAGAATACGCAAAGAGGAACAATAAAGATTGGAAGAATAATTATGGATATAATGCCAGTAACGTTTGTGACTGCCACATCTAGTGACAGTATCAATCATGTTCACGAAATGTTAAAAATCGCAATAAATAGCGATCCACGTTTTCCGGTTGTCAAAATTTCTAGTATTCTGGAGCATTATCTTGAATGCGAAAATACCAAGCAAACCGACAACCAGAACAATGAAAGACATGAAGGAGCCAAGTTTCTGGACAATGCCAAACATATAATCAATGGCCAATTATTAGTCATGATTATACAAAATTACCTAAAGTCGTTGGGTACGATATATCACGCATTCGTGTTTGATACCCCGACAACAGGTAGTCAAGCGGCCCAACTAGTAATCAAGTTTCCACAGGCAAAATTGGTGCACATATCGCATACGGAAAAATGTGCGACTAAAGGATCAAACAAGAAGCATCAAAAAAGTGACGGGGGCAAGATTCTCAAGAAAAGCAACCTTGAGGCCTTAAGATGTTTCAAAACAATGAAACCTGAAATGGTCTTGGAAATTACCGACTCTAGGCCACCAAAGATAGTTCTTGATGTTATTGACTTCTGTGACATACGCCAGATTACCAAAAGAAGTTGGACTCAGCGTCTCAAGGAATACAGGAGAAAAATGCATCCCTGCGAAACTGAACATGATATTCATGCCCTGAATTCGGCAGGCATGCCCCATCAGTTTACGAGTAGTAATATCTCACAGCAAGTTACTACCGCCTAAGTTTTCTACCAAATTTTTACATAAGCAGCTCTACAATTAGAGCTGCTTTTTATAATGGCGACGCCTGCGAAATGCTTCAGAACACTAATACTATAGCTGTTGTATTGTAAGATGTTTGAAATATAAGCAAACAACATCCACTAAACCATACTTGACATTTCAACTGAATAGTGTATAATTGTAGCAGATTTTGAAAGGCTTTTATGAATACATTTTTATGGATGATTCCGTGGATGTCCCCGGAACGTCTATGTTTAGCAGGAATTGCAGTGGCTGTGCTAGCTACTGCAATAATTTCTCTCTTGATCATAGTAATCAAGAGAAAATTAAAAAACACTAAAAAATCCCGAATATAGCACATCGGGATACAGAGAGCCCGAAGCCCTATATTAACTATAGGGCTTCATTTTTTTATAAAATCTTAATACAAATTAAATAGTCCTTTAATCGCATTAAATATAAACGCTCCAAGATTATACTTGTCTATACTTATTGATTCCTATATAGATTTGAACGAAGACAAAATTTTCGTAAAATATTCTTCTGCTTGATTCGGAGAAATTATACCTGGAAGATTTAGATTTGTTTGATATTCTGCGATTATAGGTTCAAACTCTGTGACAATAGCTCGATTTATAACCAGAGTCTTTGTTGGGGAAATCGTAAGATAATAGATGTATTCCCCACACCCTTCAACCCCTGACATAATTTTATACCCATTCAATGAACCTGATTTGAAAGGATTTTTTGAAACATAATCCCAACCTGGGTACGAACTACTCTGTACCAACTCTTTTAAATTTTTGTTAACAACTTTTATAGAAACACTGAAATCAGAGAGTCTCTCTAATGGTGGCGCATCGCCCTTGAAATCACACGGGTCAGAATGTTTGTAAGCAATCGAATGATTTAATGTAACTGTTTCTCCTTGTGGTTTTACTAAAAGCGAAGAAGGATATTCAAATGAAACAGAAGCGTCAGAATATGTATTTATTTCTGGTTTAATAGTTTTCTGTAAAACTTGATCAGATTGCTGTATTCCAGTATTGTCGGCAATTACAGGTACTTTTGCTTTATTATTCTTATAAATATACATACCACCTCCGACAAATAATAATGCAATAATCACTATTAATAATGGTGCAACGAAACCTTTTTGTGAATTTTTCATATATCAATATAATACCACTTTTTGAGTAAAGCTTAACAACAGGTTCTTACGGGTTAGTCAGAAATTTTGATATTTAAGCCAAATCTTAATACAAATTAAATAGTCCTTTAATCGCATTAAATATAAACGCTCCAAGATTATATTGGCTTATATTTATTGACATAGGTAAACCTGAACCTGATGGTGTTGGTGTCGGAGATGGAGATGGTGAATACGTAGGTGTTGGAGATGGTGATGAAGAAGGGGTTGGTGTAGGAGTTGGGGTTGGAGTAATAATCGGTGTTGGAGTAGGAGACGATGTCGGGCTTGGTGTTGGAGTAGAAGCTGGAGATGGTGTTGGTGTAAATGTTGAAGTTGGAGATGGTGAAGGTGTATATGTTGGTAAGTAATTAGAAGTTGGTGTAGGACTTACAGTCGGAGAAGGAGTGACTGTATAACGATAAGGTGTAAATGTTGGAGTAGGAGTTGGGGTACTAACAGTAGTATAGTAATTCTTAATCGGCGTAGGAGTTGGGGCTTTAGTATTTGTACTCGAGGTATTTGAACGATTTCTAGCTGGTGTTGGAGAAGGAGTCACGGAGATGTAATTATTAACTTTTGAAGTACCCGCTGGTTTCGAAGTACTATTAGATGTATTGGAATTTTCAATCAAAGAACCATTAGTGGAGATACCAATTGAACACGACGAATTCAGTTGTGCACGTGTTTCTATATCCACAAAACCAGTTGCGGGTAGACCTTGAGAATTTTGATAGCACGTAAGTGATCTTAATGTTAGATAACCAAAATAACCTTTTGACATTCTACCGGAAGAAATAGCTGGGATATCACAGCCGTTATCTATAAGAAAATCTTGTAAAGCAACTACATCCATTCCTGTTTTACCAATGTTAATATCTTCCGAAAATCTAAAACATGAAGTCGTTGTAGCATATACAGGATCAGATTCGTTTTTATTAATAAAACTAGAATAAAATATCGGAAAAACTGAATAACTTTCAAAACTCATAAAATTTAGAGGATCTACAATCATGAGATTCACATCATTGTTCAAATCTTGCAAAGTGGTATCCAATATTTCTGCTTTTGAAATCTTCGGGATAGACAAAAACACAGCCACACCTACTACAAACAATGTGAATTGTTTCAAAATCTTCAAAAAGTTATTAGATTGATCTTTCATATTTTTGATAGATAAAGATATTAGTTACAAACATAATTATTATCCTTCAAATCTTTAAGGCTTTTATTTAATTTATCAAGATTTTTCTGTAAATCACTTCTTACAGTCCTTAATCTTTTTACATGTTCAAAAGCGGCATTTCGCATACTCGTGAGAATAATTCCTTCAGGTAGTTCAACTTCAGAATACGTCACATTACCAAGAGTAAGATTAACTTTTACTGCAACTTTATCATCACCTTCCATAAGCGCCCGAGCAAATTTCGGTATTTCACTTTCCTGTTTCTTGCCATTAGCATCCAAAATATAGTTTATTGCAAATAACGAATCATCGCCTGAATCTTTGAGTATTGGGTAATTTCCAACATCATCAGGAACTATTGATATAACATTTTTTGCCATATCAGAACTAATATTTTTCATTTTTAGACCGAGGTTTATAATTGTCCATTTACTAAGACTTCCGCTTTCTTTAATCTCCTTTTTTAAAGCAATATCGGTTGTCTCATTTTCCTTTCTTAATTTTGCAAGTAAATCGGTTTGTTTTTTTGGAATTGAATTAAAAACTGATATTATGTCATTAGTTAGCGACCCAACAGCTTTTATACTTTTTACATTACTACCTTTTGCAATAAGACATTTCATAGCAATTTCTCTTGCCCATTCATATTTTCTATTTTCAACTTCACCAGCAGGAACTCCATAAAGTTTCAAACCATTTATATCCTTCTTTAATTTTAAATAATTTATCGTTTTATTGAGAGATGTAATTCTCAAATCAACCTCAGCAATACTGGTTTCAAGATCTGCAATCTCGCCTTCAAAACGTGCAGCACTAACATACCCAGATAAACACTGAGCATATTTTGTCTGACTTTCAATCGTTGTTGGATAACGCTTCAAATAATCACTTGTATACCCTTCCTCAAGAGGTCGTATCGTCACATTGCTCAAATCTTTATTAAGTTCAATGCCTACTGAGTTATCTTCTAACTTATTTATGATTACACGTTGTGCATTTGTAATAGAAGGAATCAGGCATACAGATAATAAAGAAAAAACTGTAATGACAAACTTACAAGAACTTCTTCTGTTTAAAACCATATTGACTATGATTGTACCACTTTTTTGGAAAGATAGTTAAAGGTGTGCCTGTCTATTTTAGATCATTTAAAAGAGGTATAAGCATCACAAGATAGCATAATAACTAAGTTAAAATATGGATTTGCTTTTCCACTATTTTTATGCTTTACTATACACACGAGCCACGGGCTCTATTTTTCTTCAATAAAAATAAGAAATATTGCAATTATAGTGACATCCTTACACTCGCTAAAAGCGAACTCCGGCGGTCAATAACTATCATGGAAATTAGAAATATCGCAATCATCGCCCACGTCGACCATGGGAAAACAACACTGACTGACGCCATCATGACTCAATGTGGTCATGGTGACGAAGGTACAATGGATTCAAACGCACTCGAACAGGAGCGCGGTATTACTATATATGCAAAGAATACTTCTATTATATATAAAGGTACAAAAATTAATATTGTAGATACGCCAGGACATGCCGATTTCGGATCTGAAGTAGAACGTATTCTCCGTTCCATTGATACAGTTCTTCTGGTAGTTGATGCGCAGGAAGGACCTATGCCACAAACTCGTTTCGTTTTGAAAAAATCCTTGGAATTAGGTTTAAAACCAATTGTAGTAATAAATAAAATTGATAAACCAGCAGCCAATCCTATGCGTGCACATGATGAAGTTTTGGAACTCTTCATGGAACTTGGGGCAAATGATCAACAAATAGATTTCCCTACAATTTACGCTATTGGTCGCACAGGCGTCGCTAAAAAGAATCTTAGTGATGAATCAAAAGATTTAACCCCTCTTCTAGATACCATTATTGAATGTGTACCACCAGCTAATAGAGAAACTGATTCAGAAGATAAACCTTCACAATCTGGAGATATAACCTCTGAAACTGTTTTGACTCCAAAAACTTTAACTGCTCAAGTCTTTAATCTTGGTTATGATAACTTCCTTGGTCGTCTAGCAGTTTGTCGTATTTATACAGGTACTATTAAAGATGGTCAAAACATTTGGGTTAAAGACATAAACGGCAAATCGTTCACAGGAAAAATCACTAAACTTTTTACTTTTGATGGAAAGAAACGTTTGGAGGTAAATCAAGCAGAACATGGAGATATTATCACTGTTGCTGGTATGCCTGATATTTATATTGGAGAAACTATTACAGATAAAGAAGAAACACCAGCTCTTCCTGCTATCAACGTAGATGAACCAACTATTTCTTTACAATTTTTAGTTAATAACTCGCCTTTTGCAGGACGTGAAGGAGAATTTGTAAATGGAAGACAAATCCGCGAAAGACTTCAATTAGAATTAGAAACTAACGTCGGTCTCAAAGTCGATTTCTCATCAAATGAATATATGACTGTTTATGGTCGTGGCGAACTTCATATCGCTATTCTCTTGGAAAATATGCGTCGCGAAGGTTATGAACTTCAAGTATCACAACCGAAAGTTATTACCAAAGAAGAAAATGGCAAAACACTTGAACCTTACGAAGAGGTTATTATTGATACACCAGAGGAATATTCAGGCATCATTATAGAAACTCTAGGAAAGCGCAAAGGTATCATGCATGATATGAAAACTCATGGAAATCAGGTGCGTATGGTCTTTGAAATACCTACACGAGGTCTTTTGGGTTATAGAAATGCATTTACTATTGATACAAAAGGTGAAGGTATTATGTCGAGTCGTTTTACAAGTTTCAAAGAACACGCTGGTGATATTGAAAAACGTGAAACTGGTTCTATGACTTCTATGATGTCAGGTAAATCATTCGGCTTTTCTCTATGGAATCTTCAAGATCGTGGGCGTCTTTTTATAACTCCTGCAATGGAAATATATGAGGGTATGGTTATCGGTGATACTTCCAAAGGAGATGATCTAGAAGTTAATCCTTGTAAAGGTAAACAACTATCCAACATGCGCTCATCTGGTAAAGATGAAGCTCTAACACTCGTACCACCTTTTATTTTGACTATTGAACGCGGTCTTGAACTCATGCGCGATGATGAATATCTTGAGATCACTCCGAAAAGTATTAGATTAAGAAAAAAGTTTCTAACCGAATTAGATAGAGCGAGAGCTAGAAGAAAGGATTTGTAACAGACACAAAATATTGAAAATGGTATTTTGCCAGATTTGACATATTTGATAAGTAAATATATAGTTTCAGATAGTTCTCTGATAATAAATAAAGAATATTGAGGTAAATTTATGGATGACAGAAAAGTAAAGGAGATTGCTGAATTATTGAATATTCAAGCAATTACTGTTCAAATTGCTCTGGGTATTACAGAGCTTGATAATATCACCACTATCGCAGAAGCTCGTGAGGCATATAACTCTGCTCCTAATGATAGTGAAGCTCAGAAGCTTGCTATGGAAAAGTGGATTAATCTCTGCACCACTATCGCAGAAGCTCAAGAGGTATACAACTCTGCTCAACGTGGTAGTGAAGCTCAGAAGCTTGCTATGGAAAAGTGGATTAATCTCTGCACCACTATCGCAGAAGCTCATGAGGCATACAACTCTGCTCCTAATGGTAGTGAAGCTCAGAAGCTTGCTATGGAAAAGTGGATTAATCTCTGCACCACTATCGCAGAAGCTCATGAGGCATACAACTCTGCTCCTAAAAATAGCGAGATTTCAGATATGATTATTAGAAAAATTGCTGAACTTCTTCCAGCAACCTAATTAATATCACAAGACCTATTCAGAATTACTCATTTGAGTGATTCTAATAGGTCTTTTATATTTTAATGCTATAAAACCTTTTAGTCCAGCGGTTACAATGGTGGGTAAGGGTCGATTATCAATTAATTGTAACACGTATGGATAATACAAAGAGTGAGAGTTCAGTTTACATAGGGATG
>JBAZRX010000029.1:0-7630 GCA_041662725.1 Minisyncoccota bacterium
TAAGTACTTGGCAATCTCCTTGCTGAGGGCTGTCTTCCCCGCTCCTAACTCTCCAGACAAAACTACGAGAGAAGCTTCATCTTTTCTAATTAGACTAATCTTATCAATTACTTCTTTCGCAATCTGTCTTAAATTTTCTTCTTTTATTTCCCTTTCCATAGCTATATACTAACACACCCATCATATTTCTATGACAGGTGTGTTTTCTTAATGCGTTGTAGTGGTATGAGTCACTGTATCACTTGATGTTCTACTGTAAGAACGTGATATTAGAATTATGATTAATACTAAGAGAAGTATTAGTAACCATCCTATAAGACCGATTGAGAGGAACCCTCCAAAGAAAGCTGAAGCTCCCAGTGTGCTAGAGTCTCCTGCGACAGCACCACTGACTGCACTTGGCTCGTTGAAGACGTAAGCCATTGCATTCTCTTGAGCTCCATTTGTATTTGTGTATACAAGGAGAGCGGTCGTCACAATTTGAGAATTGTTGAGTGGGATACTATCTACTCTTGCTTGCAAGTAGATAACTCCTTCTTGCCCAGGATTTAGATCTTCTACTGGAGCAGAAAGCGTATGTGTATCTACAGAGTAAGTTCCACGAGATGAATTTATGAGTGTCATATTCATTGGGATTACTACTTGAACCATTGGTTTTACAAGTCTTGTATTGCCGATATTCTTGTAAGTCACAATATAATCCACAGTATCCCCAGCACTTATAAGCTGATACTTATTGCTTATAGTTAGTAACACTGGAGATGCTTTCCCTATAATAGTCGTACCTTGTACTATTATTTGCTTGGCAACTGCTGCTTCTCCTAAAGTCTTAAACACTTCAATACTTCCTTTAGCTACTCCAGTATTACTTTCACCAACCGCTTGGAAGAAGTAAATCGTATTTGGAGCAAGCCCTGTTAGATAGTCATTGAAATAACTATTACCACTTGCTACTTTTGAATTAGTCCTGCTACCTAGATTTACAGTCGTTCCATAATTAAAGTAAACATTTGCATTGTAGTAGGTAGAATTTGTAATATAACCATTTAACTGTGCTTCATTCTTGGTAATGTTCGTAGCGACAGTAGTCACAACATTCTTATTCACATATGTATTGTAGATACAAGTATTGTATGCGAGATAGTTACTTGCATTTCTATCTAAACATTGTGCTTGATTATTGTTGTAAGTACAATAATTGTAAGCAAGATAATTATTCGCAGAAGCATCTAGGCATCTTATTTGATTGTTGTAATTATTATAAACGCAAGAACTGTATGCTAGATAATTACTTGCAGAGGTGTCTGTACATCTTACTTGATTATAAATACAATTATCATAACTTCTATAATTACTTGCAGATTGGTCTAGACATTGATGAGTAACGCTTCTGCTGTATCCAGTATATATAGGTGTATTAGGAGTGTTGGTTACATTGCTGACGTTACTAACGTTGCTTACATTACTGACATTGTTACTATTTATTACATTATTACTATTCACTACATTAAGAACGGCATCCGCTACTTTAGTATAAGTACATAGACCAGTGCTTCCATAATTGTTTGCATTATAATCCTGACATTTAACTACTGCAGTATAAGTACAAGCACCGACACTTCCGTAATTGTTAGCAGAGGTATCGAGACATTTAATTATGGTATAAGTACAGGCACCAACTTGTCCGTAATTATTTGCAGAAGTATCAAGACATTTGATTACATTATATGTACATGGTGATACTTTCCCGTAATTATTTGCATTGTAATCCTGACAGTATTGCGTTGGTGGGTTTACATTGATAGTTACTGTTTTGGTGACAACTCCATTTGCCCCAGATGCAGTCAGTGTATATAAGGTTGAACTTGTAGGGTATACATTTTGTGAATTTGAAGAATATATAAGACCTATATTTGGATAAAGAGAAGCATTCGTACAGTCAACTAAAATCCAACTCAATAATGAAGATTCACCTGCTGTAATTGTGGGACGACTTGCAGACAATGTTGCGATACAATCTTTTGCTATTACTTGATTTTTTACAAAAGTTACTTCAATTTTGTGATTTGCTGAAATATTGTACAGAGCATAACCATAGTTAGGAACAATTGGTGTATTCGTGTCAAAAAATGCACTCTCTACATGATATCCATCACTTGGAACAAATCCAAAATAATCACTTCCATTGAGATTATATGTAGCAACAGAATTAATAAGTGGACTATTTACAGTTGTTACTGTTCCACTACCAGTTATTTTTACTGTGATTTTATAAGTAGAAGGTATTTGTGTATAAGTACAAGGATATGAGATTAAATAGTTATTTGCAGATAAATCTTGACAAGTCGCTGGAGGGGTAACAACTGAGCTTACTTTAAAGACGGCCACCATTGTTCCTTGTGATGCCCATCCTGGAGCAACATCTCCAATTAAAATACCACTAGATAATATAGAAGAAGCAGACTGTCCGTTTGGAAGTGCTGATAATGTTCTTGATTGATTAGGGAACCATCTTGCATCCACAAATTCTAGACTTTGAGGACTTGAAATAGTTAAATTCACGTTACCAGAGATATCACCATTATCAGACATAATACGTCCCATAAAATTATGAGAAGTTGAAGTATTGGATGATTTAGTAACTGCTAATCTTACATTTTTAGCAACAACGTTGCTTGTATTATGATAATAGATACGTACATTTATAGTATCTCCTGGCTCTGCAGACATAGAGGTAGAAGTCCAACAAGAACCATACCCTGTATTTGAAGTATAGTTGGCTATGGCAATGGTGTTTTGGCAATCATTTGATTCACCATTCCAATTTGCCGCAAACGCATTTTGCGCAGCAAAAAGTAAAACAAAACTAAAGATTCCGACTATTATTTTTTTCATATATTTTTGATTTTGCAAAATCATGTCGCGTACTGTCAATTGAAACGCGACGCTAATTTATAATTACTATTAAAATTACAATTTTAAACCTTCAATTTCGAAGAATTAAAGACTTAAATATGTAGTGAAGCTTTTAATTAAATTAAAGGCTTCACTATTATATTCATTACTACAGCTTTTCTTGTTTCTACTTAATTAAAAGTAGGAATAACTTTAAGTTGTTTTTAAAGAGCAAATTTAGAAATTGATGTTGACACTAAACCCAATAAAAGGGGTTTTTATCCGCCCTTGTGGCTGAGCATCCACAGGACTACCATCTTTAGGAGGAATGACCACAATAGGCCTTGGTGACCTACCCTGGTTTTCAATAACCCGATACGTTCCATAGGCAACACCCAACCCAACGACCCATTTAGTTAATGGGTGAGCCTTATTATACTCATACAGCCACCCGTGGTCCTTTTTTTCTTCCACTGGTGGTGGAGGTGGTGGTGGTGGAGACGATGAAACTGTCCCCCTAAAATACCTCCAGTCATGATTTACGGCTGGAACTGGTTCTGGCTCTGGCTCTGGCTCTCCTTTTGGTTTAGGAACATCAACTTTCCTTTCCAATAAATTAGGGGTGTTAAAACAGTTCATCTTAATGATGTCTTTTTCACACGACCCATATTTAAAGGTCAAAAAATCCATATTCTTAAAACTTCTCTTATCAACAACGAATTTAATTTCGTTTTTAAGAGTTTTTCCTGAGTTCGAAAAACCAGCATCTAAATCCCTCACAGTTTTAATAAAATAGTTTTCTATCATATATAAAGCTGTTTGTCTTGGGTCACCATGACCCTTAACAATAAAGAGATCTTCATTGCATTTCGTAAGCCCGTCTTGAATGAGCCACAAAAAGGTTTCGCACCATGGGACCACAATTGGATCTTTACCATTAATAAACTCCTTGAGTTCACTAACAGTATAGTTGTGGTTTGGAATCACTTTCATAATTGGGCTAACTAAATACTGCCCAAAAGCTACACTAGCACCTTGTGCTATGAGCAAAAAAAACAAGACTAACTTTTTCACGTGTATATAATTTAAATTTCTACTTTTGTTCTACCTATCTCCTAAAAACCCTTTAATTAAGAAAGAGATACAACAAAACTAGAAATTGACATTTGCACATATTATATCAAACCCTGCAACTATTGTCAACCCCACCCCAAATCCCCTATTTTTCTCCCCCCTAGATAAAAAAGTGCCTGGAATAAATTAATATCCCAGGTTTTTCCTTTTTTTATATTGTTTATGAAAAAAAATAATTAATACATTTCCCATCCTTCATTATCATCTTGGGGTTCTGTGAACTTCCTAAAGTCTACCAGAAGATAACATGGTGGATTAGGGATAACGACTTTTATGTTATACTCCTTTCCATTATATTTTACAGTACCAGTAGTACTAAAAATAAAAGAATCGGGATTCTTAGCTGTTTTCGTTTTTTCAGCTATATCTTTTTTACAAACTGTAAAAAAATACACTACTTCTTTCCTTTTACAGGTTACAAGAATGAAATCACATGTCTTTCTATTACTAATGATTTTGTAATTGACATCTGATATTTTCATTGGTGTTCTAATAGGAATTTTTTTTGCAACCCTGTTAGAATCTACGGAGTAGATAACTCCGTTTTCAATGAAATCGTGTTCTTCTGCTTGTTGAAGTTCTTCTGATTTTTCAATCAGCAAAACGACATCATTGTAAAAAGTAACCGTATCTTTTTTGCTCAGGTTCATTTTAAACCTTTGCTCAAAGGGTTTTAAGCTGTCCCTTTTTTCTGTTTTCACAGAATCGGCGAGGGTTGTTGTTTTGGTTGCATGTTTCTTTACATTGCAACTCAAAATAACAACTCCAAAAAAAGTAACTAAAATCCAAAAAACTTTTCTTTTCATAACTATAAATTATATAAGTGAATACTAAAATATCTTATTTATGCCCCAAGGATGAGGAGCAAATAAGATACTTTAATAGCCTAACAATTTGAGTATATTGTATAATAATAAATCAAGTCTGTCAACCTCTGTTTTTCCTCCCCTGCGAAGGGGAGGGGCCGAAGGCGGAGGGGTGAATTCTCGCTTTTAGAAAAAGTATAAGTTATAATAACTTTATATGACACTCACATTTGATGACGACAAGCAAAAGAAAAATCTATCAGACTTGCGAAAGCAAGAGGAAGAGGATTTGGTAGATACATTGGCAGAGACTCGCTATGGAGTTCCTCCGGTGCACCTCTCCGTTATTCCAATAGACAACGATGCTCTCCGAACTGTAGATGAGAAAGAGGCTCGGGAGTTGGAAGTCGCCCCTTTCAAACTTCTAGGGAAGGATATCCACGTCGCGGTCCATTCACCACAGCCAGATAAACTTGAAAATTTAAAAAAGTATTTTGCAGACCGTGAATACATCCCCCATTTCTATATGGCCTCTCGTTTCAGTCTTGAAAAAGCTTGGGAAAGATACAAAGAAATTTCATATGCTTCCGAATCCAAAGCGGGCGGTATCGCTATCTCAGGAGAAGTTTTGAAAAAATTGATGGTAAATATTAAAAATATTGAAGATATCAAAAAAGCAATTCTAGATATAGAGAAAGATAATATTCATACGACTTCCCACATACTTGAGATTGCTATCGCGGGAGCTGTAGCTATCAACGCTTCCGATATACACTTTGAGCCAGAAGAAAATACTGTCCGTCTTCGTTTCCGTCTGGATGGAATTCTTCATACAGTTATGGAGATTCCGCCTTCTGCTCACAAATTTATAAATTCTAGAATCAAGCTTATCTCTGGTCTTAAGATTACTGCGAATTCTATCGCCCAAGATGGACGATTCAGCATCTGGCTTGATCAAGATGAGATTTCTCTCCGTGTCTCTCTCATTCCTGGAGCTTATGGCGAGTCTATCGTAATGCGTATCTTGAATCCGAAGTCTATTCGAGTGAAGCTTGAAGATATGGGTATAGAGCCTAAACTGTATGAAATATTTATGAAAGAAATAAAAAAGCCGAATGGTCTCATCTTGCTGACAGGTCCAACAGGCTCTGGTAAGACGACGACTCTCTACTCTTTCTTGCAGAAAATTTATTCCACCGAAATTAAAATCATTACCATAGAAGACCCTATTGAATATCACCTACCAGGTATTACTCAGACTCAGACAGATGAAGAGAAAGGCTATACATTCCTAGAAGGTTTGCGTTCATCTCTCCGTCAAGATCCCGACGTCATAATGGTAGGAGAAATCCGCGATAGCGAGACAGCCAAGATTGCTGTGGAGTCAGCCTTGACTGGGCACCTCGTCTTCTCTACTTTACACACGAACAATGCCGCTGGAGTCATCCCCCGTCTGATAGACCTAGAAGTGAATCCGAAAATTCTGGTTTCCGCTTTGTCTTTATCTATCGCTCAACGACTTGTCAGGAGACTTTGTTTGAATTGTAGAAAAGAAAGAGAAATAAAAAAGGAAGAATTAGCTCTAATAAATTCCATAATAGAAAAAGCGAAATCTTATGGTAAAGATTTCGCGGATTATGGAGTAGATGTGAAGAGTCCATTTAAATTCTATGAAGCCGTCGGGTGCTTGGAGTGCAACAATACAGGATTCAAGGGACAAATAGGAATATTTGAAGCAATTTATAATGATGCCAAGATAGAAGATATAATTGTAACGAATCCAAGTGAGCGAGAAATAAAAGAAGTAGCCAAGAGTCAAGTCTCTCTCAATATGCAACAAGATGGCCTTGTGAAAATACTAAAAGGAATTACTTCTTATGAAGAAGTCGCTAGTACGGTAGATTTCTACGAGGAATAAAAAAACATAAATCTCTAAACAATCCTTTGGAAGCATGCGCTAACAAAGTAATATATGATTACAGGATAGCCACAGTAAATATAAATATAAACCAAGACGTCCTATGCACATATATAGAGCACGGGGCCGATTGCTTAGAGATTTATGTTCTCTTCGCATAAAAATGCTATAATCAAACTGTATAAATAACTGCAAGGAGTATAGCATATTAAGAAAATAATGTCAAGTAAAGAGAATACAATGAAAAATAACAGTAAAGATGAAGGCTTTCTAGACCAGACATTACGCCCAGAGGTCTGGGAAGAGTATATTGGTCAAGAAAACATTAAAGCCAATCTTAAAATCCTTCTTACTGCTGCCGAAGAGCGAAGCCACCCTGCCGAGCATATCCTTTTCTATGGACCACCAGGCCTCGGCAAGACCACATTGGCGCATTTGATAGCCAAAGAGACTCGTAGGCAAATTAAAATCACTTCGGGCCCCGCCATAGAGAAAGTTGGCGACCTAGCTTCTATACTTACCAATCTCGCCCCTGGAGATATTGTCTTCATAGATGAGATTCACAGATTAAATAAAATGGTGGAAGAAATACTTTATCCAGCGATGGAGTCTGGCGTCTTAGATATTATTATCGGCAAGGGCCCTTCAGCTCGGACTATTCAACTTGAGCTTCCGCCCTTTACTCTTATCGCCGCTACTACCCGCATTGCCCTCCTCTCTTCTCCTCTTCGTTCCCGTTTCTCTGGTGGAGTCTTCCGATTGGAATTCTATACTCACAATGAAATAAAAAAGATTCTTGCTCGCTCAGCGAAAATATTGGGAGTAGAATTAGAAGGTGATGCCCTGGATGAGATAGCCAAGCGTGCTCGCTTCACAC
>JBAZRX010000030.1:0-7543 GCA_041662725.1 Minisyncoccota bacterium
CCAGCTATCGCAATGTGTAATGGTGATAATGTCGCTTTGGCTTTCGTTGCAGGGAGTGCTATTTGTACCGGAAACTTAACCCTTTTACCAGGTACTCTGACTACAGGTGTAACAGCTGCATATGCTTCTGGTACTAATAATGCAACAGGTGCTGGAGTTTTGTCTGTTACTCCAACTGGTACTGGTGTTGCTGCATGTGATGGCGCTTGGATGGTTTCAGAGAATCAGATCACCCCACCTACTACTTGTACTATCTAAATAATGTATAGATCGATTTATCTTACCACCCCTCAGGGGGTGGTTTGTGTTAAGGGGGTAAAGATTATAATTTTGTTATTATTCACATTAATATTATGTATAAGATACGGATGGTGCTATAATTTCTAAAACAGATTAACAAATTATTAATTATTAATAACTTCATAAATATGAAAAGGTATACAAGAGGTTTTACATTGATAGAGTTGCTCGTCGTTATCGCCATCATCGGCATCTTGTCGAGCGTCGTGTTAGTGAGTTTGAATAGTGCGAGAAGTAAGGCAAAGGTTGGTGCCGTGAAAGCAGCAATTTCAGGTCTTCGTCCAGCTATCGCAATGTGTAATGGTGATAGTGCCGCTTTGCTTTTTGTTGTAGCGGGTCCTATTTGTACCGGAAGCTTAACCAATTTACCAGGTACTCTGACTGCAGGTGTAACAGCTACATATTCTGCTGGTACTAATAATGCAACAGGTGCTGGAGTTATGACTGTTACTCCAACTAATACTGGTGTTACTGCATGTAATGGTGGTTGGACTGTTACAGAGAATCAGATCACCCCACCTACTGGTTGTACTATCTAAATAATGTATATAGATCGATTTGTCTTACCACCCCTCAAGGGGTGGTTTTCGTTAAGAGAAAGTATTTTTGATGTTAGCTCTTCTCAAGATCATTCCTTGAATTCTATTTTCACCTAAATAATCTTTATAACTGGAGTAATTATACTTTTTTGAATATTCAACAGCTTGATCGTAATATTCTGATTTTGCTAGTTTGTTTAGATCTGGTTCTTCAATCCCGTATGGATTTAGATGTATATAATCTATAAGATATCGAAAATATTCATCATTACCGATATGCTTAAATTTATAGTTACCTTGTAAAATAGTACCAGAGTGGTCGTATTTTTTATTGTAATACATGGTGTAGGAAGTTAGTATTTTGTGTATGAATGTTGATATACCGTTCTCTCGGATTTCTTTTATTCCTATATGGAAATGGTTTGGCATTAAACAATATGCAAAGATCTCAACTAAGACATCTCGATTCGGTTCATTCCAAAAATCTTTGATATACCAATTAATCTTTAATCTATTGAAATCATTTGCCGCAAAAAGTAGTGCAACGAAACGCTCATAATCATTTGCGTCTAAGAAAATAGGCGCTTTATGAGCTCCTCGGTTATATATGTGATAATAATCGTTTAAGATATGCATAGGAGGGTAGCCCTTAAGGGCTACCCTCCTACTCTATCAGAATGAGATAAAATCCTGATAAAGAAGTGATAAAGAAACGATAAAGATTAGCAGAGGGCTACCCTTAAGGGTAGCCCTCTGCTATAATTCTCTTATGAAAAACATCTCATCAAAAATTAAAGGTTTTACTCTTATAGAATTATTAGTCGTTATCGCTATTATTGGAATTCTTACTAGCATAGTTATGGTTAGCTTACAGGGAGCTAGAGCAAAGTCTCGTGATGCAAAAATAGTCTCTGATATTGCACAGATACAGTTGGCATTGGAGCAGTTTTTTGATAGGAATGGTGTGTATCCTAGTGGCATATATACTTCAGGTATTGGATTTTCTCCCAATTATATTTCTAATGTCCCTAAAAGTCCGACAGGTACGAATTATGGTTATATAACTGATACGGACAAATATGATTATGTTCTATCTGCAACATTTGAAACATCCAATCAATCTGTGCTAGATGGTCTTAATGCTACTAGTAAACCTAGTTACGCCTCTTCTTTTACTTGTGATAATGCTTCTGGTTCTAAAAATTACTGCATGGGTCCTAAATAATTTCTTCATGGATACTCTCTCGCTTATTCTAACCTTTATCTTCGGCACTATTGTCGGTAGTTTTCTTAATGTGGTAGCTATACGATTTAATACAGGGACAACGATAGGGGGGAGGTCAAAGTGTATGTCTTGTGGTAAGCAATTAACATGGAAGGAACTTATACCGTTGTTTAGTTTTATTTTCCAAATGGGTACTTGTAAGAAATGCAGAAGTAAGATTTCTTGGCAGTACCCACTGGTAGAATTCTGTGCTGGAGCGATATTCGTACTTATTTTTTTTACATTTCCGCCAACGACGACACTTACGGCTTTTACGACTTTATTATATATATTCGTAACATGCTTACTTTTGGTTATTTCTGCTTATGATATTAAACATAAGATTATTCCAGATCAATTCGTTTACACATTTATCTTAGCTTCACTCATTGGTCTTTGTGTTGGAGGACAATCATGGCTTCATGTACCTTCAATTTCAGCATTTGTAGCAGGACCACTTATGGCTTTACCATTTGCACTTCTATGGGTAGTTTCCAAAGGTACATGGATGGGACTTGGTGATGCTAAATTAGTTCTTGGGATTGGATGGCTTCTAGGTATTAGTGGGGGAGTGAATGCTATCATTATCTCATTCTGGATTGCGGCTGTAATAAGCGTTGCTTGGTTGTTTGTTACTTATAAAAAGTTCAAGCCTCGCACGGAAATTCCTTTTGGACCATACCTTATTCTCGGAATGTATCTTGTTTTAATTTTCAATATTCAAGTAATGGATGTTGGTTTACTGAAGGAGTTGTTCATGTCTTATTTCCTCCAGTAAGTTATAATGGTTATGATGTTTAAGAATAAACTATATTCCTCTTCTCGTTCTCGTGGCTTTACTCTCGTTGAGCTCATGGTCACTGTTGGAATTTTCGTGATGATGACAGCTCTCGTTTTGGCTAGGTACGATTCTTTTGGTACAGGAACAATTCTTACCAATATGGCTTATGATATTGCGCTTACTATCAGACAGGCTCAGACATATGGGTTAAGTGTCAGGAAGGTTGATAGTAGTACTAATGATTTTAGTGCGGCGTATGGTGTGCATTTCAATGATGTTACAGGTGTTAGAAAATTTATATTATTTACAGATAGTGATAAAGATGGATTTTATGTTTCTGGTAATGATATTGATATTTCCACATATAATCTAAAACAAGGAGCGAAAATAAAGAATGCATTATGTGTTGGCACTGGAACATCTTGTAGTAATACCGATGTTACAGATATTGATATAACTTTTAAACGCCCAAATCCGGAAGCTATTATTTGCGCGAAAAACAGTACGACTTTAGGTTGTGCATGGAAATATGCCAAAATAACTATAACTTCAGCAGATTCTTCCAGTGACCGTGAAATATATGTTACTAAAACCGGAGAGATTTCTTTGAATAGAGATTAAATAAATGATTAAAAAAGCTTATACAACAAAAGGTTTTACGCTCTTAGAAATGCTGGTCTCTTTAGGTATATTTGCCATTGTAGCGGTGATTGCTGTGGGTGCTTTAGTACGTATTACTGGTTTGAATAGACAGGCTCAAACATTACAATCTTCAATGAATAATATTGGTTATGCTTTGGAAACTATGTCTCGTGATATGAGGATGAGGTCGCAGTATGACTGTAATTATAAAGTTGAAGATATAAATTGGGCAAATGGAGCTGGACCAACAGATCTAAATAGAAATGACTGTATTGCTAATGAAAATCCGACAGAGAAAATTATAGCGTATGAATCAGCAGAGTCAGCTAGTCAAACAAATGGTGGCACTTGTCAGCTTATTCATGCTTTTGGTTTCTTTCCAAATGGAACAAATAAATGGTCTTTGAAGAAAGCACAACAGACTTCTTGTGGGGAAGTCTTAAGTGATACAAACTTTTATTCTATTATAGACGAAAAAAATACAACAATTTCATCTTTTCAGTTAGGTGTATATTCTGATGAGGGAGCATACTCACGAGCCTTTATTCGTATAAAAGGATATGCTGGTACAAGGGAGAAAGAAAAAAGTTATTTTGATATACAGACAAGTGTGTCGGAAAGAATTGGAGATGTTGAATAAAATATAGCATATGAATACTTCATTTAAAAAAGGATTTACTCTTATAGAAACACTGGTAGCGGTTACTATTCTTATGGTTGCCATTGCTGGACCTCTTACTGTGGCTATGAAAGCATATACAGCTTCGCTTGATGCACGTAATCAGACGATTGCTACCAATCTGGCACAAGAAACTATGGAGTATTTAAATAATATTAAGGATAATAGTAATGAAAGCCAAAAAGGTAATAAAGATGGATTTAATTATCCTAGTCAGCAATGTGATAGCTCTAGTCATCCTTGTGATGTAAATGTCTATCATGATAATTCAGGGAAACTTGATAGGTATGTAGATTGTTCCAGTAGTATATCTAATTGCAGACTCTACAATAGTGATTCTTATGGATACAATCATAATACGGGAATATCTAACACTGCAGATAATAAATTAACCCCATTTACCCGTTATTTTTATTTGACCGATCTTACCGATCCGCAAGCCTTAGCAACCGTAGTTGTATCTTGGAACACGGGATCTACTGCTAACAGTGTTACATTACAAGAAGTCCTTAGTAATACTACAAGATAATATGACTTATTACAGTTCACAAAAAGGCTATACTCTAATCTTCGCGGTAATAGTATCTTCTGTAGTTTTATCCATAGGTGCTTTCATACTTTCAATCAGTCGTAAGCAATTTATTCTATCTTCGGCGGCGCGTGATTCTACAAAAGCTATATATGCGGCTGATAGTGGCATACAATGTGCGGTTGAAGCATATTTTGGATTTTTTACAGATGAAGCAACGACGACTGATTTGGAATTGGCTTGCAATGGTTCTAAACCAACGGGATCGTGGGGTCAAGCAAGTAGTGTTGATCCATTAATGAAATTTGAAACAGGCGGTAGTGGGGTATTTGTTACTCAACCCATGAATATTTATTTATCTGGAAATAAAACATGTGCAAAGGTGATATTTTACTCAGGTGTAAGTTCGGTGACTAAATTGATGAAAACATATATAGAATCGCGTGGATACAGTATGAGTGATGGTTCTTCTTGTCCAATATCAAACCCGCGAACGGTAGAGCGTGCTATTTACTTGGTATACGAATAAAATTCTTAATGAATGTAGAGATTTACTTTTGAATCCAAATACCTGTAAGATTACACTATGAATTCTAAAGTCCCCAAAGATGTTATAGAACGCTTAGAAAAGCTCAGAAAAATCATTGAGCGTCATAGGCGTTTATATCACACAGAAGATAAGCCGGAAATAACCGATGAAGCTTATGATTCTCTTATGGCAGAGCTGGTTGCTTTAGAAGAGAAATATCCAGAGTTAAAAACTGAAGACAGTGTATCGGAACGAGTTGGCGGGGAACCTCTTAAAGAATTTGTAAAAGTAAAACATGCTATCAAACAATGGTCATTTGATGATATTTTCGATGCTAATGAATTAAAAAAATGGGATGAGAAGGTCAGAAACTTTATAGAAAAAGCTGGTTTGTCTGGTGAAAAAGTAGAATATTGTTGTGAATTAAAGATAGATGGTTTGAAAGCGGTTTTAACTTATGAAAATGGTCGCCTCATTCAAGCGGCGACTAGGGGTGATGGAGAAGTTGGTGAAGATGTTACTCAAAATATTAAGACGATTAAGAGTGTCCCGTTAAAATTAAAAAAGGAACAATTTAACAATGAGAACAATACTAAACTTCTAATTGCAACTGGAGAGATTTGGATTGGTAAGAAAGATTTAGAAAAAATAAATAAAGAACGTGAGAGGGTAGGCGAACAAATTTTTGCTAATTCTAGAAATTTAGCCGCTGGCTCACTTCGTCAACTTGATCCGAAAGTTACAGCTTCAAGGAATCTGGACTCATTTATTTATGATATTGATAAATATGAAGCTAATTTGGGGCAAAATAAGTCAGCAGGTATTCATTATGAGTCGGCCGAAATGTCACAGAAAAATAGTTATCAAGAGTTGATTGAGGTACCACAAAATCAATCTGAAGAACTTGAATTGCTTTCAAAATTTGGTTTCAAGACTAATCCGTACTTTAAAGTTTTTAATAATTTAGAAGGTGTACAGAAGTTTTATGAAGAATGGACAAAGAAGCGCCATTCACTGGATTATGAACTTGATGGCATAGTTATTAAAGTAAATTCCAGAAAAATTCAAGAAGCTTTGGGTTATACAGGTAAATCTCCGCGTTGGGGTGTTGCTTATAAATTTCCAGCAGAGCAAGTTACTACTATTTTAGAAGATATTGTTTTTCAAGTTGGTCGTACAGGCGTTATTACTCCTGTGGCTATACTCAAACCTATTCGTGTAGCAGGGTCAGTCGTTTCTCGTGCTACTTTACATAATGAAGATGAAATTAAGCGTTTAGATGTAAGGATTGGCGATACAGTTATATTACAAAAAGCTGGTGATGTTATTCCTGACATCGTGGCTGTCCTGAAAGAAATGAGACCAAAACAAGGTTCGGTTCCATTCAAATGGCCTTCACATGTGCCTGCTTGTGGTGGTGACGGTCGTATAGAAAGAATTCCTGGAGAAGTCGCTTGGCGTTGTATTGCTAAAGATTCTTTTGAACAGCAAAAGCGTAAATTTCAATATTTTACTTCAAAAAAATGTTTTGACATTGATGGTCTCGGACCGCAAATACTTAATCAACTTATAGACGCTGGCCTCATTTCTTCTTTTGATGATATTTTTACTTTAAAGAAAGGTGATCTTCTAAACATGCCGCGATTTGCAGAAAAGTCTGTTGATAATCTTATTCAAGCAGTAGAAAAGGCACGCAAAATAATTTTACCAAGATTTTTATCTTCATTATCAATACCGCAAGTTGGTGAAGAAACGGCATATGATATCGCGCGACATTTTGTAAATATTGAGGCGATTATGCGCGCAAAGAGAGAAGAGTTCGAATCAATTTACGGTGTTGGACCTAAGGTGGCAGATTCTATTTCTGCTTGGTTTAAAGAAATAGATAATCGTAAGTTAGTTTCTAATCTTTTGAAACATGTGACTATCATTAAGGAAGACGAAGGTGTTATTAACGTTGGTGGTGTCAGTGTCAATGGTGCCAGCAATAAATTATCTGGGAAATCCTTTGTTTTTACTGGTAGTTTACCTACACTTGATCGTGAAGAAGGACAAAGATTGGTAAGGTTGAATGGCGGTGACGTTTCAAGTTCTGTTTCTAAAAAAACATCGTATGTCGTGGCTGGAGAGGAAGCGGGATCTAAACTTGATAAAGCAAGGGAATTGGGAGTTAAAATTATTACAGAAGAAGAGTTTTTGAAGATGGTTTCTTAGAGGCGAGGCCTCGAGGCCTCGCCTCTAAAATAGGCTTATAGTTAGCCTTTTTTTCGTGCTTTTCTT
>JBAZRX010000031.1:0-7348 GCA_041662725.1 Minisyncoccota bacterium
GACAAAATCCGTATTCCAAGAGAAGATGAGCAGTTAGCGTCTAGGTCGCTGCCCGCAAAGACGCCAGCCGTGGTTGTAGCAAAGAAAACTGCCTCGACCGCCAAACCAAAGCAGGCTGTTGTTTATAACGGCGACGCAAGCGTATGGGACCAGTTAGCTAGGTGCGAAGCTGGCGGAAACTGGGCTATCAATACCGGAAATGGCTACTACGGTGGTTTGCAGTTTAACTCTGGTACATGGCTTGGTAACGGTGGTGGTGAATTCGCACCGCGCGCTGACCTAGCTTCTAGGGAGCAGCAAATAAACATTGCGGAACGTGTAAGAGCAGCCAGAGGGTTTTCTCCATGGCCTGCCTGCTCCGCGAAGCTCGGTCTTCTCTAAACATTGGACTGAATACGTGTTACCTAGAGGAGGAATTTAAACCCCTCCTCTAGGGATTGACATTTCTACCCCTGTTTGATAAGATACACGAGTTCTATTTTTGTTCTAAACAATTTCGTGAGAGGATTCACAAAATTGAGAGGAGGAAGCGACTAGAAGTTGAAGTAAGGGCAAATACCTTTGTGCTTGCGTAAGCTGACCGTCGATTCCGACGACGCGGGGTAGAGCAGTGGCAGCTCGTGTGGCTCATAACCACAAGGTCGCAGGTTCGAGTCCTGCCCCCGCTACCAAGTGATTATTTAAAGCTCCTTCGGGAGCTTTTTTTATTTGAGTACATCTGTAAAGTGGGCTGATTGTAGAGGTTCCAAACTTACCGCTCTCAAAGTCATACACCAATCCCTCTGGGAATAACATGTTTTGGAACCTAACTTGTAAGTCTATGTCTGATTGAGCCCATTGACTTGATACGTTTTCCATCAAATCAATCGCAAGTTCTATATCAGCCTCACGAATATATTGTTGTTGCTCTAAGTCCCTTAATTGAGAAGATCTTTCTATTTTTTGGCCGTCTAAGCGATTTGTTAGCACGCTCTTTTCATCGGTAGTAATTTCACCTTCAGTGAATTTCTGAATGGCGTTAATCCTATAATCATCTATTCTAGACAACTCCTCCCTGATAGTAGTTATTTGTTGGTTAAGTCTTCCTAGCTGAGTGTTTGCTTCTCTTATTAACACCGTTTTATACAATTTTAATATGCCCTCAGAGGGCTTTAAATTCTGAAGCATTGTCTCAAATTCATCATGTACTAGATTCGATTTAATTGACCTAACCTTACCCCTACATTCCTTACGGGCACAGTGATAGCGTGGAGAATGCTGTCCATTACCGGTTGTGGGTGCAGAAGCATACAAGGGCTTAAGACAATTGATACAAAGGATTAGACCCTTAAGGGGGTAGTCTTTATTGATCTTTAAGTGAGTTTCGCCTTTTCTAGTATTCTTACCAAATAGAAGTTGCTGGTTTTTCTCATAGGTTTCAGGAGAAATTAACAGCGGGTGTTTACCTTGTATGAGTTCATAGTTCGTAAAATTATTTGATATGAACCCTGCGTATATCGGGTGTTTAATAAGTCGATGAATTCTGTCTTCGGTCAGGATTTTGCCATATCTACTTCGAAGTCCGATCTTTTTTGCATAACGAGTCAGTTCAGCTTTGGTGATATCACCCCTGCTAAAACGCTCTAAAACATCCCTTACCTTAGGAGCCATTTCATTAGGCTGAAGGGATGGTCTTGGTTTACCTATATCATTCGGGATTTTACACATTTCATATCCAAGCATAGGGGCATTCAACCAGTATCCTTGCAATGTGAGTGAACGCATATTATCTATAGTTACCTCTGCCTTGCCTTCGTTATCAAGCTGCCCTAGAAGAACCAATAGGTTTTCCATAAACCTACCTTCTTTAGAATCATTAACCGCTGGTTCAGTTGCGGATCTAATAGTAATGCCTCTAGCTTTCAGAACAAGTCTAACTTCAGATGAATATGTATCCATATCACGAGAAGCACGCTTCATGTTATAGACAATCCAGTGCTGGATTTTACCCCTGTTGGCAAAACAATACTTCAATAAACTTTGTAGACCATCCCGTTCAGCATTTTTCCCTGATTTAGCTATATCTTCAAACCATTTAATGATTTCTATATTATTAGCATCTGCATATCTTTGAATTCCATCACGCTGGGTAACTGGGCTTTCGTTATTTATTTGTCTTTGAGAAGAGATTCGAATATAACCTACGGCAATTTTGGGCGTGTCTCTATCAGGCATGCTCATAGTATATACCTAGCTATGTTTTGGAACCCGAATTTCTAATATACTGGCGTGCTAACAGGGATAGTATTGTAATTATTTCATTTACTTGGTTGTCGTTTAGGCTTTCAGAGTCTTTTCCTAAAAGTTTACGAGCCTCACCTACAGTGATTATGGGTTTTTTCTTTAAAAACATAAAAATCGGCTCCACGCGAAAAAATCGCATTTAGCCGATTGAGCTTTTTAATAATGTATTTAAATTATACTACTTGACTTAACTCTTGTCTCATCCATAAGTATTTTCATTACTTTGTCGCTTAGCTCCTTAGCTGATGGAGAATTGGGGTCTATTGTATGACTGCTTATGTATTGATTATAAGTAGATACTTCTTGGGGCGGCTCTAGTTTATTAAATAACTCTTTTTCGAGCCTTTCTAAAACAAACTCTGCTTTAGCGGAAATCAGTTTCTTGCGGATCCAATTGGCTTTTGACTTCATTACAGCATCCGCAAAGTCAGTATCAGATTTACGCCACCTAATTATTGTATCTTCATCTCTGCCTATAAACATTGCTGCATATTTCTGTATAGGTACATCTTCGAAATACTCTACATATTGCTTTTTAAGAATTGATGTTTTGTCTAGTTGTTCGGTTTTATTGTTCTCCATTAAAAATCGGCTCCTTGCGAAATACATCGCATTAAGCCGATTGAGCTATTTATTATGCTGGACTTATTATATCAAATGATTCACTTCACCGAGCCGAAAATGAGTCCATATTTCAGACATTTTCAAGGGATCAAATTTCTGAAATTTTCTGAGATTTTTCATCTATTTATCGTATACAGAAACAAATCCCTCAGGATTAGGAAAAGGACTCAGATCCCTAACTTTATCGAAAAGTCCCTTAGGTGTTACGATTTGCAGTTCAGGTAATTTAGTAATTTTCACCATGCCAACGCATGCCTTTGTTACATCCGCCTCGTCAAGATTTTTACTTACTACAACGAAGTACAATGTTACATTTTTTGGAAAATCTAAGTATTTATCTATTTTGAGAGCCACATTCTTCTGTAAGTCATGGATGGTTTCAGTGGTAAAAACATCTATTCCGAAAATTTGATCCTTAGTGTACACAATAAAGTCTGCTCTATTACGCCCTGGACCATAGTACTTTTCAGCATGTACGAATGGTTCTCCGAATATTTGGGAAAGCATTATCTCAAGTTCACGTTCTGCTTCCTTCGCCTTCAAATTACCCCGTGTTGCTATACTCGACCGATTACTCCCACTACCAAAATCAGTATCCTCGTAGCCAAGTAGTTCACGTAATGCTTTCAAACCCCCAAATCTTCTTTGAATTTGTCTAGCAGAAGGTAAGTATTCTGTTCGATCTACTTCAGGAGCTGTAGGTAGACGTCCGTTTTCAGAGATATACCTGTCAAATGCTATCTTAAGTTTTGCTTGAGTCCATCCTATTTCTTCTACCATTTAGTTAATAATACGCTGACAAAGATTTTCCGCGAAAGAATTACCTATAATTTCCGATGTTTTCCGATAAAAATCACTAGATTTCGGGTGTTTTCTATTCTAATAAGTCTGCTGGCTTCACTTTAAGGGCTTTAGCGATTCGATTGATGTTATCAAGTGAAACGCTTTGCTCTCCACGTTCTAACGCACCAATGTATGTTCTATGCACACCAACCATGTCTGCTAGTGTTTCCTGAGATAAACCTAGCCCCTTACGATACTTCACGATTCTTTTGCCAAAAGCTTTTCTAACCTGAATGTTTTTCATCTACCTTAAAGGTAGAAAGATGATGACAATAACTCTACAGCCAATAACTAGCATTAATGGTTTATAATCAGATTAAATGACCGAACGCACTAAAGATATAATTGCGAACTCAATAATTAATACTTTTCGTATACTCACAGCACTGTCTGTCATTGGTATAGTTGTTGGAACTTTATTCTTTATTCTGTATGCAATTAAGTCTACTTGATAATACTGAGATGGATACTTCGTCTTTTGTGATCGTATAGAACACAATCACAAAACTTGTTCCCTTTGACAGCGTACGAGATCTATAACGCTTTTGTTTACTCCTTAGTAACAGATGTAGACTTAAGTAGGTAGTTTTATGGTAGAACAAATCAAAAGACATTTTATACGAACACTGAAGTACTCATTACTAGTATTTCCAGTGATAGTTTTCATCTACAACAGAACATCTGTTATGAATTACTTATCTGGTGTTCACCCCACTAATGATTACTTGTCAGATGTTGCCTCAGTGTTAGGGGTAATTATTGGTATATCAATACCTCTTGGGGTAGAAATTGTATCTCGAATATCAGAACGTTACGACTCAGATGTTGTCAGCAGACCATACAGTCGTGAAAGAATAAACAAATATCTTTCAAAGTACCTTGTTTTTATAGTAATAATTGCAATTGGAAGTAATATATTTGCCGATAATTTATCTAAGAGCCATATCGGATTATGGCAAATATTCAGTGGTCTGATATTACTGAGTTTTATAGCTGGTATAGTTTTATTTCTTAGTTTTGTAAAAAAACTAAATATCTACATAAGCAATCCTGAATTTGTAATGGACAAGCTTTATAAGAAAGTTAATGACGGGCTAGATAATGGCTGACCAGAACGAACTACTAGAGAACATTGAAGGGTTAGGTGATCTAGGGGTATTTAATGCTAAACGCAAGAAAAATAAAGCAACTAAGAATGTAATAAACAAACTATCTTCACTTCTTGAAAAACTATTTGAGATAAAAGAGAAGGACTTAGAGAAGTTTGAGAGATTAAGCTACTCAAAAGAATTACTGGACCTATATAAAGCAAATCCAGATGAGGCAAGTGAAAGATTATTTTTTTATGGAGCGTCAGAAGCACCATTATATTCATCTCTTATAAACCAGATTAAAAGAATATACGATGTAGCTATAAATGCTGAGAATACGGATATAACAAAGCAATGTGCGTACTCACTTATAAAATTATTGAGAACTCTAAGTATCCATAAAAACAACCACTTATTTATAGATAGAATATTGCATGAATTAGCTTATATATCTGAAAAGGCATTAAAACTTAATGACCCATCCGTATACGCATCTACCACTGATTGGTATAAGTCAGTAGTATTGAATGATTTTTTAGTAGATCTCCAGTTTGAGATTGAATATCTAGAAAAATTTAATGAAGCATTTGCAAGTTCAATTAGAAGAATCATTACCAACGACAATGCTGGGGTTTTTGAAGCTATGCTTTCATCGGTGATTGATACAATCCTCCCCACCGATGGAAAGCATGATTTGTGGAATCTAGACGACTCGATTATGAGTGAGGATTTTGATCTTTATAGAAAATTAGACGAGAATCATCAGGTACAAGCAAAAATTACAAAACTGATATCGGACATAGAGAAGATACGTACAGCTGAACAGTTTAGTCATTGGATGTCTGAATACAAAAAATTAATTGAGGTACTTGAGCCACACATTAAAGAGACGTCTCTCGATCAATTCAAAGCGAACAATAAGAATATCTTAGAATCAGCAGTAACATACCTTAAATTTAATCAATTGATAGACTTGTTCTTTGATATTGGCTCTTGGTGCATCTTTAAATCTAACCTTGAGTTTGTAAAGAAGATATGGGAATACAAACAGCCTCCTGATACCAATACTACTTATATAGGTCATAACATCTTTCCAGATGAGCCCCAAAGCTTAATCAATTACTTTTTCGCACATCAAGTAAATAGAGATAGATTCATGCACTGGGAAGGACATCACGGAGCAGAAATCTACTTCAAACAATATTTTATTTTGTTATTAGCACGGAATATTCAAAGAGTTAAGATTGATACAGAGTCAGTAAAATTGCCCGCTTTAAAGCCATACGAATACAACGAGATCATAAATAATATGGATGCATTTAAAGCGATTGCGAATGATTTAGCCACCAAGACTGAACTTCTTGGAACACTAAATATTTCAGAAAGCACTCTAAAAAACGATGTAGTTGCGGTTCTAGAAAGATTAAATCAATTTGCTAGTAATGCATTGGAGTACTCTAAAAATTCTGACCCTCTGTCCAAAGACCTCATAGATAAGTTTGAGAGTAATTTTCTTGAAGGTTATAAAAGTCACGAAAACCTACCGGCATTGTTCAGGCATTTCGGCTTAAACAAGAATATAGAACCTGAAGTTGAATCGATGGGTGCAACCTTTTTAGTAGATCGTGAAGCCTTTCTCGAAGACTGGTCGGTGGATTTTTCTTTTTACGCTAAACAACTGGGAGAAAATCTCGCAAGAAATAAAGATCTATTTTTATTCAGCAAACTTGATATTACTTTAGAACCAAAAAGTTTAAGCGAATTACTCAATCAGGAAACCATATCTTATGATCAACCGGTATTAATAGTTTCATTAAATAGAGCCGCTCGACAATTTTTGTCTGAAACTGGCAAATTTACTCCACACTGGGAATTAGAAAACAAGCCAAAAATAAGTAGGTATTACGGGACAGTAAAGATTGGTGATAAAGAAGCGTTGATTATATCTGGCAACAAAAAAGATGAGGATGCACTTCTTATAGATGCATCTGCTGAAGGATTTGGGGCATATCTAGAAGCATATCCATTCAAACTTGAGGTGATAGACCTCGCAACCAATGATGAAGAGTTTAATAAGCTTGTAGAGGCTAATGAAACAGCTGATGAAGTAAAACTTAAGAAGTGGAAATCAAATACTTTGGTTAGAGTTTACTACAAGGCAGAATTTGAACTAGTTGATAATCCTAATATTATGAAACTGAGGATCGATATATAAGTTCTACTATTACCCGTTAGAGTATCGTAACTTCTTGCCACCCCTAGATAGTCTCACCCATCTTAATAATTCCGAACTGATTAAGTTCCAATTCGAATGTACTTGGGCTACCAAGAAAAACGACTCATCGAAAGATGGGTCTTTTTTCTTGGTTCGGAGCCTGATTCGAACCAGCGACGCTAAAAGGTCGGAGGGGAGAACTGCCAGTGGCAGTTCGGACGGCAATAAACTCTTGCAAACTGGTTTGCAAAGATGTTTTTGTGGGGTCGCGGAACGTGACCGAGTCCTGCCC
>JBAZRX010000032.1:0-7108 GCA_041662725.1 Minisyncoccota bacterium
TAGTAGAAAAGAGGCCAAAGAATCTATTTTCTGGTTAAGATTAATTACCGAGATCAACAATAGTGATTATATGGTAAAAGGAAATATTCTTTTAAAAGAAGCAACTGAGTTAAAGAAGATATTCTCTTCAATCGCAGAAAAATCAAAATAATTAATTGTTTCGTTAATTGAAATTTAGATATTGAAATTTATTTGTTATTTGGACATTGTATTTTGGAATTTAAAGATGTTAGGTTAGTAATAATATTATTATATGGATAATCTTCCCGAAAAACAATTAAACAATCTTGCTCGCAAACTTGATAATCTCGAAGAAAAGTTTGCCGAAAAGATGGTAGATATTAAAGATGAGATTCAAGAAGTAAGCGCTGAAACAAAAGAGCGCGATTTTTTGTTACATGATAAGGAAGAAGAAAAAATATCAAATGTTAAATTAGATGTTAAGAGTGTTAAAACCGATGTTTTGGGCGTAAAATCTGATGTTAAAGAAATAAAATATGATATCGAAAAAATTGAAAAGGCCAACAGAACACTTTTTAAAATGTTTGCATCGCTGCATAAAAAGTTGATGGAAAAATCCCCATGGTATTATAAATGGCATTTAAAGCCATATAGCAATAAAGTTCATTGGATAACATTTTTTACATACTTAGTTGCATTAATATTAGTAATATTCATAAATGTTTATTATGTTCCGCAAGCAGTAACTCACGCAACGACTGGTGTTGCAAAAATGATTAATTATCAGGGTAAGCTGACAAATGCAAGCAATATTCCCGTGGCAGATGGATCATACAATGTAAAGGTTGCCGTTTATGATTCAGAATCTGGTGGTAGCTGTCTTTGGACTTGGAAGGGTTCATGTGGAACTCCAACTGCAGTTCCAGTAACGGTCACTAATGGATTATTTAATGTTTTACTAGGCGACACAAGTTATCAAACTACTAATGCTTTAACACTAGATTTTAATACGGATTCATACTTTTTAGGTGTAACAGTTGGTGCTGATGCCGAGATGACACTCCGCAAACGTATTGGGGCTGTGGGCTACGCTTACAACTCTGATACTGTTGATGGTAAAAATGCCACTGATATGGCCCTTCTTGCTGGTGTCTCTGGCGGACAAACTTTAATTGGGGGCACAGTTGCTAATAATACATTACTTTTACAAGGTAATTCTGCCGCTGCAGCCAATACCGCCTCAAATGCCAATATACAATTTAAGGTTGGCGATTCTGGTGGTACTGTGGCAATGACACTATTAAATAGTGGCAGTGTTGGGATAGGTCAAGTAAGTCCTGCTGCAAAATTGGAGATTGAGGTTACTTCTGCTGGTGCTGTCACTGGTTTGCTTGTCGACCAAGACGATCTCGATCAAATTGGCTTACAAATAACTCAAGCAGCCGACGCCACAGCTAACGCACTAGACATTTCTTCATATCAAATATCTGGTAATATTATTGATCTAAGTTATGGCGGTGCCGAAGTTCAAGCTGATTCTGCGCTTTCTGGCATAGCTATTGATTTTACAAATTTGACACCAGACAATGACAAAGCACTTTATGGTATAAACATTAATGACGCAGCTTCTGCCGGGGCTGGCGCGTTGGAATATGGACTCTATGTCCAAGGCACAAACTGGGACTACGGAATTTATTCAGAAGATGCAGTACTCTTGAATACCACTTTAACCGTAACTACCTCTCAAACCATCACTGGTTCAGCTGATGGTACAGATGCTCTAACAATCACAGCTGGTGATATTTTAGTTTCCAATGGTGACTTTGACCTATCGGGTGGAGATTTTAATGTAACACTGGACGCTGGTGATCAAATGAATTTATTAAGTTCTACAACCACCTCAGTAGCTCCGTTTGCAATTTCGGCTACCACTGCTGCAGCTCATACTGGAGCTATTGCCACATTATTTATTGATACAACATTAACAAATTATGCTGATGACGGGGTTGCAGATCTTCGTGAAGGATTAAATATTTCAATAACCAATAACACTACTGATGCGGGAGCAGATGATACAATATCAGGAATAAGAGTTCAAAACCTGCTTGGAACAAATAATGCCGATGGATTAGAGCTTGGAATCTATCAGGCTGGAACAAGTTGGGATTATGGTTTATACCTTGAAGATGCTGCATATTTTGGTACAACTCTTAATATTCTCGAAAGCACCGGAGCAACATATAAAACAATTATTCAGGGGGGCGATCAAGCTGCTGATTTAACATATACTTTGCCAACCGCTTACCCTGGAGTTTCCGGCTATGTTCTTTCGGCTACAACTGGTGGCGTAATGAGCTGGGTAGCAACAAGCGCAGGCACAATTACAGCAGTTGGTTCTATGAGTAGTGGCGCAGCTTTTAATGATGCAACAGCTGATGATGACTGGTTAGGGCTTGGCGCTAGTGCTGGTAGAATCGAGTTTGATGACCAATCAACAGATGAAATTAATTTTCTTAGCTCAAGCATAGGTATTAATACGTCTACTCCAGGAGCAAAACTAGATATTTTAATGAATGCTACTGCTTCAACATCAAACAAAAAATTATTAAATGGTACTCAATCGAGCACCTTTAATACAACTGGTGGAGCATTATTTAGTTATGGAGCATATTTTAACAATACTTCGACAATATCTAGTGGTGGTAATTCATTAACCAACATTTCAATGTATTTGTCAGCTTCTGGTGCCACCAACAATTATGCACTTATTGTTGATCAAGGGTATGTTGGTATAGGCACTGGCACGCCAACTGCACCACTTTCTGTTGCCGAAAAGTTCTTGGTTGATATTAATGGAAATTTAACCAAAATCAATAATGTCGCTTATTCTTGGCCAGGCTCTCAGGGTGGAGCAAGCACAGTTTTGACTAATGATGGCTCTGGTAATTTGACCTGGACAACTCCTGTTACATCAGTTTCTGGCAAAGGACAGTTTTCTAATTTAAAAACTAACAACTATCAAACAGATTCTTATACGAAACTTTTAATTCAAGCTAACGGAGCTGATGCGACTACAGGCTTTTATGATTCAAGTTTGAGTAATAAGGCAGTGACTGCAATACAACAGGCTCAAATTGATACCGCACAAAGTAAATTTGGCGGATCATCCGCACTTTTTGATGGAAATACAGACTATTTATATACCCCTGATTCAGCAGATTGGTATTGGGGAACTGGTGATTTTACAGTTGATACATGGATCAGATTTAATGCTTTGCCATCAGTTGGAACAGGAGAAATGATTTTCAGTGATGGAACTGATGTAAGCAATAATTATAATTATTTTGGACTGTTGAATTCGGCAGGGGCTTATCAATGGACATTTGCAGTTCAATTAGGTGGAGTAAATACAATTGCAATAATTAAAAATACTACCGTTACAACTGGAACTTGGTATCATATTGCTCTTGTAAGAAATGGAAATAACTGGTTGATATTTCAGGATGGAACTCAAGTTGGTACTACTGCAGTTGATGCTGACCCCAGTCCAGATTATACCGGTAATAAATTTATTGGAATCCATTGGAACGGCGGACACTCACTTAATGGTTGGATTGATGAATTTAGAATATCCAAAGGTATTGCTCGTTGGACAACTAATTTTACTTCTCCAGTTGCAAAATATAACAGTTCAGGTGACGAAATCGCCATCACAGCTAATAGTTTAGTAGTTGCAAACACTAGCAATAGTTTGGTAGAACTTTTTGATGTTAATTTGACCAGTATCGATATAATGGCGTCAGGTGCTAACGGGCTTGATACTGGGGCAGAAGCTAATGCATGGTACTATATTTGGGTAATTTATAATGGTTCTACAACTGCTGGGCTTTTGTCTGCTTCTTCTACAGCACCCACTCTGCCAGGAGGATATACATACAAAACATTAGTTGGGGCAGTATATAATAACGGCAGCACTAATTCTAACTTTTTAAGATATTATCAGAATGGATATAAAACAAGTTACATAACTTTGTTAACAGTTTTAAGTGGTGGAAGTCAAACGGTTATTACTGCTGTTCCGCTAACATATTCCCCGCCAATAGCAGCAGAGACTCAGATTTTTGCCTTTGCATATGCTACAGGAACGAGTGGAGTACATTATCCGTATATTAGTGCAAATGGAATTAATCCATTTCTTTATCTAGCTACATACTTGTCTGGAAGTTATAGATTTCAAGATACACAGAGCTTTTCTATCCCAATGGCTGTTTCCCAAACTATGTATTATTGGTTTGATACTGCAGATGGTTTATTAGACCTAAATGTGAGCGGATTTACTTTAAATTTATAAACATTTTTATTATTGTTCGAGGTAGTCCGAGAACTAATGATGATATAAACTTCTCACACAAATACTTATTCGAAGAATGAAAGTATAGCTTTATGTTTAATTGCGTTCGCTCTAAATTTATATAAAAAAACCGCAAGCGAGTGCCTGCGGCATGTTGAATTTTCCAAAAAATCCTATCCTATTTTTTCAGGATAGAATCCTGCTCGACACCAAGGTTGGTGCCGTCACTGGTTGTGACCAGCCCAGTGATTGATGTCAACCCAGTTGTTTGGGTCGTTTCCAAAACCCAAGTACTCCCGCTGTCAGTTGAATGATATATCTTGTCTGCTGAGCATGCTACCGATATATCATTTGCACCGGCAGAACTCAAGGCCCAATATCCAATACCTTGCTCGGTTGGCGTAATGTCGACTGGTAACTCATAGTTACCTGTTTGGACATTGGTAAACCTTATTCGCCAGACTTTCCCGGTATTTGGAGCCTGAAAACCCGAGACGATTAAGTCATCGTTCACTCGAGTTATTCCCGTTGAGATACCAGGAAGTGATATAGTGTATTTTACTACACTCATATCATCATCCCGGTATGCTAATACCTCGTGGTTGTTGGCATCAATGGCGAAGATACAACCTTCACCCCAGTACAAAATCGCCTGGTGATTTACTCCACCATAGCAGGTGAAGGTCTTACCATTGTCCGAGGAGTAAGCTTTCCCCGATGCTCCCCCCACTACCATTTTATTGGGGTTGGTAGGATCAACACTCACGGCGGTGAAATAAGTTATAGATGGTCCGTTAAATGTTGGTTTTAACCAAGGACCACCATTTTCCGATCTTCTCATTATTGGCTCTAGGTTTCCACCTAATACGAGAGATGCATTTGTCGTTATCACCCCGTCGTAAAAAGTTTCTATTTCCCCGGATACTTCTGGTGCCCAATCTTTAAATTTATTGTTTGAAGTCAGAATTTCCCCGTACATACCCATTACGAGCCCCTTATCTCCTTTGGCTGAGACTTTATAAAGCTTACGCGCTGCTGCGTGAGCTGCTTTCATGATGAGCTCATTCCGAAAGTAGTAGTCGATGTTGTATGCTATGTCTGTTAACATAGTCTTTGGATTCACTACGGTTTTGTATACGAAACTCTTCGGGAAAACCCGAAGCCAAGTCGCAATTGCCGGAAGTACTGGCGGCGTATTCGTAGGAGGCGTGCTAACACTAGCCCCACCCGTAGTTCCACCACCTGAGCATCCCGTAATGACCAGCGTCAGTCCCAATATCATCATTATCAGTATTACCTGGATACCAGAGAAACCGAAAGTCTGTTTCCTCATTTTCTTTCCCTACCCTTCATATTTTTATTCAGAATTATGTAAACTCGGCGTTATATCCGAGAGGAGATAGAAATTAGCTATTCAGTTTTTTATGTGCCTCTGCTTTCTTCAATATTTAAGCTAGAATCATATTTCATAGTAATCTTATTAATGCATAAAGTCAAGGGTTATTCTGGTTAATAGTCGAAAAAGTGTTATTTTAAATCAAATTTGATATAATTAATAATATCGATACAAATATACTAATGGATACGAATTATACAAATTAATTAGTATCATTCGCATGAATTCGTATATTAGTATCGCGCAAGGAGTTTAAATGAAAATAACAAAAACCCCATTGTTTTGGATTTGCATAATACTATTAATAGTAATAGGTTATTTAGTTTATAGCCAAAGTAATGTGAAGAACAAAAACATTGCAGTGTATTTATCAACTGGAGAGCTGTATTTCGGTCAAAAGTCAGGTTTGTTTGGTTTTAATTTAAAAAATGCATATTTACTGAATAAAGGTGAAGATGGCAAATACAGTTTGCAAGAATTTAGTAAAGCTGCTTGGAAACCAACAGGAACAGTTCATTTATCTAGTGATAAAGTTGTCTTTTGGTCTACAATAGATGATTCTAGCGATGTTTCCAAATTAGTTAGTGGCGAAACAAAATCTACTGATGTCGCGCCAGCTCAAACTACAACAACCCCGCCATCCGCTAATGGCGTAACAACACAAAAATAAGCATTTTTTGTCATTGCGAAACATCCGCTAGTTGGCGGATGTTGTGGCAATCTCAGGAATTAAATTAGATTGCTTCGTCGCCAGAGTACAGCTTCTCGCAATGACACAAGAAAATTTATTTAGATCCCAGGGACTGGGAATTTTTGAGCTAGGTTTTTAACCTCGTTTTTTATAGAGTTCAATTTAACATCATTATCAAAATTTGTTACTGCATCATTAATCCAGCTTGCAATCTGAATTATCTCTTTTTCCTTCATCCCTCTGGTAGTAATAGCGGGGGTGCCTAGTCTAATTCCCGATGGATCGAGCGGTTTTCGAGTATCAAATGGAATCATATTTTTATTAGTACTTAGTCCTGCTTTATCAAGTGCAATTTCTGCCTCTTTCCCGCTTAAACCGCGGCTTGTCATATCGATTAACATTAAATGATTATCGGTTCCACCAGAAATTATTCTAAAACCAAATTTTTGTAGTTCGCTTGCTAATGTTTGGGCATTAACAATAATTCGTTTGGCATAATTTTTAAAACTTGGCTCTAGTGCTTCTTTAAAGGCGACAGCTTTAGCAGCGTTTATATGATCGTGTGGGCCGCCTTGCAGTCCAGGGAAAACTGCCCTATTTATATCCTTAGCAAATTGTTCCTTACACATTATAATAGCGCCGCGAGGTCCGCGAAGGGTTTTGTGAGTTGTAGTTGTAACAACATCAAATAGTGGAACAGGATTTTCTA
>JBAZRX010000033.1:0-6698 GCA_041662725.1 Minisyncoccota bacterium
TTGAGGACGGCGATCTTAGTAGTAACACCGGAGGTAGGCTTGAAATCCAGGGAGCAGAGCACGCTTTTGGTATAGTCCCTCAGATGGAAGTTTTTGTCCTCGAGCCGCTCGATCCACTGAGAACCAGTTGTGCCGTCGGACGTGACGCTGAGATAGATGACTCCGTTTTTTTCATACCAGGTGCAAGTCTTTTTAGAAATAACCCACTCACCAGCATTAAAAAGACGAACTGCTTCAACTGGATCAGTAACACCAGTTTGTTTCATTATATTTTTTACAAGTGCGTTCAGTTGGCCAGCCTTAAGGTTAGCAGACGCAAATTCAATACTACTCATGATCTTAATCTCCTTGCGCTAATTTGTGCATTGAGTTTTTCCTCTAATCCGAGGAGGAACTATGAGCTGTAGTAGTCATAGCCAGGAACCCTGAACGTAGTTGAAGGGCTTTTGGCTATGACCACATCGCAGGTTGGTAAAGAACTATGGAATAATTAAACACCTATACTGGATACTTGTCAATACTAAAGAGTGGTACTGATAAATTTACCGTTACCTTAAGCTGTATTACAAACAATCTTCTACTTACAAGAATTTAAAATACCCCTTAAACTGACTATCATCCTTGAACCTCCCTACTATAGCCATATTAAGTCCCTTATTCACGAAAATCTCACGAGCAAGTTTTTGGACATCGGAAGCGGTAATTTTGTTAACTTTTTCTATAATTTCTTTAGGAAGATCTATAGATTTCTTCAAGATCTCTTGATAACCACAGAATTCCGCACGAGCATCGGAAGTTTCTAGTTCAAGCATTGTTGTACCAGCAATGTAGTCCTTGACCTTTTGGAGATCAGCATCAGATACTAATTCTTTTTTAAGACGATCGCATTCTCCTAATATACCGCAAATGCCCTCTTTAACTCTGGAATTATCTACTCCCGCAGAAACAGTAAGAACACCGTGATCTGTAAAAGAATCGTGTAAAGTTCTTATGTAATAACAAATACCAAGCTCATCTCTCATTTTAGAAAACAAACGTGAACTCATACCACCACCGAGTATGGAGGAAAGAACAAGCATAGTCGGAATACGTTTATCTTTGATATGGAAAGTACGCGCTCCGATAACAAGATGTGTTTGATCTGTTTCTTTAAAATCAACTTTTATCTGTGGTAGCGATTGTGATTCTTTTACTGCCAACTTTTTAGTTTTTTTACTATCTGGAATAGTCTTGAAAGCAGTTTTTATATTTTTCAACATTTCTTTTTCAGCAAAGGAGCCCGCAACAATAATTGTTGTAGCACTACTCACATAATTATTTTTACGATACTTCATGAAGTGTTCACGATTGAAAGCATGGATATTTGCTTCTGTACCAGCTATATTCCAACCAGCAGGTTGATCTCCATATAAAAGCTCCATGAAAACATCCTGCACATGTCTCTGTGGTAAATCTTGATACATGCGGATCTCTTCAATTATTACCCCTTTCTCTTTCTTTATCTCGTTTTCATCAAAAAGTGGATTTTGATACATATCAGAAATGACATCTAACATTTTATTAGCATAACGTTTGTCTGCCTTAGCATAATAGCCAGTGTATTCTTGAGATGTAAAAGCGTTGTAATGTGCTCCTATAGAATCCAATTCACGAGAAATATCTATAGCTTTCGGACGCTTTAATGTTCCTTTGAATGTCATATGCTCCAAGAAATGAGACAAGCCACTGATTTCTTTGGTTTCGTATTTTGAACCAGCTTCAACCATAACAAGGACAGTGACTGAAGGGTTATCAGGCATTGGCACGGTCACTACACGCATACCATTTGGTAAAATAGTTTTATTGATTTTCATATCTTGAGTTTATCAGAAAAGGTTTAAAAGAAAAGGCCTTGTTAAAAAACAAAGCCTTTTGCACACCTTTCTATTCATCTTCATCATCCTCACCCTCACACCTTTTTCTGTAAGTCTCGGAATCTCCCTTTTGTTTGAGAACTGTCAGAAAAGTCTGAAGTTGTCTTACAATTTCAAACTCTTCATCGGTAATATCTCGAGGTTCATTCAACCTCAAGACAAACTCACAATATTTCTTGAGATGAGCATTAATAATAGTCAAATTAAGCTTTTGTCTGAAAAAACATTCAGAAATCACATCAACAGCTATGAGATGCGTATTGCTACTAGCCAAAAAATCTCCTATTGCCATTGCTTCATCATCTTTTTTATCAATATATTTGGCAACAAGACCGAAGAACTCCTCTGCATCCACCAAAACTCCAGGAACATCAGTTTGTTTAATCCTTTTTGAGTCAAGTATGATTTCGAGCCTTCTTGCTAACACTCCTGCCATGTAAGACCAACGATCCGCACAAAATACGTCAGGAAGAACTTGCGTTGACATATATTATCCTTTCTCCTTGTTATCAAGGTTATATTGTTTATCTAAAGAGATTCTAGTACATAGTTTTTAATAAGCAAATCTTATGATTTGATACCTCCTGCCTAACACTCTCCTCCCCAACAAAGTAAAAGTGTCGAAAATCTCGACACTTTTACTTTCTTGAGAAAAGACATGTTCCTACCCTAACTTTTTACCATTCTTCTCGCCAGCTTATTCCTGATTTTCTACACCTTACCACTATCTCACTATCTTTCTATATTATTACTAACAATTTTTTCCAGAAATTCTTTTGATTCAAGCGTTTTCCCATATAAAACTGGAAAAGTATAATTTATCAAGCGTTCAGAAAGTTCGCGTCTAACTTTCAAATCTGTAGTCTCGACTAAATCTTTAAGAATTACAAAGTTGAAACCCCTAGCAAAACCTCCACTAATAGTCGCCAAAACACAACCGTCAGTGAAAAATCCTGTTACTATCAGATATTTAATTCCATTTTTGTTTAAAATCTTCTCAAACTCGGGATTAGAAAAAGTATCATAATTATTTTTTGTAATGATTATGTCTTCCTTTTCAGGTTTTACTTCAAAGAAAGAGTTTTCAAACTCAGTTCCTTCTCCATAATAAACAACTTTAGGATCTTTATATAACTCAATAATATTTTCCGGAAGATATTCTTTGGTCCACGGTGTAACATTAGTAAATATTATTTTTCCTCCCATATTACGATAATCAGAAACAAACTGTGATAATCTGGGCGCTACTTTTCTAATATTAGAAAAAGTAATTCCTATCTCAGGATTTTCGCATTTTTCGTGGCAACATTGATTTACCATATCAATAACCACAAGAGCTGAGTTTTTCAGATTTATATCTTCAAGAGACATAAACATTTTATACATTAACCGATCCTATTCTTCAAATAATCCAATAATTCATTTTCACTCACTCTCTCCTGCTTACCACTATCCCTATCTCTCACAGTGACACCACTACCTTTTTCAATCGTCTCAAAATCAATAGTCACACAGAAAGGTGTACCCACTTCATCTTGCCTACGATAACGCTTACCAATATTCCCATTATCGTCAAAAACTGTGGCAGGAATTTCCTGTTTCAAGTTTTTGTAGATTTCCTCAGCCTTCTTCACCAGCTCAGGCTTATTTCTAAGAAGCGGGAAGACAGCCACCTTATAAGGTGCCACCGAAGGCGCTAGTTTGAGATATACCCGCTTTTCGCCACCAAGATCATCTTCTGTATAAGCATCAGTTAATACCGCGAGAACTGTTCTATCCAAACCGAAAGAAGGCTCAATGCAGTGAGGAATAAAACGTTCTTTGGTTTCATCGTCATAATACGAAAGGTCAACTTTACTGAAATCAGAATGTTGCTTCAAATCATAATCAGTCCTATAAGCCAGACCATAAAGCTCACTCTTACCAAAAGGAAAATCAAACTCAAAATCTATCGTGCGCTTGGAATAAAAAGCTCTATCTGTTTCTGGTACTTCAAGCTCATGTAGTTTCGATGGAGTTAAACCGATATCGCGAGTAAAAGCATGAACTTCCGAAACAAAAGCTCTGAAAGTATCTTCCCAATTATCAGGATGAACGAAATACTCTATTTCCATCTGCTCGAATTCTCTAGCTCGAAAAAGAAAATCTCGAGGTGAAATTTCATTACGAAAAGCTTTACCAACCTGTGCCAGACCAAAAGGCAGTTTAGGATGTTGTGAATCCAAAACATTTTTGAAGTTTACAAACATACCCTGAGCAGTTTCTGGTCGTAAATATGAAATAGAAGAGTCATCACGAACAGCACCAACATTGGTTTGGAACATCATGTTAAATCTTTTTTCTTCTTCAAGTTTAGCTCCACAATCTGGACATTTGGTTTTATCGGGAAGTTTATCGGCACGAAATTGTCCGCTACATTTCTTACACTCAACCAAAGGATCAGAAAAATTGGAGGCGTGACCGGTGGCTTTCCAGACGTTTTGATTCATGAGGATAGCCGCATCCATACCGAACATATCATCACGATCATCAACAAAACGTTTCCACCACAATTCCCTAATATTTTTCTTCAAAGCCACACCCAGAGGTCCATAATCCCAAGTTCCAGCGAGACCACCGTATATTTCAGAGCCTTGATAAATAAAGCCACGCCTCTTACACAGAGAGACTAATAAATCCATAGTTTCTTCATTTTTTAACATAGAGATATTCTATACTAAATCAAGATATTTACCAATTATTTCATTACCATTTCATCTCCCTGCCGATAAGCCGGATCTGTACTAAACCTCGTTGTTAAATCATCTTGTTCACTTTGAAGTGAGACGCCGGTAAAATTATCAATCGCAGTAAGTACTGCACGGTTAACCAAATTTAAGGATTGTCCGATCTGATTTACACTAGGAATTAACGAGACTTGAAAAGCAACTTCTTTGCGACGTGATGAATTTAATGTAAACGTCTCTACATTACCAATATTCCATGTAACAGTGCCACTATCTTTATCATATGTTATATCTTCTGTAGATGGGCTAATGTTATTAAGCCATTTCACATATTGTGGCAAAGTTGCTTTGACAGAAGCGTTTCCGATGGTACTAGATGTATTATCAACATCCCAAATAATTGTATAAGTAGTCGGCGCATCAACTTTAGGAGGAATAAAACCTGTATTAACAAAAGATCCTATAGTACGTACTACACGACCAGAAAGTTTTGCGTTGGAAGAAATATTAATATTCCTTGTTACTGCCGAATTCACAACTTGAGGTACATTTGCTTCTTGTGAACGCCTTCCGGAGACTGTTGCAACAACTGTTATAGTTGGATTTATTATACTCTTCATATTTGTACTTTGATCTCTCGGGGTTATCGTAAATGAAACATTACCACTCTCACCGGCACCTATTGAAGCTAATGCTGAATTAGTTTTTTGATTCCAGACTATTTCATCATTACTGGAATTGAAATATCCAGAATCAGGCGAAATTGAACTCTTGCTATATGCTGAGCCGGAAATCTTTGCCACTATTTCCACGTTAGAAATAGAGTCTGGTAGATTATTGAACCATGTTATATTTACACGCTCAGCTTGATCATACTTACTAATATAATCTTTAGATGTTTGGTCATTGTTTATATCTATCTTCAAAGAAATAAAAGGTTTTTCTATAGTTATATCTTGCTCAATAGTCATGTATTGAGTACCAATAACCCCTTGAGTTTTCGTACTACCAGCACCTACAGCAAAACGAAAAACTCTTAGATCTGAATCTTCTCCTGTGAGTTTTCCATGAATAGTTACAGAACGTTCTTTACCAGGTAATATATCGCCAATCTTCCATGTTGATTTGTCAGAAAGAGATACAACTGATGATGAAATGAAAGTATAACCGAAAGGATATTCAGCTTTGAGAATTACATTCTTAAGAGTTTCTTCTGAATTAGATTTAAGAGTCACTTTCATATCAAACTCTTGTCCAGAGGTTAGTTCTGTAAAGGAAGATACTGTGACGTTTATAGGGGATGAATTAATAATAACATCGTAAGTCTGTATTTTAGTAAACACTGAATTGGAACCTTTAACCCCATAAGTTAAAGTAACCGAAATTTGCTTTTGATTATTTTCTTCACCAAAAATAATAGCTTTTATGCTTTCTCTAGCGTTACCACCAGCTTTGATATCACCAATAAGTTTGCGATAACTTTGCAAAGTTTGAGAAGGATTATCAGGATCTACAGAACCTACAGGAAAATCAACTTTCATATCTACAAGCTGTAAATCAACGTTATTTTTATTAATAGTAATAACATCGAAAGTAACAGGCTCTCCTCCTGGAATAGAAACTGGACCACTGATTTTGATCTCAATATTATCTGCAGAAATTAGATTAGCCCCATTGAAAAAGATATAAGCACCGATGCCAACCGCACCTACACAAAATATTATTGAAACGATAAGTAATTTAGTGAAAAAAGACATGGAATGATTTTCGTATTTTTTATTTAATTCAACAGGTGGTACTGATTCTGTTTCTTCATGTTTCCAATCACTTTGTATATTCGTCTCTTCATCAGTATATCTAAGTTTTCTCCTAGTGCGCACATCAGGCGCAGTTCTTGAATAAAGAGATTCTTTCAGCTCATCTATGCGACTATTATCTTCATTGTTTGGAGGCACTTATATATTTTAATGCTATAAAACCTTTTAGTCCAGCGGTTACAATGGTGGGTAAGGGTCGATTATCAATTAATTGTAACACGTATGGATAATACAAAGAGTGA
>JBAZRX010000034.1:0-5728 GCA_041662725.1 Minisyncoccota bacterium
AAAAATCGCGAGACAATGAAAATGGTTCACATTTTGATTTTTTAAAGAATCAAATAAAAAATACTTTTGCTAATATTCCAAAAAAGTATGCGGGGGATATTATTATTGCTTATGAACCCGTCTGGGCTATTGGCGCAAAGGAATCAATGGCACCTGAACAAGTTTATGAAATGAATTTGTTTGTAAAAAAGGCGTTTGCGGATCTTTTTGGTAGTGATTTAGCTATAAAAACAACTGTACTTTATGGCGGTTCGGTTACTTTCAGAAATGCTGGAGATATAATGAAAATAGGGCAAGTTGATGGTCTTTTGGTTGGCAGGGAAAGTATTAACATCGCAGGGTTTGTTGAGTTATTGAAAGAGGTTGATAAATGTTAAACTACGAATCTACGAATTATGCGAATTACTACGAATCTACAAATAATCGCAAACACTGTGTTTCATTCGTAGATTTGTAGTAATTCGCATAATTTGTAGATTCGTTATTCGTAATATGAAAACACTTAAAGATATTCAATTTGTAGATGGTATTAAAGTACTAATGCGTGCAGATTTTAATGTGCCATTAAAGAATGGGGTGGTTGCTAATGATTACCGTATTCGTATGACGATTCCGTCCATTGAATATTTATTAAGTAAAGGAGCTGTAGTTATTTTAATGAGTCATCTTGAAGCAGATGATGGAAGTAATCCTTCACTTCAACCTGTTGCAAATCGTCTGAATGAACTGGGTGTAAAAGTTTCTTTTATTAAAGATTATAAAAATGCTTACGAGTTTATTGAATCTGAAAGCCAAAAATCTGGAAAATGTTTTTTGCTTGAAAATCTACGTTTCTTTGATGGTGAAAAAGGTAATGATCCTAAATTTTCAAAAGAATTAGCTTCTTTAGCTGATATTTATGTAAATGATGCTTTCTCTGTCTGTCATCGCAAGCATGCATCTATCGTTGGCGTTCCTAAACTACTGGATAGCTATGCTGGATTACAATTAGAGAAAGAAATTAGCTATCTTTCAAAAGCTTTCAATCCAACACGTCCATTTTTATTTATTCTCGGTGGTGCAAAGTTTGATACGAAATTGCCTTTATTTGAAAAATTTATGAAAATAGCTGATTTTGTTTTTGTTGGTGGTGCTTTAGCTAACGATTTTCTACTAAAGAAAGGTTATGAAGTAGGCGAATCTACGGTTTCAAAAGGTGATTTTGAATTATCTCAATTTCTGGGAAATGAAAAATTGTTATTACCGAGTGATGTTTTGAATGAAAAAAGAGAAGTTAAGTCAGTCATAGATTTTTCTTCTACAGAAAAGATGGTTGACGTTGGACCAAAAACACTGGAAGAACTTCGTGAAGTTATTCTTAAAGCCAAATCAATTCTCTGGAATGGTCCTCTTGGAAGATATGAAGATGGTTTTCAAGATTCGACTTTGGCGTTGGCGAAAATTATTGGTGAGGCTACTGAAAATGATGGAGTGGAATCAATCGTTGGTGGTGGTGACACTTTGGCAGCCATAGCAACTCTTGGTATTGAATCAAAATTTACCTTTGTTTCTACTGGTGGGGGAGCGATGTTAGATTTTCTTGCTAATGGAACGTTGGTTGGAATTGAGGTGTTAAAGTAATTAGAAATTGGGTAGTTTAAATCGTGAGATGACTAATACCTTGTATTTTAACAGGTGTTGCACTTACTTGTTGAACTTACTTATTTCTAGCTTGACAGAATATGACCATATATGCTATAATATAAGAAGTAAAAAATACAACAACTTATCTTGAAAATAGGCCTGAAAATCAGGGTATTTTCAAAAAGTGAGTAATGCTCAGTTGTATAGAAGAGGAGTTCTATGAAAAATAAATATTTAATTTCGATTCTTGCAATCGCTATGACCTTTTTGGCTGAGGCTGCTGAGACCGGGAAAAAAACAATTTCAGTTCCAGCATCAATTGTTAAAAAAGAGATCATCATGCGTGATGGCGAAATAGACTATCGTGTGGGATCTAAGGGGGTTTACTCCCAGTTCGTGGCGACTCACAGTGGGGTACTGACGAATATCCGCCTGGTTATAGACGATGAAACTGTCTATACCTGGGATATTGTTCGGAATTCTACTGGCGAAGTCATTTTGTCAGACTCCGAGTCCGGAGAACACTCCGATAACTCGGTCAAAATTGACCGGGTTAAATGGATGAAGTTTTTTCAGGACAAGGTTGCAATATCAATAGAATATGCACCAGAACGGAGCCCTCTGATTTTGGAGGCAGGATCAATAGAATGGGAATTTGCTGGTTATGTGCAAGGTGACATAACAGTCAAAAAAGCAGGCACCCAATTCCTACGGACTTTGAAAAAGGAGGATTTAATGTTTGATCCTCCAGTTAAAGGGAAATTCTTCATAGGGACTAAAGATGGGAGAATTTGTCCCTTAATTAAAAATGAAGGCAACTGGGTTATCCCGGTCAGCTTTATTGGTACCAATTAAAAAGATGTTTATCTTCGCCCCGTATACAACAATTGTGTACGGGGTTTTCACTTATAAATTTAATAATTTATTACTTAAAATTTTATATAAAAAATTGCTAGATTGTCCTCAGCCAGCTGACGGAGTAAAATTGTTCAATTGTTCAATTGTTCAATTGTTCAATTGTTCAATTGTTCAATTGTTCAATTGTTCAATTGTTCAATTGTTCAATTATCTTTTCCTTATTTCCTTCAAAATCATTTTTATCTCCTTTGACTTCAGAATTTGGAAATACCCAAATGTGTGCGTGAGGTATTTCGTCACCTATAATTTTTGATAGAATCCAATCTGTATTAAAAGCTTTTTGTTGTGCTAAAGCGACTTTGCGAGCAACTTCGAAATAAGCTCCAACGTTTGAAACATTCCAGACCCAACGATAATGTTTCTTTGGAATGATTTGCGTATGACCAGGTGATTGTGGATGAATATCAAGAAAAGCTAAGAAATTATCATCCTCATAAATAATGTGAGCAGGGATCTCTTTTGAAATAATTTTACAAAAAATACAGTTATTCATATGTTTTTTAGTTTATTCCTAATCCTTCTTAGCTCTGCGAAGCGGAGCGTAGTAGGATTTATTGCATTGATTATAGCATTTTTAGAGATCTGGTCTCTAAAAATGCTATACTCCAATTGTTTTTCAGGCATTATAATCAGGAAACACAGCTTTTATGTTATACAATCTTCGCCGACAATTGAATAATGAAGAAAAAACCAAGTTTGGTGGTATTTCTGATATAGTTGCACATTTATTGTTTCATAGAGGAATTTCTGATATTGAAACAGCGAATAAATTTATTTCACCAGACTATGAAAGCGGTGTGCATGACCCGTTCCTTTTAAAGGATGCAGAAAAATCAGCTAGCCGTATTATTAAAGCTATAGAAAATAACGAACGAATTGCTATATATGCTGATTATGATGCAGATGGAATTCCTGGTGCGGCCATGATGGATGGTTTTTTGAAGAAAATTGGCTTTAAGAATTATTCTATTTATATTCCACATCGTCACGATGAGGGTTTTGGTTTGAATTTAGAAGCTGTTGAACAATTGGTATCTGAAAACGTGAAGTTACTTATCACAATAGATTGCGGTATTACGGATACTACTCCTGTGAAGCGTGCTAATGAATTGGGTATTGAAGTTATTATTACTGATCATCACGAACCACCACCTGTATTGCCGGAAGCATTCGCTATCATTGATCATAAGCAAATTGATTGTAATTACCCTGATAAAAATATTTGTGGTTCTGGGGTAGCTTTTAAACTTATTCAAGCAATCTTAAAAAAGAATAGATTTGGACTCAAAGAAGGCCATGAAAAATGGTTTCTAGACTTAGTTGGTATCGCTACGCTTTCTGATATGGTGCCATTGATTGGTGAGAATAGAATATTTGCTCATTATGGATTAAAAGTTTTACGAAAAAGTCCACGAAAAGGAATCATGCAGTTACTAAGGAAGTTAAAAATTGACCAGCGGTACCTTACTGAAGATGATATTACTTTTATGATTACGCCTAGGATAAATGCCGCTTCACGTATGGGTATGCCGATTGATGCTTTTAAATTATTGTCAGCTGATAACGATAATGATGCTTATATCTGCGCAGAACATCTAGATAAAATTAATAATGAAAGAAAAGGAGTGGTAGCTTCGTTGGTTAAAGAAGTAAAAAAGATAATACATGAAAGACATGGCAGTGTTATGCCGAATGTAATTGTGCTCGGTAATCCTTTATGGCGTCCAGCGTTGCTTGGTTTAGTAGCTAATTCTTGTGCAGAAGAGTTTAATAGACCAGTTTTTCTGTGGGGAAGGGATGGTGGCGATGTTATAAAAGGTTCATGTAGATCTGAAGGTAAGACGAATATTGTTGAACTTATGCGTGCAGTACCTAGTGATTTATTTGTACAATTTGGCGGACATCATCATTCGGGAGGATTTGAAGTTTCTAATGAACAGATACATTATTTAGAGATGAGGTTATGTGAAGCATGTAAAACAATTAAACTCCGTCAGTTGACGGATAACAATTCAACCATATCAGTTGATGGAGAACAATTAGATAATGTTGAGGATTTTATTGATGCAGAGATTTCCTTAGATGAGATTAATTCAAAGTTTCATGCAGATCTAAATCAATTAGCGCCTTTTGGAGTTGGTAATCCAAAGCCTGTTTTTCTGTTTAGAAAAGTAGTTCCATCTACTGTAAGGAAATTTGGTAAAGGAAATGATCATGTAGAGATTATGTTCAATAAATCAAACGGAGAGAAGTTGTCTGCAATTTCATTTTTTGGTGGAGCAAGTGAGTGGATGAAGCAAATTCAGGTCAATAAACCTGTTGACCTCGTAGCATCTTTAGATAAATCAATATATAGGGGTAGGGCAGAATTAAGATTGAGGGTTGTAGATATTTTCTTGGCATAGCAGAATGAAATGATATACTTGCTCCATGTCTAAAATAATCATTTTTACTGACGGTTCTTCACGTAATAATCCCGGTCCTGGTGGATGGGGAGCTGTAATAGCAATTAAAAGTGATGATGTAACAGTAATAGAGCTTGGTGGGGGTGAAAAACATACAACGAACAACAGGATGGAACTTATGGCGGCTATCGGAGGTGTTTCAAATGCTCCAGAGTCAGACGATATAACAGTCTTATCAGATTCCGCTTATGTTATAAATGGTATTACAAATTGGATTCATGGTTGGAAAAGAAATAATTGGAGAACATCGGCAAAAAAGGCAGTTTTAAATAAGGACCTTTGGATGAAACTTGATGAATGTGTAGCTGGTAAAAATATTAAATGGAAACATGTAGCTGGTCACGCTGGAATACCTGGCAATGAACGTTGTGATGAAATCGCTACAAGTTTTGCTGATGGAGAGGGGATTAAGTTATATAAGGGGCCGATTGGAAGGTACGATTTGAAGAATATTTTAGGATAGTAATTTTTAAGTATTTAAAGACTAAACATAAAATTGTTTGTTATCCCCACCCTCTATTTTTTTCCCCCCCCCTCATAAATTCTGATATAATTACAACCAAGTAATCCCTGCGTTTTCTAACTCCGGATTCCTTATCTTGCACATGAATTTAAACACCTACAGCAAGCGAATCTTAATCGTACTTATAGTAGCTATTCTTGTTCTACCTTCATTCTCTGAAGCGTCCTTTAATTACAATCCCTTTAGTCTTCTAGCTAGC
>JBAZRX010000035.1:0-4639 GCA_041662725.1 Minisyncoccota bacterium
AGTTCAACGGATAGAACAAGGGACTCCTAAGCCCTAGATGCAGGTTCAATTCCTGCCGGTGGCACCGCTTCGCTCGCTAATCGCGAGCTACGCAGTGCAAACACCAAATTTACATGAACAGACTTGATACTAGACAAGACTTTACATCTGTATTCTAATATGATATTCTTATACCAGAGAATTTTCTAATAATAGTCAATTCATTTTTAAAATAAAAATTCAAACAAGGAGAGTAGCAATGAAAGATATATATTCAGTTATGCTGGATTCACTTGGTATTTCGGAGACTGCATTAGCCAAGAATCTGACCGAACGCCGTCTGATCCCTCTTCGGGGAAAAATCAACGAAGACATGGCTGATGGAATCATCAAGATCATGCTCGCTCTCGACTTCAAGGAAGTCGCGCCTATCACTTTACTCATTGCGAGCAGTGGTGGTGACGTCGGTAGTGGTAAGCATATATGCGGTGCTATTAACATGGTCCGATCGCCAGTCGATGGTTTGGTTATCGAACGTTGTGCGTCTATGGCTGTCGATATCCTACTTTCATGCCGAGAACGTCGAGCACTACCAACCGCGAAATTCTTCGTCCACTTCACTCGCACAGGTTTCGAATGTGTGCGTGATAGCGACGAAATTTCCGATCAAGAGATCGTGATGATCAAGAAGCAGATGACTGACGACAAAAAAGAACGCGAAGATCTGTATATGAAGCGTCTAAAGAAGAGCCGCGAAGAGATTCACGAACTGTTCCGTCTAGGTGAGAAATATCGTTCTCTCGAATACACTGCTCAAGAAGCCCTGGGACTCGGCTTTATCAATAAGATTGAAACCGACTTCAAATTTTTTGGACATGATGAGGAAGTGAAATAATTCCTCACACCGCTCACGAAAGCCGTTTAGCTTTCGCGAGCGGTTTTCTTTTGTTTTACCCCTCATCCTCTTCACTCCCCACCTTCCCTGTCTTTTCAAAATCTTTCAATGCTTCTGTAATCGGTCCAAACTTACCCAATAAAATACCTGGCAAATTATGCCAAGATTGTTTGATTCTGTGATCTGTAACTCGATCTTGAGGATAATTGTAAGTACGAATCTTTTCAGAGCGATCTCCTGTACCAATCTGACCTTTACGATCAGCAGAGAATTTTTTGGCTTCTTGTTCTTCTTTCAAAGCTTCCAATTTTGCAGTTAAAATTTGAAGGGCGCGTTCCCTGTTTGCCCCTTGACTACGCTCTACAGTAGAACGTACATCTATACCTGTAGGTTTATGAATAACTCTTACAGCTGATTCAACTTTATTTACATTTTGCCCACCTTTACCACCAGCACGTGAAAATTCCATTTCAACATCAGCAAGATTGAGTTCGTATTTAGATTTCTTGCGAATGGGCATAATAGCAACTGATGCTGTGGAAGTGTGGATACGACCCATCTTTTCTGTCTCTGGAACACGTTGAACACGGTGCACACCAGTTTCAAAACGAAGATCTTCATAAACACCTTTACCTTTTATTTCCAAAGAAGCATCCTTATAGCCACCAACATCATTTTCAGATTTTTCTAAAATCTTTGCTGACCAGCCACGAGATTCAGCATACCTCTTGTACATATCCAAAAGCTCCGCGGCAAAAAGGGCGGCTTCGTCTCCGCCAGCACCAGCACGAACTTCCAAAACTACTTCGTTGGGCTTTTCATCTTCCTCTTTGTCACCTTCAAGTATATTTTTCATCTGTTCTTCTAATTCTTTCTTCTGCTCCAAAATAGATTTTAAATCATTTTCAGCCAGCTCTTTTAATGATGGATCTTTTTCCATCATATTACGGACTTCAGCTTCATCGTTTGCAAGCTTTTCGTAAACACCTGCAAGATAAGCTGTTTTCGGATTTGATTTATATATATCGTTGTTCATGATACGAATCTACGAATACGAAACTACGAATTATGCGAATTACTACAAATCTACGAATAATCGCAAACACTGTGTTTCATTCGCGGATTCGTAGTAATTCGCATAATTCGTTGATTCGTAGCTTCGTAGCCCATTCGCATAATTCGTAGATTCGTAGTTTCGTAGAAGCAATTATTTCTTAGCCTTAGACATTCTTGCCTTGAATTTCTCAACACGTCCAGCTGTATCAATAATTTTCTCCTGATTTGTATAAAAAGGATGAGAGGCACTAGAAATTTCAATAAAGTGAACAGGATATTCCTTACCATCAGTCCATTTTTCAGTAGTCTTGGTCTCTATAGTAGAAGGTATAAGAAATTTTGTACCGCTGGAGTTGTCGGCGAAAATAACAGGTCTATAATTTTGTGGGTGTATCTCTTTCTTCATAGTCAAGGTAATTTAACATGGTTTTACAATACGTGCAACTATTAATTATTTTCCTATTTCTTATGCTTTTTAATACTGTTGTAAGTTATCTTAAATTTCACTAATACGCTCTAACAGACTATAACATCATCGAATTAAAAAATGTTATAATAGTCACAAACATCATGAGCACAAGAGTATTGCATTCTCATAAAGTCTACACAATCGCTATTATAGGCTTTATTTTTACCCTCCATGCCGTTATACCAATGTATTCAAACTCAAGTTTTTTGAGTTTGTTTGCCAATGAAGATCTCATCGGTCTTATTTACATGGCTGGTGCCGCTGTTGGTATTCTTGGTTTCCTCATAGCCCCGATATTGATAAGACATATAGGAAATTACACCTCGGCTATGCTTCTAATTTGCATACAAATAGGTCTCTTCTATGGTTTAATTTCTTCAACTTCACCAGTAGTCTTAGCTTCACTTTTTATCATACAATCAGCTGTTGTTTTTCTTATAGGACTTACTTTGGATATTTTTCTTGAAGTATACACGGACAGCAAAAATATCGGCGCTGTACGCGGACTTTACACAGCAACACTGAACGCTTCTTGGGTTATAGCACCTCTCATTGGTTCAATACTTATAGACGGCTCAAATAATTACCGCAATACTTACGTAGCCGCCTTAGCAATGTTGTTCCCCCTTCTATACCTCATTCATCGTAACTTCCCCAGATTTAAAGATCCTAATTACACCCATCTTTCACTATGGCAATTGATAAAACGAATTTCTCATGATGCAAATTTAGTTAAATTATTTTCAGCTAATTTAATCCTCCAGATATTCTATTCATGGATGGTTATTTACAGCCCAATTTATTTAAATAAAAACATTGGATTCAGTTGGGAGCAAATCGGTATTATTTTAGTCATTATGTTAATTCCTTTTCCACTTATTCAATATCCTTTAGGTAAACTTGCTGATGAGAAAAATGGTGAAAAAGGTATTATGGCTATCGGTTTTGCCATCACGGGAATTGCAACCATAATGCTATCATTCTTCGTATTAAAAAGTATTTTCCTCTGGGCAACACTTTTCCTCATTACTCGTATTGGTGCCGCAACTGCAGAGATTATGATGGAGACTTACTTCTTCAAAACCGTTCCTACACGTGATAGTGCCATACTTGGTTCATATAGAATCACAAGACCACTTTCATACTTCTTAGCACCAATAATAATGATAATTGGCCTTCTCTTTGTAAGCACGCAAAATATGTTTATTGTTATAGGAATTTTCTCCCTATTAGCTTTATATCCTGCTTTAACTATTAAGGATACAAAATAGTCTAAGAGATCAAACTTCTATTTAGAATCTAACTTCTTAGCTTCAATACATATAAACATTGGTATTTCCTTTCTCAACCTATCTTCTTCAACTGCACGTGGACCTGTCTGGCTTTTTTTGTGAGAAATCCATTCTTCAAGACGGACAACAGACAGTCCTGATTTTATAAGAGCTTTGAAATAAGTCTGCAAAGGTCTATGAAATGAAACTGTAAACTTTTTATTAGCCGGATCAGCTTCACCAGGAGTCATATCAATTTTAAACTGCTGATCTGACATATAAGCATCAATTCGACGATATTGCTTTTGTTCATTCCATTCCCAACTTGAATTTTTCGGTATACGAAACGCTGGATGATTCAAAACTATAACTAGACGGCCGTCTGGTTTAAGAATGCGAGCACATTCAGAAAGAGTCCCCGATAGGTTTTCAATATTTTGTAAAGAAAGAATTAATACTGCAAAATCAACTTTTCTTGATTCACCATTCATGAACGGAAGGTTGTCTGATGAAGAGACAAAATATTCAATTTCTTTTCCTTTTATAGAATTTTTCTTGGCAATTTCAATTAATTCTTTTGAAATATCACAGCCTATAACTTTCGCCCCATTTTCAGCAAAAGCATGAGAAAAATAACCCTGGCCACAAGCAATATCTATAATGCTCATTCCATTTCTAGGGTTAATAATACGCATAATATTAGGCATAATGACCTGTTTCTGGTACGAATTGGAATCCAGAAGCATTTCATCATACCAATCAGCGACTGTCCCCCACGATGTCTTTTTTGGTAACATCCAAATACTTTAGCATAGTTTTAGAGGCGAGGCCTCGAGGCCTCGCCTCTAAAACTATGCTACCGATAAAAACCTGCAAGCAGTAACTGTGGATAACGGTTTTCTGTGATTTGCGATTCTTGTATACTGTGTCTGGACACTACAAAATCGACTGCCGCAATTGTCACGGCGC
>JBAZRX010000036.1:0-4209 GCA_041662725.1 Minisyncoccota bacterium
ACCATCACCGGCACAAGCCTCACAACGACCACCTTTCACATTAAAACTGAAACGCCCGGATTTATAGCCACGAAGCTTAGATTCAGGTGTCTGAGAGAACATGTCGCGTATATCTGTAAACACGCCAGTATAAGTAGCAGGATTTGAACGTGGAGTACGACCGATTGGAGATTGATCGATATTGATGATTTTATCAATATTTTCAACACCTCTGAGATCTTTATGTGCCCCAGGAGCGGTTTTTGAACCATATACCTCCTTAGAAACACGTCTCACCAAGATGTCATTGATTAGAGTAGATTTTCCAGAACCTGAAACACCAGTAACACCGATAAATATTCCCAATGGGAACTCTACCGTTACGTTCTTCAAATTGTGCTCAGTACAACCTGATAAAATAAGTTTTTTACCAGTTCCCTTACGACGACTCTTCGGAACTTCCACACATATCTCTCCAGATAGATATTTACCAGTAATAGACTTAGGATTCTTCATAATTTCCTCAGGAGTACCAGCGGCAACCACATTTCCTCCGTTCTTTCCAGCTCCAGGTCCAATATCAAGAATATAATCGGCAGCGAGCATGGTATCAACATCATGTTCCACAACGATTACGGTATTCCCAAGGTCACGCAACGAAATCAGTGTTTTAATCAATTTATCATTATCATTTTGGTGAAGACCGATACTTGGCTCATCTAAGACGTAAATTACGCCTGATAGACGAGATCCAATCTGTGTAGCGAGACGAATACGCTGAGCCTCACCTCCAGAAAGAGTGTTCGCAGTTCTATCTAAAGTAAGATAAGAAAGACCAACATTCTCCAAGAACCTCAAACGATTACAAACTTCATGAGTAATCTGACGAGCAATTTCTTGCTTCATTGGACTAAGCTTGAGTCCCTCAAAATACTTTAAAGCCTTCACTACTGATAATTCTGTAACATCAATAATAGATTTTTCATCGATTTTTATTGCCAAAATTTCCGCCTTCAACCTCTTACCATGGCAAGATGGACAGATCAGAATACGCATATAACCTTCTATTTTCTTACGCACGTAATCAGATTCAGTTTCCAAAAAGCGACGTTCCAAATTAGGGATAACACCTTCAAAACTGGTCTCATATTTACCACTAAAATGACCTGTTGGCTCTTCGTCCGGATCAGGATCAGAATTTCCTATTTCAATTGTGTATTTTCTATCTTTATCTCCGTTCAAAACAATATTCATCACCTCTGGAGAAAGTTTTTTAACAGGAGTATTCATGGAGAATTTGTGAGCCTTGGCCACACTTTCCAAAATACGATTATACCAAGCTAAATGAGATGTAGTTGTAGACCAAGGCATCACAGCACCTTCTGCTAAAGTAAGATTTGGGTTTGGGATCACTAATTCAGGATCAATTTCCAATTTTGTACCAAGACCATGACATTCCTGACAAGCGCCATGAGGGCTATTAAAAGAAAAATTTCTTGGGGCTATTTCAGGAATACTAATATGACAAGTAGGACAGGCAAAATGTTCAGAGTAAATCTTGTCTTTACCAGTATCGTTATTACATATCATTAGAAGACCTTCTCCAAATTTAAGAGAAGTTTCTATAGAATCAGCTAAACGAGTACGATTGGGATTTGGCAGATCAATTACCTCTCCGGTAGATAGTTTTTGAGACTTTTTCTCGAGGTCTTTGATTACCACACGATCCACCACCACTTCAATATTATGCTTCTTATTTTCATCTAAAGGCGGAATCTCCAGGACAGAAACTACTTCCCCATCAACACGCACACGGACGAAACCTTCTTTTTTAATTCTATCAATAACTTTAGTATGCTGACCTTTTCTATCTCTAATCATCGGAGCCATTACTAAAATACGAGTCCCCTCTTTCATATTACAGATGTCTTCCAGTATCTGTTGAGCTGTCTGGCGCTCAATCGGAAGGCCGCATTCCGGACAGTGAGGAGTACCCACCTTAGCAAAAAGCAGACGAAGATAATCATATATTTCAGTAACTGTACCTACTGTAGAACGTGGGTTTCTAGGAGCGGATTTCTGATCAATAGAAATAGCCGGAGAAAGACCCTCTATACTGTCCACATCTGGTTTTTCCATTAATTGAAGAAAATTTCGCGCGTAAGTAGAAAGACTTTCCACATAGCGTCTTTGCCCTTCGGCATAGATGGTATCAAAAGCCAAAGTGGATTTGCCAGAACCGGAAAGTCCGGTTACTACGGTAAATTTATTCTTCGGAATCTCAACATTGATATTCTTCAAATTGTGCAATCTTGCACCTTGAACGATGATTTTATCGTGGGACATAATTAAATTAAGCTTTACGCTAGTACGCAAGCAGGGAGTTTAGCAGGTAATTAAAGCTAGATCAAGTGCTTAAATTGATTTTCTAATTTGAAGAAACTCTTTCTTCGGCTAAAGGATTACGTCTAAAGTAGATGCCGGATTTGTGAGGATGGTTGCGGACGTAATTGAGTAGTTTACCGTAATTCTTGTGATTCTCTTTAAGATCGAGAAGATAAGTAAGCGCTACATATCCACCCACAAGGAAAGGAACGATCATAAAGGTCATACCCATTTCAAGGAAGATGTTGAATAGAGCATGTAGCCCTATCGCGAGAAGCAAACCTTCTAACATTTTCTCTTGATAGAAAAGGACTTCGCGTTTGAAAAATAAAAGTTTACGTGGAATTCTGGACCAAAGACTATTTTTCTCACGCATTTCTTCTTGAAGAATTGATGTGGCAAAATGAGCGACCCCATAGTAATAGCCAAGCAAACCAGAAAAAAGTAAATGAGCAAAAGTGGAAAAACATGACCTAAAAAGGAAAGGCAATAACAGATGAGAAGGACCTTCTGATAGCCAAATATTATAGAAATAAAGAATGTTTTCGGTAAAGGCAAAGCCAAGCGCGGCAAGGATAAAAAATTCGATTGAATCATCGATATTTTTAATTTCATCTTCGTCGACAATTTTCACAGATGAAAACTTCATAGTTTCCTCAATAATACCAACGAACATGAAGGTAATAATAATACTAAGAGGAAGAATGAGAGCATTAGAAAAGCCAATTACATCACCCCTATATGCATCAGCAAATTTAAAGGCATTCATCCAAGGGAAAAACTGCCAACTGAATTTATAGATTAGAATAGGAAAAACTGCCAAAGCCCCCATTATGAAAGTCAGGATGGTTTGACTGCGCTTTTCAGGACTTTTACTGTAGAAAATGTTTCCCCAGATGACTACCGGGACTATTGCAAGGATTACTGATCCAATTATTTGAATTATTTGAGGCATTTATTTTTGTTTTTGTTGATAAGCTCACTTCGCTCGCAAGACTTCGAGATGGCTTTTGTATATTATATCATATTTACGGGCTTATAGCAATAATACTTAGAGCTCGAAGAATACAAGGAAAAGTCTGCCCTGCCAGAGGACCTTCGGCACGTGCAGACTTTTTGACCAGATTCATGGTTCAAATAAGCCATTTTGATTTAAAATTGCTGTGAAATTGATAAACGCAGGGAAAGGCCCGCTGCAGACTAGAGCATATTCATGACGTTGCTCCAGATACGTTTTTCAGTCTCGTCTATTGTTGGCTGATCCGAATAGGTCGGAGTTATTGTCGGAGGTGATGGGATTAACAGTGGGGTTGCTTCCGGAGTTACTGTCGGAGGTGTTGGGGTTAACATTGGAGTTGCTTCCGGAGTTACTGTCGGAGGTGTTGGGGTTAACATTGGAGTTGCTTCCGGAGTTACTGTCGGAGTTGAAGGGGTTGCCATTGAGTCTGCCTCGTGTGGATCGTATATACCATTCGCCTTAATAGCCCATGCTGTACACTGGGCAAGTGCAGCTATTGCAAAGGCCGCAACCATTCTTCTTCCTCTTACTTCTATTACTGCAATGCGATCATCAAGCCCTGGTTCACCACTTTTTTTAGATTCTTTAACTCGTGCTATAGCCTCTCTTTCTTCAGGTGTTCCAACAAAGTATTCTACAGGCCCCATAAGTATAGGTGTTAAACATTGATAGACAATGTACGTCTAAACGACGGCTTTGTCAAGGCCCCTTATTATATTCAAGACTTCACCACTTCACAGTTCAAACCGGCTAAATCTTCCGATAGATCAGTGGTCGTGATAATGGTCTGGCAGCCCTTGATGCTTTTCAAGAGATGTTTTTGGCGG
>JBAZRX010000037.1:0-3804 GCA_041662725.1 Minisyncoccota bacterium
ACACGACGCTCTTCCGATCTAATTTGTATAACACACTAAGGCAAGCAGAAAGAAACAAAGATTTAGAGCATGTTTGTCCGAGCTGGATACTGCTCGATGAGGCAAATCTTAGTCCTATCGAATATTACTGGTCTAGCTTTCTTACTCAAACAGACAGTGAAAATAATAGACAAGTTTTTTTCTCAAACGATGAAGGTGCAAAATCACTAAGTATCCCTGAATCGGTAAGGTTCCTTGCAACAGTGAACACAGACATTACCACAGAAGAATTAACGCCAAGAGTTTTGGACAGAGTTCCTATTATTCAAATTGATTACGACCCTGACTACGAGTATGAGCCAAATTCAGAAACTGATAGCTATGAGTGTGAACCTATATCATCAACTAACTTTTTGAAAGTATTCGCAGAGGGTAACGCCGAGGTAGATCGCAAATATGCTGATAAATTTAAACTTATTAAGAGCATATTGGGTAAGTCTAAAACAGCCTCTCCTATAATTATTAGCCCAAGAAAGCAAAATGCGGTTTTCGAATACATTAAAGTATGCGCGCCACTTTTAAAGGATATTAATCCAGACAGTAATGAATGGATGGCTCTTGATTTTGCCGTGGCACAATATGTGCTACCTTTAATAAAGGGTCATGGTGACGACTTTAAAAATATTTTATTAGAGTTAAAATCTAATACAATAGAATTAAGCCGAACCAGCCAAGTGCTTGATAAAATAATTTTATCCGGTCAAAGGAATCATGATGTTTATTCGTTTGTTGCATAAAGAGTAAAACATGCCAAAATTTTTTTTTCAAAGAGGGAAAGAGGATCCCGTTAACATTGAAACTATTTCAGAGTTAACCGTATTTGAAGATGAAGAAGTTAATTTCTTTCTGTTAGGAGTAGCAGGACTTGACGTTGAGCTTTGGATTGAAGATCTTAAATGTATTACTTATTTTGAGGAAACCAATAAAGAAGACAAATCAGGAAAATATAAGTGGGGATCATCAGGTGTAGAAAAGCGGCCTCTTTTCACGAATCACTGGGGAGAAACGGAATTAAAAATTCACTTGGATAATCCATTTTCTGAACAGCCTCCGATTCAATTCTTTTTTAAAATGCATATTCACTCCAAAAAAATTTCTGAAGAGCAAGTTTATTATATGCTCGAATATTTAGAGGATAAACAAGCTTACATATGTTCCCAAGACTTGAGCATCACGCAAGTTGTTAATGTTAATAGAAAAGGGAACTTCGATACTGTAAGAGAAACCTTAGCATTATCAAGAAAAGTTCTCGAAGTGTCTAAAAGAAATCTTTTAAGATTTGAGAAAAAAAATCGGTTTAGGTTAAGCCCTGATTACCATGTGTCGGAATACAATGAAAGTTCAGAGATTGATGAAGAAAGCCTAGTTTGGGTTACTCAAAATTTATCTGAGTTAAAGCAGCACCATGATAGTGACTCAGATTGTCTATCTTTAAATAATAGACACTATGGTTTTAATTCCTTACTTGTAAAAACAAGAAGGAGAGATTTTAATTTATATGAGAATAAAATAATTATCGGTTCATTGGAATCTATTAAGTCAAAGTTATTTTTGCTCAAATCCAGATGTCTAGATACAAATAAAAAATTAAAAACGAGTGTCGTTTCGCAAGCTAATCAGAACTCATTTCAGGGGGTAATAAAATCCTTCGGAGAAACATCATATGAAAAAATTATTTTAACTTGTGACGAGCAAATCAAAGACGCAATCAGCGTTCAAAGTAAATATTACAAAATATTTTCTGGGTTAAATACTTTTCTTGAAGAAAAGCCAAAATCTACAATGTGGTTTAGCAGCGTTCCTCATTATAAGGAAATGTTTGAGGTTATTACAGAGTGGTATGAGGGATTTAGCGGGAAGATCTACAAAGATTTTTACTTTGATACTATTAGGAGTATAGACCAGCTTTACGAGATATTTTGTTTATTTAAAATTATTGATGCTGCACATCTACTGGGGTTCTCTTCTAATCCAACAGAACATATTTCTTCAGATAGTTGGAAAATGATATTTGAAAAAAACGGAAAGAATTTCAGTCTCTTATATCAACCAACAATCTTAAAAGGCCAAGGTAATATTAATAACTTAATTTATGTTGATGGTAAAAAAATAAATACTAAGTATGTTACTCCAGACTTCTTAATAGAATGCGAGGGAAAATATTTGGTGCTGGACGCTAAATATACAACTGAAACATTGGCAATAACTGACAGACTGTTCGATATTCTGCATAAATATTATATTTTTACTTCAGGTATTGCCGGTAAAAATTCTCCTGTTTTGGGTGTCATGGTTTTGTATAACTTAATTAATTCTGGCGATGGAAATAAGCTCAAAGATCACATTTGCGAACCTTACGGTTTCATGGGGTCAAAAACTAAATTCCCTATATTAGGATCCTATTCTTTAAATGCTGATATTTCTAATGACTTCCAAAATATTATAGTGCGGTTTATTGAAATATCGGCGAATTACAATGACACGCTTAAGAAAACCGCAGACAGTATTTTTCAGGTTAACGCGATTAAAAATAATACATACGATAATCCAGAACGCGTTGAGCGCAGTTCTTACCAAGTATCTGCATCTAATGCTGCCATTATTAAAGCTATGTTAGTCAGAGGAGATGTTAATCAAGATATAGCTGCGTGGTTTGGAATTAATAGCGGTAGAGTTTCAGAAATCAAAAGCGGGATTTTATATCCAGAGATATTAGCTGCATCACCAGAAAACTTGCCTCCGAGAGGACCCTATAAATCACTATCTGATATTGCAGAAACTCTAAAAAATGAAATTAGTATTTTACGCTAGCTATATATAGATATTCATTAAGCACAAAGCTTCCTATAATATTAAATTATCGAAAACAAAAGGTAGTGCGGACTCTGCTATATATCGTCTTTATAATGTTTATTGAAATAAATACAACTTGCCTTAAATGAGCTTTTACAGTGGAAAATCATATTTGAACGATTTTCTTGAATAGGAATTTACTATGACCTCAGAAAATGCAACCGTCTCGAATGCTGAAGAAGATGTCACCATAGCGGTAGGAAAAGACCCTACCGAAGGGCAACGTGAACGCGGCCGAAAACTTGCGTACGTTTGTTTTTCTCGTGCAGAGAGTGATTTAAGAATTACTCTGTTTACTCCTAATCCTACTCAAGCAAGGATAGCCGCACAGATTATTTTCACCTCAAAGAAACAGATTGGCACTTCAATAATCGCTCTTCCGAGCTCTATAAATTTCTGCTATCGTTGATTAGAAATTCTCAAATCTCCATCAATTTATTGCGATATTGCTCCATTTTTCGAGACACATTTATAGACACAGACACATTTTTAAACGCTGATTATTCAATAAAATCAATAACTTAACTATATATTATATCAGGCTCATAACCTGAAGGCCGTAGGTTCAAATCCTACCCCCGCAACCATCTTTTCAAGGACTTAGTAACAGTCCGTTAAGCATTTTCTGTCATAATAGAGTTACCCAGTACTTACCCAGTAAGTGGTGTAACTCCTTTGAAGGAGATGATTCTATGGAGAGACAAGCTCAAGATATTCTTGGTGGCCGTGCCTATGTTTTTAAACGCGACGACAGCAAATATTGGTATGCCGCCACATTCCTCAACGGCCAGAATTTCCGCCACAGCACCAAAACAGACGATTTAAACCATGCCATCCATGATGCCGAGGAATGGTATATCTCCATGCGCGGCAAAGCCGAGTCTGAAGCGCTCAATCCAACCCCTGAGACAG
>JBAZRX010000038.1:0-2777 GCA_041662725.1 Minisyncoccota bacterium
CCCAAATGGTTTTTTTGAAGCGGCCCTCACTTTTTCTAAATCCCTTTCTGAAAGACCAAGGTCATTCAAAGAATATCTTTGAGCACCGGAAAGAAGAATTCTTAATACGATATTTTCACCATTAGTGATCGGTAAAAATGAAACTCTCACATCTCCAGCTTTAAAACTAAACCTACCATCCTGCGCAATTTCTCTTTCATCAGTACGCAACCTCGCAATAACTTTTATACGAGAAGAAACTTTTTCATGAATATCGATAGGATAAGTCGCAACCTCATGCAAAATTCCATCAATACGAAATCTAACAGATACCAAATCTTGCAAAGGTTCTATATGAATATCTGACGCACGATTATCAAAAGCGTATTCCAAAAGAGTATTCACGAGTTCTATCACCTCTTCTTTTCGTCCAATAACTTTGATTGAATCAACCAACTTAGCCATTCTACTGGCCAGCTCAGTTTTATAATAAATCAAAGAATCAATAACTCCGGCATGAGTGGAATAATAGATCAAAACAGACTTCTGCACCTTCCTTTCAAGCGCCTTAAAAAATGGATAATTTTCAGGACTATTAGTCGCTACATATAAATTTTTATCATCCTGTTTAAAAATTACCGACAAAGAAGATTTAGCCGCATTTTCAGGAAGAATAGACAAATTTGGTTTCTCAATTTTTTCCTTTGTAAGATCAAGAAAAGGGAAACCTAAATAATCGGCAATAATTTTACCCATCTGTGCATCCGGAATATAGCTATTTTCAGCTAAATAGATATCAATTGGCACATTTGCCGCCATAGCCTTTGTCGTAGCCTCTTCAAACCGTTCAGGCGTAATAGCATTGAGGCTAACAAGCAGATTTTTGAGTTGTAGCGGAGGTATATTCATATATGGATAATTCGTATTATTATACCATAAAAAGCGCGATACTTCAAACTACAAAAGCCCCGCCATGGCGGGGCTGAAGCGAAAAAACATCAATTTGACTATTAATCTCTAGACTGTCTCTTTCTAGCATTCTCATCCAAGTACTTCTTACGAAGACGAATACTTTTTGGAGTAATTTCTACATACTCATCTTCTTTGATGTATTCAATAGCCTTTTCCAAAGTCATATCCATGATAGGAACCAAGGTCAAAGCCTCATCAGCACCAGAAGAACGCATATTAGTAAGCTTCTTATTCTTCAAAGCATTCACCACCAAATCAGAACCTTGATTATGTTCACCAATGATCATTCCGGTATAAATTTCAGTCGCAGGTTTCACAAACAACTGACCACGTTCCTGCAATTTCCATAGAGAATAAGCCATAGTAGAGCCAGTCTCACCTGAAATCATTGAACCAACAGTACGCTTTGAAATAGGACCTTTATAAGGCGCAAAACGTTCGAAAGCATGATAAAAAATACCTTCACCACGAGTCATAATCATAAACATTGATCTGAAACCAAGAAGTCCACGAGTTGGAATTTCAAACTCCATAAAAGTAGTACCATTCTCAGATTTCATATTCTTTAATTCTCCCTTACGAGTAGCAAGAATTTCAATAATCTTACCAGCCATATCATCTGGAACATTAATTACAGCCATTTCCAAAGGTTCTTCTTTTACTCCATCCACAGTTCTCATCAAAACTTCAGGCTGAGAGATCTGTAATTCAAATCCTTCACGACGCATCGCTTCAATCAAAACCGCAATGTGCATTTCTCCTCTTCCTGACACTTTCATCGCATCACTATTCGGAATATCTTCAATTTTCAAACCAACGTTTGTCTCAAGCTCTCTATTCAAACGATCACGAATATGTCTACCAGTAACAAATTTTCCTTCTCTACCAGCAAAAGGAGAATCATTAACCATAAATTCAATCGCCAAAGCAGGTGGATCTACTTTAATCGCCTCTAAAGGCTCAGCCTTATCATCAGTAGTAATAGTTTCACCTACATAAATATCCGGCATACCAGCCAAAGCTACGATATCACCGGCACACACTTCTTCCGCCTCAACTCTTTGTACTCCTCTAAAACTGAAAACTTTAGAAAGTCTTGCTTGTCTCTTTTCACCTTTAGAATCAATTATAGTAACAGTTTTGTTCGCAGAAATTTTACCTTCATTCACTCTACCAATAGCCAATCTTCCGATAAAGTTATCGTAAGCCAAAGTCACCGGTTGCATTCTGAATGGTTTTTCTACGTCAGCATCAGCCTTCTTCACATTTTCCAAAACCCAATCCAATAAAGGAGTAATATCTTTCTTCTCATCAGTCAAATTCCTGATCGCTACACCATCTCTCGCAATTGTATAAATATATGGGAAATCTAGCTGTTCTTGAGTAGCTCCAAGCTTTGAGAATAGATCAAAAGTCAGATCAAGAACTTCATCTGGACGAGCCATTGGCTTATCAATCTTATTAATAACTACCAAAACCTTAAGACCAAGCTCTAAAGACTTTCTCAAAACAAATTTTGTCTGAGGCATCGGCCCTTCGTAAGCATCAATCAAAAGCAAAGTAGCATCTACAGTTCGGAGAATACGTTCTACTTCAGATCCGAAATCAGCATGGCCAGGAGTATCTACGATATTAATTTTAGTATCCTTATAGAAGATAGCCGCATTTTTAGCATAAATAGTAATACCTCTCTCTTTTTCTTGATCATTACTATCCATCATACGTTCTTCCGTATGTTGATATGATTCGAAAATACCACCGGCTTTCAACAAAGCATCTACTAAAGTAGTTTTTCCATGATCTACGTGCGCTATAATTGCAATATT